>DHQK01000211.1:19468-27778 GCA_002411085.1 Marinilabilia sp. UBA5340 | reverse complement strand
TCCCGGAGATAGCATATTCCATGGACAATCCCGCCATTAAAGGGAAGGCAATCGAAGTGCTGTAAACAACATTTTCCGGATTGGAATCCTCGTCATAAGGATGATCCAGATAACTAACCCCAAGGCCTGTTTTCAACGAAACATCCACATTGAATGGCGAAAACAAAACCGGTTCTACATAAAACAACCCGGACAGAGCATTTCCCAGTGCCTCGTGTCCAAAATCCCAATAATTTAGGGAGATGCCCAAAGAAGGATAACATTTACAAAGAGCATAAGACTCGGGAGAAACAAACTTCCAGGAAAGCTCCAATCCTGCGCCTTTAGGTCGTACTCCTCTGAAATTTTCGATTTTAGAAGAGTGAATTTGCAACCAGCCACCATGCAGATTTCCGGAAAGAAAACGTATTGAATGGCGCGCATCTTTATCCTGACCGATTACCCATTGAGAAATAAACAAAAAACATACAAATAAAACCCGCATCTTCCTAAAAATATAATAAACACCTCCCAAAACCACACAAAAAATCATTATTTTAGTCTGGATCAGCATTCACATTACCTGATTAACTCATAAACAAAAAAGAGTGCAAAATGGATTACAAAACTGCCATCAATAAAGCAGCAGCTTTATGCTCACGCCAGGAATACTGCAGATCAGACATCCAAAAAAAACTGGATAAATGGGACGTAAGTGCTGAAGATGGGGAAAGAATAATACAACGACTTCTTGAAGAAGAATTCATTGATGAAAAACGTTTTGCCAGTTTCTTTGTGCGCGACAAATTCCGGTTTAACAGATGGGGCCGCCAAAAAATTGCATGGCAATTACGTCAAAAAAAGCTTGATAATGCAACCATTGATGAAGCGCTTGAACAAATAAATCCGGAAGAGTACACGGAAAAGCTTCAGGAAGTAATCAGGGAAAAATCCAGACAAGTAAAAAACAAAGAGCCCATCAAGCAAAAAGCTGCCATTATTCGCAACGCCGTTTCCAAAGGTTTTGAATATGACCAAATCAT
The DNA here is from genome assembly GCA_002411085.1 of Marinilabilia sp. UBA5340. Classification (GTDB taxonomy): domain Bacteria; phylum Bacteroidota; class Bacteroidia; order Bacteroidales; family Marinilabiliaceae; genus Marinilabilia. The sequence continues at coordinate 26,756 of DHQK01000211.1, read as the reverse complement.
ACCAATTGTGGAACAATTATTGTTAAAATAGTTTAAAACAAATAAAAACGAAGCTATGGCCCGTCGATACTACGTCCTAACCTTTATTCTCCTCATTATAGGATCAACTGCAATACAGGCAGCAAAACCCAAATGGGTAAAAAAACGCCCTTCGGATCAGGAATATTACATAGGTATTGGCATGGCTTACAAAGAGAAAGATGCCGGCCTTGATTATGCCAAAAAAGCCAGAGCAGACGCATTGCGGGAAATGACATCGGAAATTGAAGTCAATGTATCGGCTAACTCCCTGCTGCGACAATTCGAAGACAACTATCAATTCCGCGAAACATTTGAATCAGAAATCAGCACTTCTGCAGCAGAGAATCTATCAGGATATGAAGTGCAGACCTGGGAAAACAAACGGGAATACTGGGTTCTGATGCGGCTGAATAAAAACAAATACCAAAGACAAAAACAGCTGGATCTGGAGATGGCTAAAAAAAGAGCGGCAACATTTCTTCTCGAAGCTCGAAGACTGAGAGAACGCCAGGAAATCACTGCATCTCTTGCAGCCTATTTCAAAGCCATTGAGGCGCTTCAACATCATCTTAAAGAAGATTTATCTTATCGCTCAATTGATGGAAACATCCATTTTGGTTCAGATATCATGCAGGAGCTTAGGGAGCTATTTTCCCAAATCTCTATAACTCCCGAAAATCCGGATTACAATGTTGCCTTTTCCAAAAACATGGAAAGTCCCCTCAAAGTAAAAGTGGAATACTATCTTGAATCGGGCCGAAAGATACCTGTTCATAATTTTCCCCTCCATTTTAAATTTTCCGAGGGAGGAGGAATTCTACAGGAAAAAGTAACCACAAATCCCGGAGGAGAAGCTGAAAGTTATATTCAAAAACTAGAATCTTCCCGGAAAAAGCAACTTATAACCGCAGTATTTGATCATACTGTACTGCTTCAAAAAGAAAATATTGAAAGTCCGCTTGTGGCATTTTTTATGCCTGAGGAAACTATTCCTAGTGCCCGCTTCAACATTGAGCTACAGAAATCCAAGGCATGGTTTTCAGCCAATGAAATAGTATTCGGAGATGCCACCCCGACCACCCCCTTTGCCAATCGCTTAAAATCACAACTCAATGAAACATTCTTCAACTTTACCCTCTTGCCCGAACAGGCAAAGTATCTGGTAAAAGTGGATATAAGATTTCGCAAAGGAGAAATAAAAGAAGGAAATGGATATGAAGTATACCTTGTATTCGCCGATCTTCTGGTTACTGTTCTTTCAGCTGATTCGCAAACCGAGATATTTAACGGAACCATTAGCGGAGTAAAAGGAATGCGACCGGGAAGCTACAATTATGCACTGAGAGAGGCACGTGAAAAACTACTCCAGGAATTCAAAATTAAAATTTATCCTCAGTTAGAAGCATTAAATTTTTGATCTTCTGTAAAATGATTTAAGACACTGCGTGGTCTGACAGAATACCAGATACCAGGAAGAGCTGATACTGCCGAAACAAGGAAGAAAAGTAAACTTAAAGCCACAGCAAGATCCTGCTGTAAGTGCAAGTATTCTGCACCCATCAGAAACGTAAACTCACGTGCACCAATTCCGCCCAGTGTAATAGGTACAGAGGCCATAATTGCCGAAAGGAAAAACAAAAAGAGATAATCATCATAATTGCCTGAATTCTCAACGCCCAAAGCATAAAGGATGCATACCGCTGCCAACATCTGAATCCCCTGTACCAATACTGACCAAAGGCTTATAGCTGAAAAAGCCTTTAGAAAAAGTGGTAAAACCAATTTCATGAAGAAAAAAAGCACTACCAGTGGCAGTGGAATTGTCAGCAACAACCAGCCCCCGAAAGGAATAGTATAATCAATAAACTGAACCAGAATCAGCAGAAAAGTCACAATAATAGTCAACCCGGATAACCGATCGGCAAAAATAGCCCCCAAAGACCGCTTAACCGGTACTTTCAGGTAATGATTGAGGATGTATACCTTGAACCCATCTCCCCCTACTCCACCAGGCAGAAATAGATTGTAAAATAAGCCAAGCCAGTAAAGTTTAAGGTTTGATAGCTGAGAAATATGAACCGGCATTAACCGAAAAAGGGTATTGAGACGAAACGCTGCAGCAATCTGAGAGACACTGTAAATTAACAGCGCCAGAAACAACCATTCAGGTCTTGCACGATGCATGGCTCCGCCGATCTGCTCAATATCAATTTTGGTGGAAATGTACCATAAAATAGCACCACTCAAAATAATTTTCGCAGCAAGCTTCAGATATTTTATTCCTTTTCTTTCCTTTCCCATATCGGACAGCCTACCGAATAATCTTTCCGGTAAAACTTTTATTTTTTTGATGCAAAAGTCAAAAATACAACAAATCATAAAAAAACCCGCATCAGTATGATTAATGATGCGGGTTTTGAACAATATCCTTTTTATAGCAACATTCTGGCAAGATCCTCTTCAAAAAAGAATTCTTCCTGCCCAAATGCAGGCTTCAGATCATCCATCCACAGCGCACGTGGATCGTATTTGGCAAAGAAAGGCCGGCCAACCCAGTCGCTATTCCGTCCCTGAATAAACTCACACACAAAAACCTTCTCCCCTTTTACTTCACTCACTCCGATAATACGAACTTTTCCAGGCGTACAAGACATGCTGGGGCCACGAACAGTACGTGAAATCCCACTTACACTGATATATGCTCCGCGGAAAATCTCCCAGGCACGTGCCAGAGAAACGCCAAAATACTCTTGTGCACCGGTATCTCTGGCTACAAACATATAATACGGGATCATCCCAAGCTTTACCTGCTTGCGCCACATAGTACTCCACACCTTGCTATCCGCATTGATATGATTGAGCAAAGGCGACTGTGTACGAATCTGAGCTCCAGTAGAACGAATACGGGCTACAGCCTTTTCAAGGGCCGGAGTTTCCAACTCCCTGTAATGATTAAAATGGGCCATAAAAGCCAGTGATTTTCCGGCTTTCGTTACTTTTTCAAAAACCCTGAGTACATCATCTGCATCGCTGTCTGTAAGATAACGGTAAGGCCAGAATGAAAGCGATTTACTTCCTATTCTGATATTTTGAAGATTTGGTAAGTTAGCATCAAGGATCTTGGTAATATAAGCATCCAAGATTGAAGCCTTCATCACCATAGGATCTCCCCCTGTAAATAAGATATCTGTAATTTCCGGATGTGCCCTGAGGTATTCAATCACATAATCGATCTGGTTCATTGCAAACTTGAGATCATCCATTCCTGTAAACTGGGGCCAGCGGAAACAGAAGGTGCAATAAGCATGACATGTTTGTCCCTGGGTTGGAAAGAACAACATGGTCTCATCGTATTTATGCTGGATCCCGGATAATTTCTGGCCATGAAGTTCCGGAACATTATGTGCTTGCCCGGCAGGGTGAGGGTTCAGTTTGTGGCGAATGGCATTGGCCGCCTTTTTTAACTCAATCTTATCTGTTTCATTTTGCAAAACCGAAGCCATACGATCAAAGTCTTCGGGATGCAACATTCCCCTTTGAGGGAAATTCAGAATAAATATTGGATCATCATGAAAATTGTCCCAGTCAATAAGTTCATTAACTACATAATTGTTTGTTTTAAACGGCAACACATGACCAACCACATCAATATTTCTTAAATCTTGTTCACCCAATTTATCGATTTGGGGGATTTTTCGATAATTATGCAATGAATAGATCTGATATTTCATAGGCATCCAAAGTTTTTATTTATTTGTTATACAATTCTACCTTCGATACACCAACACATCTTTCCTTCTTTAAAGACATGCTTCGGGTGCCTCACTACTTACCAAAACAAAAAGGCCAACGCCAGATAAAGGAAGTAACTTCATGGGGTGGGTACAATCCATAATTTACCACAAATATACGAACAAAAAGAGAAACGAACAAATGGAAAGAGGCCACAGCACTGGACTACAGCCACTTGATAACCGGAAAGTAATATTAATCCTGAAAACCCCTAATAATTTTCTATCCATGTACTATTTTGGGGAAACAGACAATAGATCAACCTCACTCTGCCTGACATGTAACGATGTAACAAATTGTAAGCAGCAGAAGGAATCAGCAACAACACTGATCTTAACTCAAAATTTCCTTAAAGGCAATATCATGAGAAGCAACAACAAATAATTTACGTGGAATAGAAGCCGTTTTCTCTTTTAATTCATTGAAGTACCAGGAAAAATCGCTATCGGGTTTTTTCAATCCACACATCACCAAGTCAGCTTCTTTAGAGTCATTGGTGAGCGCGTGAAAGAAATCGCCCTGCTCATCCACCAGGATTTTTTTCTGAAAATCGACTCGAATAGATGCAAAAAGACTATCGAGGTTTTTCTGAGCTTCCCGTGCTGCATTCTGCGAAGTCACTACCATTTTTATTGTAATCGAAACCTGTTGCCAGTGAGGGCTGTTCTGCATCATAAAAGCCAATACCATCATCAGCCCGCCGTTTCCTTTAAGTCCACCCCACCAAAGGTCTACGTTCAGATTATTGCGTTTGGTAAGTACCTGCTCATCTTTAAGGATTATAACATTCTTTCGCGACTGATAAAAGTGGGTAATCATCTGGGCATACCGTTCGTGATGCGATACATCAGTGGTATCCCCCAGCAATATTGTATTGGGAACCAAGGGGCCCAACCCGTAAGCATTGCTTAAATGCCGGGCACCAGAGAACGGGTCTTGCGCACGAATGACACGAACCAGCGACCGGATATTTTTATCAAAAAGATAATCCCTGATTTGCCTTTCATATTGATAAATCTTGTCCTGAGGGACTTTCTCTTCAGGAAGAATGGTTGCCACTGTAAACAGCCCTTTTTCCTGTGCCAGTCCGCTGGCAAAATCAATCAAATGCCAGCGTTTCATTGGAGCGCCCGAAAACACCAAAATATTGGGACGCCAGCTTTTAGGATCATCCATAGGTTTCACCAACAAAAGAACAGAGCGAGCCAACTGTAACAACATACCATTACGCACATCTCCCCAGGTAGCCTTAAGCCGCCGGCGGCGTAACCATATCAGTACAAAAAGAATAAAAACGATGGCCATAATTGTAGCAAGGGCGTGAATCAGAAACATGACTGCAATACAGCCAATAGCCCCAACCAGCGAAAACCCCCAATGCACCTTAAACTTGGGCCGAAATGAGGGACTTTTCAAGAATCGTTCAATTCCGGCAGTAATATTCAGGATACCATAAGTAGCCAGGAAGAACATAGTCAGCACAGGAGCGATAGCATTCAAATCACCCAGAATAACACAAACGATTGTTATAATGATCGTCAGAATAGTCCCCCCCCGTGGAATACCTTCTTCTCCATAAGAATTGGCAAGAAAAGAAAGCTTTCTCGGCACCACATTGTCTCTGGTTAATGCCTGAAGTACTCTGGGAGCCCCCAACAGGCTACCCACTGCACTGGACAAAGAAGCGCCCCACACTCCCAAAAGAATAGCTCCTCCCCACAACGCAATCTGTCGCATGATCAAAGGATCAGAAACCAGAGTTGAGGCATCAGCACGTCCGGCCAGGATAACAGGCAACATCATATAAATCAGATACCCCGTACCGACGGCAAAAAATGTTCCCTTAGGAATTGACCGGGATGGGTTCTTTAAATCCCCGGACATATTAACACCCGTCATAATGCCTGTAACAGCCGGGAAAAACACTGCAAAAACCTGCCAAAAACCGACCGAATGGGAAGCAGGCACCCCCCACATTTCGATACTTGAATTCTCAACAGGCTTTCCAAGTAGTAAAGAAATTAGAGAAAGTGCAATCACAGACAATATAATGTATTGAGCCCTAATGGTAGCTTTCGTGGAAAACAGAGCCAAGCCCCCCAACAATAAAGTGGATATCACCCCAACCAATTTGATATTAAGTGCCGGAAACACAGCCACCATACTTTCAGAAAACCCCATTACGTAAAGAGCCACTGAGAAAGTCTGAGCCAAATACAAAGGAATTCCCAATGCTCCGCCAATCTCTACCCCGAGAGAGCGGCTAATCATGTAGTAAGCTCCTCCGGCCTTAACCTTGGTATTGGTCGAAATAGAAGCAATAGACAAAGACGTAAGAAAGGTAATGGAGGTAGAAAGAGTAACAATAAGCAATGTTCCAATAAGCCCAACATTTCCGACAACCCACCCAAAACGCAGATACATTATCACCCCAAGTATCGTCAATATCGAAGGAGTGAAAACACCACCAAATGTTCCTAGTTTCTTGTTCTCCATACATATAAAAAAAGGTCGCAACAAATTAGATTTTGATGCGACCTAAAAATAAAAATGTTTTTTTTATTTTGTGTAAGATGCCTTTACAAATTCTGCATTTTGCAAATAATGCAAGCTTTTTTCAATACTTTCCAACGGTTCGAAATTATATTTCTCCACCTCAACAATCAGGTACTGAACTCCTGCCTCTTGGGCCATGGCAAACGAAGTTTTAAAATCCATTTCCCCACTGGCACCCAATTCCTTCTCATCTTTCACATGCCAGAGCAGGAAGCGCCCAGGATACTCTTTGAAGTAATCAACAGCCTGCTTTCCGCCTTCTTTAATCCAATACAAATCAAGTTGAAAAAAGACATTCTCCGGGTCTGTATTCCGGAGCATATAATCGTAAATAATCTCTCCTTCCAATTCGGCAAATTCACCATCATGGTTATGGTAGCCAAAACGAATTCCTTTTTCACTACATTTTTTCCCTATGGCATTGAAATAATCACAGTACTTTTTCAATCCATCCAACGAATTATATCCTTCATCCCCCATCCAGGGTTGAACAATATATTTTACCCCTGCCGCCAGATGAGCATCAATACACTCATCCCACCAGGCCATGGTCGAATCCCAGGAAGCTGAATCGGGAAGAGCCTGCCCGGTATGAGAACTTAAGAATTTCATACCATTATCTTCCACCAAAGCACTAAACTCATTGGGATCCATCCCATAAAACAAACCATCTGCATATCCGGCTGCTTCAATGAAAGTGTATCCCATTTCCCCCACCTTCCTGACTGTTTCCACCGGAGCTTCCTTCATATCATCTCTCACCGAATAGAGTTGAATCCCTATTTCTTTCTTTTCTTTCGTAGTACACATAGATAAGGTTGTTGTAAAAAAGACCAACATTATTGGCAAAATTACTTTTTTCATGATTGTAGTTTTATATGGTTATAAAAAATGTGTGTCGTCGCATACAGCCTAACTT
>DHQK01000211.1:13711-19218 GCA_002411085.1 Marinilabilia sp. UBA5340 | reverse complement strand
ATAATTCGTTGTTCCCTATGTCAGTTCTTCCCTGATTGATTGTAATGCTTAATCTTATGAACATCCTATAACGACAAAGCTGATTAAATAATGAAATATTGTTAAAAATAACAAATATGACAAAAATAAAATAATCCAAACAGAAGAATTTATTCCAAAAAACATGCAAAATTCCCGGAATCTTCTTTAATTTGTATAAAGAACAAACATCATGAACGATTTTGATAGTCAGCAAGGTAAAAGAACTTTACTCTATCATGAATCATTCATGAAATGATTAACAAATCAAATTTTTTAAAAATGAAAACAGGAAAAGTAAAATTCTTTAATGAATCCAAAGGTTTCGGATTCATCAAAGAAGATGAGTCAGAAAAAGAGTACTTTGTTCACGCCACAGGTCTTATTGACAAAGTCCAGGAAGACGACGAAGTAACCTTCGAACTCGTTGAAGGCCGCAAAGGTCTTAATGCTGTAGATGTTAAATTGGTTTAGAATATCCACATATTTCAATACCAGATTACATTTAGCAAAAAATAAACGGGTGCCCCTGAGTCACGGAGCACCCGTTTTCTGATTTATGCTGCTGTCAAATTTTTTTCGACACCTTATCATGTACCCAGTTTTTGCAATCTTCGGTGCAAACGCCTAAGTTTAAAGGTCTCAAAGTAGCGAATTACCCGACGCAACAAGTCAAGATAAAGGGCCACATATAAAAGCCCTACTCCAATCCATACTACAATCATATTGAACCAGGGAGTGGGAATATACCATGATCCCAGCTTTTTGGAAGGAGCATAAAAATGTGCCCGCCCCCATTCTCCTTCCGGCAGTTTATACCCAGGATGCTTTTTCCGCACGTATCGGCGGTCAGTAAACACAAATTGCTCCACGCTTTTTTTATTCAACATGATGTCGGTCAATGACTCATTGTGATATTTCTCTTTGAATTCCAGCACAGCCTCAGCTCCTCCTCTCTCCTGTATTAATTCTTCCATAGCTGCATTCCGACGGAGATTCCATTTTTTATATTGACCATTGAAGTATTTCCGGGCATCTTCAAGAATTACCTCTGCCTGACTAAACTGATTTTTATCCCAGGGGTAACGCGCATAAGGCAAGATCCCTGCAGGAATAAGCTCAGGGAATTTTTCATGCAACTGCTTAAAAGCAACAAACAATTTTTCCTGAAACATTATCTGCTGGTCAGGAAGCCCCTGTTCGGCTGACCAACGTGCTACATCCACATGATTCAGGAGCTCAGGGATAAATGTAGTACCATAGTAAGAATTGTTGCTCATCCCCTGCTCTTCCTCAAAAAATATTGCATCAAAGTCATTGTTCTTAAACTGATTTACAGCGAGTGCTTCATAAGACCAGCGGGAAACCATAACATCCCCGATTCTGGGAACAAAACGTTCATTAGCGATGGATTTATGAAGTTTATCAAAGTTTACAATAACACCACTAAACAAAAGGTGTGGCACCAATATAAGCGGAATCAGCACATAGATGGCAACGACAGAATTCAAACCACTACTGATATTCAGGCCCAGCATATTGGCAAAACAGGCTGTGGAAAACAAAATCAGCCAATAACTCCAGGTAAGGCCCTTTATTTCGAGAATGCTATTTCCAATCAGCACAAACATCAACGTCTGAATAGCAGATATAACAAACAAAATCAGAATCTTACTGTTCAGAAAACTGAAGCGGCTGAGATTGAGAAAAGATTCCCGCTGCAGTAGTTTCCGGTCTTTTATTATCTCCTCGGCACTAACATTTAACCCTATAAACAAAGAAACCACAACCGCCATAAACAAATAGGCCGGTATATTCACATTCTCCGCAAACACATAAGCTGAAGGGTCACTGCCTGAACCTGCCAGAAACTTGGTGAAAAACCCAAGAATCAATGCGAGCACCGGTGCTTCCAGTATGTTGATCAGCATGTATTGACGATCTTTAAGCTTTGACAGCCCATCTCGCAATGTATAAATCCAAAACTGTTTCCGGCGGTTGGGAATATTGTAAAGATTGTCGGGCAAGGGTTCTTTACGATCCAGTTTGCGCTTGACCTTCCACTGAAACTTGCTCTCAAAATTTTCAAGGTAATATCGGTACCACTCTTCAGGTTTTACTTTTCTCTTCCTGATAAGTTTACCATAGGGGTTAACCATCCGTGCTTCGACAATCCGCAATACCTGCTCCGACTTCACATTGCCACAGACATAACATTCGCGCTCCTCGGGATTTACATAGTTGGCCATCTTTTTGAAATACACGATGGCATCCATGGGGTTTCCGTTAAAAATGATGTAGCCTCCCTTGTCAATCATCAAAAGCTTGTCAAGCATCTTGTACAAATCGGAAGAAGGCTGATGTATATTAATAATCACCAATTTTCCTTTAAGCACCTGACGCTTGAGCAACGACATTACCTTTTCAGAGTCCATAGACGACAAACCCGATGTGGGCTCATCAACAAAAAGAATAGATGGCTCCCGAATCAGCTCCAGGGCAATATTGAGTCGTTTCCTCTGGCCGCCACTCAGTATTTTATTCAGCGGATTGCCCACGACCAAATCACGTGCCTCCACCAGGTCGAAGTCCTGAAGGGCATTATCAACCCGCTGCAAAATTTCATCCTGACTTTGATCGCTAAAACACAAACGCGCATTGAAATAAAGGTTTTCAAATACGGTTAACTCCTCTTTCAGCAAATCATCCTGCGGAACATAGCCAATCACCCCTTCCAGATGCTCTTTGTCATCCTGAAGGTCATAGCCGTTGATGGAAATTTTTCCGTTACTCAGTTTATAGTTTCCGTTAAGTACATTCAGCAGTGTCGATTTACCGGTACCACTACCTCCCATAATACCTACCAATTGTCCTGAGCGACCGGTAAAGCTAAATCGGTGAATGCCTATCTGATTGTTATTGAACTTATAAGAAACATCCACAGCACGGTAGATTATCCTGGCCTTGTCTATGCGGTGAATAAACTTCTCTGCAACACGACCATAATATACAGGAGGCATCCGCGATGTTTTTATTACGGCACCCACAGCCAGAATGTAAGTGCGGTTCTGTTCCACCTTATGTCCGTTCAAATAAAGGTTGCGCGAACCAGCATATCTGAAGACAAAAGTTTTCGTACTCCGGACTCTCAATACCCAGACAATAATCTGCTGTTTGGGATTGTAGATATTCTTCACATTTGGATCAGGAGAATCTTTGTCCCCGCTGATATACAACAAAGACCCTTTATCATTTACATCTTCAGGCGACTCCAGAATAAAGGTCTTCAGATTGTCGTAGTCCTGCGGATCAATCTTCATATTCTCCGCAAGAAGATCCACGAAATAATGTTCCTCTTCACTGATAGTATCTTCCTTTTTCAGAAAATCGAGCAGCTGAACAAACAGAATAATCTTTGGTTCCTGCTCCAGCTCCTGGTTTATCTGATTACAAATATTCAGAATCCGCGTTTGGTTATCGGACGATTGTTTACTAATGAGCTCCTGATTGTTACTATAAATATGGGAGTGATACCGAGCCAGAAACTCATCAAATTTCTCAAGATACTGCTGTACATATTCAGTATTGAAGTGTCTTCCAAGAAAATCTTCAACCATAAAGCGTGCGCGCCCTGTTTTGCTTTCTGTTTTGATATCAGTAAGCAAAGCAAAAAGCTTCATTAATGACTCCAAAAGAGCTTCACTCATTGTTTGTTCCATTACGGACACTTTAAAAAAGGATTGTCAAAAAACCTGATTATTGAAACCGATGGCAGCCCCCAAATCCCTCAAAAATCTCAAAAAAGAATATACAGAAGGCCAGGGCCATTACTTATAAAATCAACAATGTGAATATACAAAAAAATATTTCCCAGCCCTTGAAAAAGCTATATTTCATCATCATTCAATTATGAATTTAGAAGCAGAAGGCAAAAGTCTGAAAGGCTGAATACCGAAGAAAAAGGTTCAACCTTTTTCTTTCGGCAATCATAAAAAAAAGCCATCCCGTATAAATCAGGATGGCTTGTATATTATTTAAGAAAACTTCAGTCCTATTCCACAAACTTATTCCTGACTCTGGTTACTTCTTCAATAATCACGTTCATCTGATCTTCAGATATCGCGTTATCTTCCACCATATTATAAACCCTGGCCAATGGGGCTAATTCGTTCAACACCTCATCCACTGCAGGATCAGACTCATAATTCTTCATCAAATCCAACAATTTATTCAATGAAGATTTCTGTTGCATTACAATCTTCACCATTTCTTTGTTCTGATAAGTATCCTCAGAAATGTTGGTAGTGATGTAAAGTGCTTCGACCCAACTACCAGACAACACCAGCATACTAACAGACCCGCGACCATTAACATTCAGATATTCATAAGTATCGTAAAAAGTATTGGTAATAATTTCCACAAGTTTGTCTTTATCTTCCTCATTTTGCTCAATCTGCTCAATGATATCATCCGATAAAGCTCCGGAAATATTCAATGCATCAATAAGTTTACGGGATGCCTCCATATAAGTCACCACCTGCTGTTTCTGGTTGTATGTACTGGCGTAGCTCAGGTCTGCTCCATAAACACCAAGATTCAAGGCCTGCTTGGTTTCGGTAAGGTATTTATCCACATTATCTGCTGAATTGGACAAAGTCAAAATGTAAGAAGCACCTATACGATTCAGCATCTCTGTCACCTCAAATGTGGTGGGTAACGGATACACAAATTCACGTACATCCTGCTCTATTACCTCCTTATCTATCTTCTGTGTAGTTGCAGCGTCCTTCTTGTCATCGCTTTTTTTCTTCTGACCCGACTGACAGGCCGAAAACACCAATGCTATCGACAAAACAGTGGCAATCAATGGTTGGCTAAGCAAATTTCTCATAGTTAATCAGCTTTATTTTGTTTTGTACAAATATACAACAGATCGTTAGATTTTTAATATTCTCGTGTTGTTTTTCACCTTCCCAAGTATCAGAATACAACAAGTCATAGTCCACTAATCCAAAAATATCGGGAGAAAAGGTCGAATTTTTCATTATAGACCACGTACTTTTGAGCATATATCACTCTGATTGTAACCAAAATATTTCCTCAGTCACAATGGAAGTACCTGATAAAAATGTTATCCGGCGACCTCTCACCAATTTTAATCAATAAAAATACTCTTTTCACAAACAAAAACCTTTAACTCATCAATTTATGCATATTTATTTGAACTTCTTGTATGGTTTTGCAAAAATCTGATTGGTCTTTTGTGTTCTGTTCTGTATATTTGTTAACATTACTTAATTACTAAATCTAAACTTTAAAACCAATTATTATGAAGAAAATTTACACTTTGATTGCTTTGATTATGTGTGTTGGTGGGTTATCTGCCCAAAACACTGTCGTTATTGCGAATTTTGAAGATGGGACTCATCCTTTTACCTCATTTTGGAGCACAGAAGGCACTGTCGTTGACAACCCTAATACTAGTGGGA
>DHQK01000211.1:0-13504 GCA_002411085.1 Marinilabilia sp. UBA5340 | reverse complement strand
TGACAACCCTAATACTAGTGGAATTCCAGTTCTAAAGTATTAGAATTTGCCCCTGAAGGATGGTCAAATGGTGCTGGTTTATGGCAAGATGACGGAAAGTTTTTTCTGGAAAACTATATCACATACAAAGTTGACATTTATGTGCCTGTCGGAAAACTCCCCACAAACGACAATGCTCTTACGGTTAAACTTCAAGGGGACAACAGCGTAAGTGGGAACGCAAACCTTGAAATGTATAGAAATGTTACTACAGAAGGACAGTGGGTTACATTAGAGTATGACCTGACAAATATGCAGTATCATGACTATAAACAATTTGGCATCCAAGCAGAAGGTCTTGAAGGCGGTTCTGGTAATATTTATATTGACAACGTTGTATTTATTCAAGATCTAACACTTTCTGTTAATGAGCAAATTCAATTCAACACACAGAACATTTTCAATAAAGAAGGAAGCATTAATATTCAAAACTGCATGGGCAGTAACGTGGCCATCTACTCGCTCTCAGGAGCAAAAGTATTCAGTCAGGACAATGCAGGTGGAAACCTCTCTGTTAACGTAGTCCCAGGTCTATACATTGTAGTGGTAGACAATACCTCAAAAAAAGTGGTGGTGAAATAACCAAGCAAAAGAAACCAACCATATCAACCTACCCCAAAAGCAATGCACCCGGCTCCTGGTCGGGTGTTTTGCTTTATAAAGTTTAATCTTCCCTGAACTTTATGTCACGTACCATCAGCTGAAAGGGTTGATGCTCATCGTAAGGACTTTCTTCAATAGTATAGCAAACATCAAAGGGCTGCGAATTTTTTATCTGTTCCAACAAAGATCCTTTGCCAAAAGCAATTCCTTTAATAATTTTGGGTGAAGTACTCTCAATAAGCTCCAGCTTAAGGTGCTCCTTGTCCTTTCCAACCACTTTGCTGGTTCCAAAATCATAAACACTGCGCGTAACAAAAACCGGCTTGAGGTTACCCGGTCCGTAAGGTTTAAATCTATTGAGATTTCGGAAAAACTCCACCGTGATATCGCCAAGACTTATTTCGGCATCGACCTCTATTCGCGGAACCATCTGATCGGGTTGAATGGTTTCAGCAACCACTTGTTCAAATCGCTCAATAAAAGCATCAATATTTTCGGGCCTTAGTGTCAGTCCGGCAGCAAAAGTGTGCCCTCCAAAGTTTTCCAGCAAATCCTGACAGGCCTCAATAGCGTGGTACAAATCATATCCGTCCACCGAGCGTGCCGAACCGGTAATCATGCCTTTGGAGGCAGTAAGCACAACCGTAGGACGATAATAATTTTCCGTCAACCGGGAGGCTACAATTCCAATAACACCCTTATGCCATTCGGGCTGAAACAGCACAGTGGTTTTGCGGTTTTTTTGAGCATCATCGTTCTTCAAAAGATTCAGCGCTTCCCTGGTGATATTCCGATCCAAATCTTTACGGGTTTCGTTGCACTCATTTATGGTACGACTCATACCATAAGCTTCGTTTTCATCCTCACTCACCAAAAGGGCTACTGCATCTTTACCAGATTCAATCCGACCGGCTGCATTGATGCGTGGACCAATCTTAAAAATAATATCACTAATACTTAATTCCCTTCCGGCCATTCCGGATACACGAATTATGCTTTTCAGACCGATTCCGGGGTTACCATTCAGTTTCCGCAGCCCCATATCGGCAAGGATGCGGTTCTCACCAATAATGGGCACCACGTCTGAAGCAATACTTACAACCACCAGATCCAGGTATTGAAAAAGCTGGGCTGTATCCATCTTTTGATCCACACATAAGGCCTGAAGCAATTTAAAACCAACTCCGCATCCCGATAGGTGAACATCGGGATAGCCGCAGTCCGGTCTTTTGGGATCAAGACAGGCTACGGCATCAGGCAAAGTATCTCCGGGAGTATGATGATCACAGATAATAAAGTCCACTCCTCTTTCGGCGGCATACTTCACTTTTTCTACGGCCTTAATCCCGCAATCAAGGGCCACCACAAGCGTGATACCAGTTTCAGCGGCCATATCAATGGCTTTGTAGGACACGCCATAACCCTCATCGTACCTGTCGGGAATATAATAACTGACATCGGGATGAATCTTGCGGATAAAGGAGTAAACAAGAGCGACGCTGGTAGTTCCATCCACATCGTAATCGCCATAAATAAGCATCTTCTCGCGACGGGATAAGGCGACATTAATGCGATCCACAGCCGCACGCATATCCTTCATCAAAAAAGGATCGTGAAGATCAGAGAGATCAGGATTAAAAAAGGTTGCGGCCCCGGCGCGGTTCTTCACTCCACGAAGAGCAAGCAACCGCCCTAAAACAGGCCCTATATTTTCGAATGCAGATAGCTCAGCTTCAATTTCACTGTCGGGACTTTCTTTTATGCTCCATCTTTTTTCCATTTTAACACACTCACTTTTGAGACAGTAAATTTTCTTAAACCAATGATCGGCGAAACGAACTATAGAAATTTACGAACCACCGATGGTTGCCCCTGATTAAAAAACCGTTAACCCTCAATGTTTTTCACAGAGAAAATTTTCATTTCCTTTGTAATTGAGGAGAATGGCTCATTTGGGTTCTGCCCCTTGTTCAAACGAATCAGGGTCAAAATATACCCATTTTCAAACTATTTCGGGCTTATTAATCCGAAAAGTTATCAACATACCAGGAGAACAATTGCTTATTTGCCGCCTACAAGGTGCTATACGCAAAAACAATCACGATAAAACAACCATTTCAATTAATAAAGCTCAAACCAAAGACTTTCTGCAAATTCTTCCTCAACTTCGCCTTAACTTCATCCAAAGAAAACTCCCGGCCAAGCTCTTTCTGCATCGATGTTACCCCCTTATCTACAAAACCACAGGGATTGATATAATTAAAATAATCGAGATTGGTATTGACATTAAGTGCAAAGCCATGCATAGAAACATACCGGCTGGCTCTCACACCAATGGCACAAATTTTCCGGGCCTGTGGGGTAGCGGTGTCCAGCCAGACCCCTGTAGCTCCATTCAGTCGCCCGCCATCAATACCATATTCCCCAATCGTCAAAATGATAGCTTCTTCCAGTTGATGAATATACTCTTTGATTCCAAGGCCCATTTGCTCCAGATCAAAAATAGGATAACCAACAATCTGGCCGGGACCATGATAGGTAATGTCTCCTCCTCTGTTGATTTTATAAAAAGTGGCGTTTATTTTTTTCAGAAATTCATCCTGAATAAGTAAATTATTGGCTTGGCCGCTTTTCCCCAAGGTGTAAACATGTGGATGTTCGCAAAAAAGCAAGTGGTGCTCAATCTCCTTTTCACCTCCGGGATGTTCACGGTTATACAATTTACTATCCACTACGCGGGTGAATTGTTCTTCCTGATAATCCCAGGCTTTTTGGTAGTCAATCTCCCCGAGATCCTCAAATATGGTTGTTGATATATTCATTTATTTCAGCGCATTAATATGTTTCTCTGCATGGTAAGACGATCGGACCAAGGGGCCACTCTCCACATACTTAAAGCCACGTTTCAGGCCTTCTTCCCGGTAAAAATCAAACTGTTCGGGAGTAACATACTCTACCACTTCCAAATGCCTGGGAGATGGCTGAAGGTACTGACCGATGGTTAACACTTTTACCCCTGCATTGATCAAATCATCCATCGTTTCAAGCACTTCTTCGGGTTTCTCTCCCAGCCCAAGCATGATCCCGGATTTAGGCACCACACCAGTAGATGCTATATATTCCAATACTTTCAGACTCAGATCGTACTTGGCTTTACTTCTGATTTGCGGAGTCAACCGGCGTACAGTCTCCAGGTTGTGACTTACCACCTCGGGTTCGGCATCAATCACCTGCTTTATCAAATGCTTTAACCCATTGAAGTCAGGAATCAACACCTCCTGGGTAATTCCGGGGTTCATTTCCTTCACTTTTCGGATAGTTTCGGCCCACACGCCGGCACCTCCGTCTTCAAGGTCATCCCTGTCCACCGATGTAATTACAGCATGCTTCAGTTTCATTATCTGGATAGATCGGGCAATTCGGAAAGGTTCCTTCCAGTCAACTGCATCGGGCTTTCCGGTTTTTACATTGCAGAATTTACACGACCGGGTACAGATATCTCCGAGAATCATAAAAGTGGCAGTTCCGTTGCCCCAACATTCGGCCGAGTTGGGACATTTACCACTGGTACAGATGGTATGCAGTTTATGGTCACGGATGGTTTTATTCATCCACTGATAATCGCCCGTGTTGGGCAATTGTATTTTTAACCATGCAGGTTTTCTTCGTCTTTCAGCTACTATATTCATTTTTTCTCTTTTTCAATCTCTCAAAAATACAATTGTGCAAGTTTAATTAAAATGAGTTTAAATAACAATGAGGAGTTTCACAAACCACCATTTTTGGCATTTTCATGCCTGATCAATTCATAAATCAAAAGATTTTTGATCCAGTTCAGGCTAAACCCTACTATAGCGAGGTTCAACTTCCATCTGTATTTTACTGAACCTCAGCAGGCCCGTTTACATCGAAAGAGACAGTGATTATTTAGTAAATAACCGAGGCCAGAAATAAAACAAGCGTAATGCCGGAAAGTTTTTTATTTGCACTGTCACAAGCTGTACAAAAGATTTAATCTCTTTGCAGATTTTTGTTTCGCAGGTAATCACTATCTTTGTCCTGTTTTTTTTATTTGTGGAGCTTGTTTTTCAATCAAATTAAACAACTGAATTTGAGTTTTCTCAAGGAAAAACGAACAAATTTCCGCAAACCTCAAAAAATAGCAACGCTTATATTTCAATAGCAAACGGAGTAAAAATTCCACCTGGAATAAACAATACGCAATTTTTATGAACCAACTGGAACTGAGCGAACAGGAGATTATCAGACGTGAGAGTCTGAAAGAGCTGGAAAAACTGGGAATTAATCCCTTTCCTGCAGAAGAATTCCCCGTAACACATTACAGCGAAGACATTAAGAAGGGTTTCGAGGAAAATCCCGAGGCCTTTCAGGAGGTAAGTCTTGCCGGACGTATCATGGGCCGCCGCATTATGGGAAGTGCCTCTTTTGCTGAACTGAAGGACAAGAAGGGACGGATTCAGATATACCTGCGTCGTGATGATATATGTACTGGCGAAGACAAGACCCTTTACAATACTGTATTTAAAAAGCTGCTCGACATAGGAGACATTATCGGCATCAAAGGATTTGTTTTCAAAACCAATATGGGAGAAATATCGGTTCATGTAACCTCCCTGACAGTGCTGGCCAAATCCTTACGCCCGCTTCCGGTGGTCAAGGAAAAAGATGGAAAGGTTTACGATGCGTTTTCCGATCCCGAACAAAGGTACAGACAACGCTACGTGGATCTTATTGTAAACGATCAGGTTCGCGACACTTTCAGAAAAAGAACCCGCATCATCAACAGCATGCGCGAATTCTTCAATGCACAGGATTACCTGGAGGTGGAGACCCCAATTCTGCAGTCGATTCCCGGAGGAGCAGCAGCACGCCCGTTTATCACACATCACAATACCCTGGATATGGCGCTATATCTGCGTATCGCCAATGAATTATACCTCAAAAGACTGATTGTTGGGGGATATGAAGGGGTTTACGAATTCGGCAAGGATTTCCGAAATGAAGGAATGGATCGCACCCATAATCCGGAATTTACGGTAATGGAAATATACGTAGCCTACAAGGACTACAAGTGGATGATGAATTTCACCGAAGAGATGATTGAAAAAGTAGCATTGGATCTGCACGGAACCACAAAAGTGCAGGTTGGTGACAATGTGATCGATTTCAAACGCCCGTACAAGCGCATTAGCATGCTTGATGCCATCAAGGAACACACAGGATACGACATTGTGGGAATGGACATTGCCGGGTTGCGTAAGGTTTGTGATGAGTTGGAGATTGAATACGATGAATCAATGGGCAAAGGCAAGCTGATTGACGAAATCTTCGGAGAAAAATGTGAAGCCTCCTACATACAGCCCACCTTCATTACAGATTACCCAGTGGAGATGTCGCCACTGTGTAAAAAGCACCGTGAAAATCCAGAATTAACAGAACGGTTCGAACTGATGGTCAACGGCAAGGAGTTGGCCAATGCCTATTCGGAATTAAATGACCCCATTGATCAGCTGGCCCGTTTTCAGGATCAGCTGAAACTTTCGGAGAAAGGAGACGATGAGGCCATGTTTATCGACATGGACTTTGTAAGAGCCCTTGAATATGGCATGCCCCCCACATCAGGAATGGGAATTGGCATTGATCGTCTGACGATGCTGATGACCGGGCAAAGTACCATTCAGGAAGTTTTATTTTTCCCTCAGATGCGGCCTGAAAAGAAAAAGGAACGCGACGGAGAGGAGAAGTTTACTGAAATCGGAGTGCCAGCCGAATGGGTACCTGTAATCCACAAGGCCGGTTACCTGAAAGTGGATGACTTGAAAGAAAGCAATCCGAACAAACTCTTTCAGGAACTCTGCGGGCTTAACAAAAAGCACAAACTGGGACTTCAAAATCCAAAACCCGAAGAGGTGAAAAGCTGGGTTGAAAATTAAAATATTTATCAGCCGGACGCAAAATAGATGACATTTGTCGTTGCGCCCGGCATCCGTCAATCAATAAATTTGCAGAAACCAAAACAGACAGGCATGGATGAAGAATCGACCATTGGTATTATCGGAAGTGGCAGTTGGGCCACCGCTATTGCCAAGATGGTGCTGAATAATTCTGACAGACTGAACTGGTACTTCCGTGAACAGGAACATATTGACCGGTTTCGAAAAATGGGACACAACCCCAATTACCTCACATCCGTGGATTTTGATGCAGATCAGATATTCTTTTCCACGGACATCAATGAAGTCGTTGAGCAATCGGATGTGTTGATTTTCGCAATACCCTCTGCTTTTCTCAAAGAGGCACTGGAACCGTTAAAGGCATCTCTCAAGGACAAATTTGTGGTATCTGCCATTAAAGGACTGGTTCCGGATGAAAATCTCATTATCGGCAACTTTTTCAATCGCAACTATGAGGTTCCTATTGAGTCTATTGCAGTAATCTCGGGACCATGTCATGCCGAAGAGGTAGCTTTGGAGCGGTTGTCGTATCTTACCATTGCCTGTCAGGACATAAAAAAAGCAAGAATTTTTGCATCCAAGCTGGCCTGTTCTTTCATAAAAACGACTGTTATTGATGACATTTACGGCACTGAATATGCCGCTGTTTTGAAAAACGTGATGGCCATTGCTGCAGGAATCTGTCATGGATTGGGCTACGGAGACAATTTTCAGGCGGTTCTCATCTCCAACGGGATACAGGAAATCAAACGATTTGTGGACACCGTACACCCCATTACCCGCGACATCAAAAGTTCGGCTTACCTGGGGGACCTGCTGGTAACTGCTTATTCCCAATTTTCGCGCAACCGCACTTTTGGTAATATGTTGGGAAAAGGATATTCCGTTAAAAGTGCTCAGTTAGAGATGCTCATGATTGCCGAAGGTTACTATGCCGTCAAAAGCATTGTGGAGATCAACAAAAAATACAAAGTGAACATGCCCATAACCGAGGCTGTTTACAATATTATCTATGAAAAGATTTCCCCGGCCATAGAAATAAAACTCCTGACGGATCAGTTGAGGTAGACGGTTTACAGGTTTGGACGTTGAAGAAAGAGGCTTGAGGAAGAAAAAAGTAAACGTGAAATTTTTGGAGTAAAAAAATCAAAGACTAAAACAGATACAACTATGCAGAACCTTACCATTGATGTGTCGCAGGCAGCACCAGAGGTGACCCTGGACATGATAAACAAGGAGCAGGACAATGTTTTGAAGCAACTCAAAACACTGACCGATAAAAACGGAAAAGGAAACGACTTTTTGGGATGGCTGGATCTTCCCGAAAATATCGATGCCGATCACCTGATGTCCATTGAAAAAACTGCCGCCCGGCTTCGTGGGAAAGCTGATTACGTGGTAGTAGTTGGAATTGGTGGCAGTTACCTTGGTGCCAGGGCCGTCATCGATGCACTTAATGACTCTTTTGATCAATTGAAAGGCGATCGTAAGAACCCTGCAATTCTTTATGCCGGCCAAAACATCGGAGAAGACTACACTTACGAATTGCTGGATCTTCTCAAAGACAAATCCTTTGGAGTCATTGTAATTTCCAAGTCTGGAACTACAACCGAACCTGCTATTGCTTTCCGTGTTCTGAAGGAACTGCTGGAGACCAAGTACGACAAAGACGAGGTTAAAGACCGAATTGTTGCCGTGACAGATGCTGAAAAAGGTGCTCTGCGTACACTGGCAGAACAGGAAGGTTACGAAACATACATCATCCCCGATGATGTGGGCGGACGTTTCTCTGTACTCACACCAGTGGGGCTTCTCCCCATCGCAGTCGCGGGATACAGCATCAGTGAGTTGGTGCGTGGGTCCAAAGAGATGAAAGCACTCACCGGAACCGATGTCCCTTTTGATAAGAACCCTGCTGCCGTTTATGCTGCTGCACGTAATTTACTGTATCAAAAAGGCAAGAAGATTGAGATAATGGTCAATTATCAGCCCAAATTACATTTCGTTTCAGAATGGTGGAAGCAGCTCTACGGCGAAAGCGAAGGAAAAGAAAACAAAGGCATTTTCCCTGCTGCAGTAGACTTTACCACAGACCTACACAGTATGGGACAGTGGATACAGGAGGGTGAACGCACCATTTTCGAAACCGTAGTATCTGTTGCTGCAGCTCGTCACCGCGTATTGATTCCACGTGATGAGGCTGACCTTGACAAACTCAATTATCTGGCAGGAAAGCGCATTGACGAAGTAAACAAAATGGCTGAACTGGGAACCAGGATTGCTCATACCGATGGCGGCGTTCCCAATATCAAAGTGGAAATTCCGGAGCTGAACGAGTACTATCTCGGTCAGTTACTCTATTTCTTTGAAAAAGCATGCGGTATCAGCGGTTACATACTCGGCGTCAACCCCTTTGATCAACCCGGGGTGGAAGCCTACAAAAAGAATATGTTTGCACTGCTTGGCAAGCCGGGCTTCGAAAAAGAGACAGAAGCCATCAAAAAAAGACTTTAATCTTCTAAAAGCTGCCTGACTTTCAGGCAGCTTTTTTTATCCTTATCGGAGCCATTTCTCTCTTTACCCTTTTACCGGAAAAAATAAAATCACATCGCAACCGACAAAATAAAGTCATGGTGTTGCTAAATGTTCTCTTTTTCTTAATTTTGCGACTATTCTTTGATAAAATTGTTAAAAAATGACGGCCACTAAAAAAATAAAATCTGCATTAATCTCAGTTTTTCATAAAGACGGTCTGGATGAGATTGTAAAACAGCTGGATCGTTTAGGCGTGCAAATTTTCTCCACCGGAGGAACACAATCCTTTATTGAAGGTCTTGGAGTAGAAGTTACAGCCGTGGAAGCTCTCACCGGCTATCCTTCCATCCTGGGCGGTCGTGTAAAAACCCTTCACCCAAAAATTTTCGGAGGAATTCTGGGCAGAAGGGATGATGAAGACCACAAAAAACAGATGTCGGAATATGAAATTCCGGAAATCGATCTCATCATTGTTGACCTCTACCCATTCGAAGATACCGTTGCTTCAGGTGCATCGCATGCCGATATCATTGAGAAAATTGACATTGGTGGTATCTCATTAATCAGAGCAGCAGCCAAAAATTACAAAGATGTTGTAATTGTTCCTTCCAAAAACCAATACAGTAAACTTCATAACATTTTGGAGAATCAGGAAGGTGAAACGTCACTTGAAGACCGTAAATTCTTTGCTACAGCAGCTTTTGCCGTGTCTTCGGGTTATGATGCAGCCATCTTCAATTACTTCAACAGCGACGAAGAATTTCCGGCTTTCCGCAAAGCAGTGGATGAAAGTAAGCCATTGAGATATGGAGAAAACCCGCACCAGAAAGGGACGTTCTTTGGGAAATTCGATGAACTTTTTGAACAACTGCATGGTAAAGAAATCTCCTATAACAATCTGCTGGATATCGATGCAGCCGTTTCACTCATTTCCGAATTTGAAGAAACCACCTTTGCAGTATTGAAGCATAACAATGCCTGCGGACTGGCTTCGAGAGACAACCTGCTGGATGCATGGAAAGAGGCCCTGGCAGGAGATCCGGTGTCAGCATTTGGAGGCATTATTATCACCAATAAAAAAGTAACCGGAGAAGTGGCCGGAGAAATCAACAAGATCTTCTTTGAGGTAATCATCGCTCCCGGATATGATGCAGAAGCGCTTGAAATATTAAAGCAAAAGAAAAACAGAATAATCCTGGTACAAAAACCAGCAGCCGTATCAGGCTTTAATACTCGCACCCTTCTTAATGGCGTGCTGGTTCAGGAAAAGGATCTTAAAATGGAATCCAAAAGTGATTTGGAAACTGTTACCTCCAAAACCCCTTCAGATGAAGAAGTGGCCGACTTGATTTTTGCCAATAAGATTGTCAAGCACTCCAAGTCCAATGCCATTGTTATTGCAAAAAACAAGCAATTGATTGGTAGCGGAATAGGTCAAACTTCACGTGTAGATGCCCTGAAACAAGCCATCACTAAGGCAATGGCCTATGAGTTCGACACGGAAGGAGCCGTTATGGCCTCTGATGCCTTCTTCCCATTCGCCGATTCGGTAGAGATTGCCCGTGAAGCCGGAATCGGATCGGTAATTCAGCCAGGAGGATCGGTAAGAGACAAAGACTCCGTTGATTTTTGTGATGCACACAATATGTCCATGGTGTTTACAGGCACCCGTCATTTTAAACATTAATAAAACCGTAACCAATGGGATTATTTTCATTCTTGTCACAAGAGTTGGCCATGGACCTGGGAACAGCCAACACCATCATCATCCAGAACGACAAAATTGTGGTGGATGAACCCAGTATTGTGGCCCTCAACCGACGCACCGACAAACTGGAAGCAATCGGGGAGAAAGCCCGCCAGATGCATGGCAAAACGCACGACAACATATATACCATCCGCCCCCTGCGCGATGGAGTGATTGCCGATTTTAATGCTGCGGAACAAATGATCCGGGGCATGATCAAAATGATTAACAAAAAAGGACAACTCTTCACCCCTTCCCTCACCATGGTTATCTGTATTCCTTCGGGAAGTACAGAGGTGGAGATAAGGGCCGTGCGCGACTCAGGCGAACATGCCGGCGGCCGTGAAGTTTACATGATATATGAGCCCATGGCCGCAGCATTGGGTATTGGGCTGGATGTGGAAGCCCCGGAAGGAAACATGGTGGTTGACATAGGTGGAGGAACCACCGAGATTGCTGTGATTTCGCTTGGAGGTATTGTCACCAATAAATCCATTCGTATCGCTGGTGACGACCTCACCGCCGATATTATGGAATACATGCGGCGTCAGCACAACATAAAAATTGGAGAACGCACTGCCGAAGAGATTAAAATCCGTGTAGGATCAGCACTTCCCGAACTGGATGAGCCACCCGCAGATTATATTGTTCAGGGTCCCAACCAGATGACTGCCCTGCCTATTGAGGTGCCGGTTTCGTATCAGGAAATTTCCCATTGTCTGGAAAAATCTATCTCCAAGATGGAAACAGCCATCCTTAATGCTCTGGAGCAAACTCCACCGGAACTTTATGCAGACATTGTAAATAATGGTATTTATCTGGCTGGTGGCGGAGCCTTACTAAGAGGATTGGACAAGCGACTGACGGACAAAATCAACATTCCGTTTCACATCGCCGAAGATCCGTTGCATGCAGTGGCACGCGGAACCGGTATTGCACTGAAAAACAGACACAAGTTCTCGTTCCTGATGAGATAGACCAGAATTAAAAACACAAGATGAGAAACTTCATCCGTTTCATCATTCGAAACCATTTTCTACTGCTGTTTCTGTTACTGGAAATAGTCAGTTTCTATTTCATATTTAATTACAATCGTTACCACAGAAATATATATCTGAGTTCATCTAACCAGGTTTCCGGTTATTTGTACGAAAGGTTTAGCTCCGTTATCCAATATTTCGAGCTAAAGAGAACCAATGAGGAGCTTGCCCTGGAAAATGCTGAACTACGCAACCAACTGGACAAGCACTCATTTTATGCACCCTTGTTGCCCGAACTGGAAGCCGATACCATCGCAGAGCAACATTACCGTTACATGGCTGCCAGGGTGATCAACAATTCGGTAAACAAACACTTCAACTACCTGACACTTAACAAAGGGCGTAAACATGGTATCAGACCCGACATGGGAGTGATCTCATCACGTGGTTTGGTTGGTGTAGTACTGAACACTTCAGAAAATTACAGCACTGTCATTTCGCTTCTCAATACGCGACTAAAAATATCCGCGCGTCTGCGTGAGACCGGCTTCTTTGGCTCTTTAGGCTGGGAAGCCACCTCTTACAGGTATGCTACGCTCAGTGGAATCCCCGCACATGCCAATCCATTGGTGGGCGATGCAGTGGTGACAAGTGGTTTTTCCTCTATTTTCCCTGAAAATATTTTAATTGGAACCATTGATGAAGTAAATAAAGATCAGGGAGAAGGATTCTATGATATAAAGGTACTGTTGTCGGTTGACTTCAAAAATCTGCAATATGTACAGGTTGTTGAAAAAGTAAAAGCTAAAGAACAGCTGGAGCTCGAAAATTTAAGTGATAATGATTAATCTGGTACCAAGATATTTTTTCAATCTTGTGCTGCTTATCCTGCTGCAAGTATTGCTGCTGAACAACATTCAGTTTAGCGGATATGTAAACCCTTATCTGTACGTTTTATTCATCATCACATTGCCTTTTGGAACCCCCAAATGGTTGCTGCTGATTCTGGGATTTGCTACCGGCTTCATTATTGATATATTTATGAACACGCCGGGTCTGCATGCAGCAGCAACGGTTTTCATGTCATTTCTCAGGCCTTTTATTCTCAGCTCCTTTTCTCCTCGTGACGGATATGAGGTAGGCACTCGTCCGGTACCTTCCGACTATGGATTTGGCTGGTTCTTTAAATATTCTATCATTATGGTAGCCACCCATCATCTTTTCTATTTCTTTGTGGAGGCCTTCGACAGTAGTTTATTTATAGCCACATTGACCAAGAGTCTTCTGAGCACAGCTGTTTCGGTATTATTTATATTTATTGCCATGTTGTTTGCCAGGAAAGATTCCAAAACAATATAGTTCTTAACAAACAAAAGACAAAAGCAGATTAGTCAGTAATTTGCAGCTATTAGCCAATAGCGGGATTTCAATTATTGACACCAAAAGACAATATAGACATTGATTTTTCAGATCCTTATGGGGTTCGATCAGGTAAATAATACGCTAAAGAAAAGCTGGCAGAAATGTTACTCTTGTGCGAAACAATCATCGCTCCCGGGGATAGAAATAAAGGCTGCCATAAATAATTTTACAATATAACAAAAAATAAAAGCGAAAAAATAAGT
>DHQK01000283.1 GCA_002411085.1 Marinilabilia sp. UBA5340 | reverse complement strand
TAGCCAGAGTAGTCGAAACAGAACACAACCTGATTACCATTGTCATCATCGGGCCCCAAATCAGCAGGGAAACTGATACCACAGACATCCTGGAACTGGGGATTTGTATGGTATTGGCCTTTCAGGGAACGTATGAAGGAAAATCGCTGAGAGTGGGAGAAACCATTCGATTTCTGCCTCATCACTGCATGATGCAAAAAGTACATAGCGGTGTTGTGGTAAATCTCGAAAACGAAAATGTCAGAATTGAAGTGATCGATCTTAAAGTTTGGGCCATGCCTGAGAAAACAAAAATTATGAACTAGTCAAATTCCTGTAATGCTAATACCATTTTTGATTCCGTTTGTAATAGCCATGTTCCTGGCCATCAACATGGGCGGCAGTGGCACTGCTCCCTCATTTTCTGCCGCTTATGGCGCCAACCTAATCCGCAGAGCAGCAGTTCCCGGCTTATTTGGGATCATGGTCTTTCTGGGAGCCATCATTGGCGGTCAGGAAACTGCGAAGACCATGGGAAAAGGACTGTTGGCCCAGGAAATGATGACCTTTACTATCGTATCAATTATCCTGGCATCAGTAGCCATTGCCCTGCTCATTGCCAACCTTTTCGGTATTCCGCAATCCACCAGTCAGGCCACCGTTCTTGCCGTGGTGGCCCCTGCAGTCTATTTTGACTCTCTCAACACCAATAAACTGTTTTTCGAAATCATTCCCACCTGGCTCATTATGCCCTTTATTGCATTCTTCCTGGCTCTATTGATTGGAAAATACATCTACAAACCCATTCGCCGCAAGGGTTATACCATCTCAAAAAAAGTAAATGATAATTTTCTTCTAAAAGGGCTCATCGTATTCATGTCGATGTATGTAGCCTTCTCCATCGGAACCAACAACGTAGCCAACGCAGCAGGGCCCATTGCCATCATGTCGGTCAACGAACTAAATATCAGCGATGCCCACTTTTTACAAGTACTGATTCTGGCCACGCTCATAATTGCACCCAGTTTTGGAATAGGAAGCTCTGTTTTCGGCCATAAAATACTGCGCAATACAGGCAAAGAGATAGTGCTGTTCGGTCGCATTGAGGCAGTTGTCATTGCATTCATTTCTGCCACACTGCTTCTTTTGGCATCAGTAGTCAAGGGAATCCCCACCTCTTTGGTTCAATTAAATGTAGGAGCCATACTGGGCATAGGGGTAGCCAAACTTGGTTTTAAAAACATCTTCCGAAAAACTGAAGTGAACCGTTTCTTTATCATGTGGCTAATTGCTCCGTTAATCGCTTTTTTCACCTCTTTACTACTGGTTTACCTGGCAGATATTCAGGGAATTATTTATTTGTAACTCCTGTGACCTTTGAAAAAAAATATTCCCTGATGTGACATTTTTGTTTTACTTGCGAATATATAGGTAAACAAAAAACATTGTCACCTTGAAATCAACACAAAGACAAGAGAACGAGTTTGCTGCCTTTCTGGAAAACTACAAAGGGCTGATATCAAAAGTATCAGGGATATATTGTCACAATCAGGAGGAACGAAAAGATCTGATCCAGGAGATTATTATTCAATTGTGGAGGGCATATCCCAAATATGATAAAAAATTCTCTCCGGCTACCTGGACCTATCGCATTGCCTTCAATGTGAGTATCTCCTATTTAAGAAAAAGAACCTCGCAAAGCAGAGTTCGGGAAGCTTACAAAAACGAGATGGAATGGCTCGATTTTGATCCGCCTCCCCATGATGAAAGACTGGAAAAACTCTACCATTTCATTGATCTGCTGAAACCCCTGGATAAAGCAATCATCATGCTTTACCTGGAAGAACACTCCAACAAGGAAATCGCCCGAATAACCGGGCTTTCTGTCAGCAACATTTCCACACGCAAACTGAGAATTAAAGAGACACTCAGAACCTATTTTGAAAACGAAAAAACATACTAAAATGGAATTCAAAGAACTCAGTCAGATATGGCAAAATGCCGACACCCAACAAGACAATGCCATACAAATCAATCATCAGCTCATCCGGGAAGTCGGCTTCAGAAAAATCAGATCGAATCTGGGAGAAATAAAGTGGACATCGGTAACCGAGATTCTGATTGAATTAATCTTTTCTTTCTTCCTGGTCGGTTTTTATGTGAACCACCTCGCAGAACCTGCCTTTTTTATCCCGGCAGCCATGATTTTCGGCCTCATGATTTTTAATCTTGTATTCGAATCCTACCGTTTACATCTCTATTACAGCATTCGCAATGACCTGCCTTTGCTTGAGACACAAAAAAAACTGACACGCCTGAAAAAGCTGGAGATATTTGACACTTACAGTCTGCTGGCCATCATTCCTGTATTTTCACTACCAATGATTATCGTTCTGTCCAAAGGACTTGCCAACTGGAACCTTTATCAATATGGCACCGACTGGATGTTTGGCTTTTTTGTCGGAAGCATTGTTGTTGCGGTGGTATTGGTAATTTTGCTCCGTCTTTTTCCAAACAAAAAACTGAGAGAAGCCATGTCTTTTGTGGAATCGTTGCAGGAGTAGATTATCAATACTATCAATCAACAGTATAAAACAAAAACATAACTATTTTAAACACAATATAATTTACTACTTTAGCGCAAAATTTTAAGCAAAACCCTTTGTACTCATCGACCACACATACCCGGGAAAAAATACTTTCGAAACCCCATTTCGAAAAAGTATTCCGTTCCTGCTACCCGGATATGTGTTCGTATGCCAATAACTTTCTCAAAGATGCAGATGCTTCGGAAGAAGTAGTTCAGGAAGTGTTTTTCAAACTTTGGATCAACAGGGAATCAATAATTATCAACACTTCCATCGAGAGCTACCTTTTCAGAGCTGTGCGGAATGCATCGCTCAATGTTCTGAAACACATCCGAATCAAAGAAGAATATAAACAATACCATCAAACTACCCTGAAAGCTACCAATCATACAGAAGAAGCTCTTATGGCGGGGGGGGTGCAAACAAAAAAAAAAAAAAACATAGATCAGCTGCCTCCCGAACG
>DHQK01000278.1 GCA_002411085.1 Marinilabilia sp. UBA5340 | reverse complement strand
TTACCCTCTCCCATGCTTTCAAGTTGATAAAGTCACAGCTGGTCTGAAATCCACGTGCCAGATTTCTATAACCGGAAACTTGCAGATGCAAGACCAGTTGCGAACAAAAAAATACGATATGACGATTAGTTATTTTCTGGCTTATTTTTCAATAATTTTCCTCGCTACAATTATTCCGGGGCCTAGCATGTTGTTAGCACTTAATCATGGGGCTAATCATGGCCTCGTCAAAACGATATATAGCGGATTTGGAAATTTGATCGGAAATCTTTTAATGGCTTTGATTTCGATATTAGGGCTGGGCATTATCCTAATAGCCTCAGGTACAGTTTTTAATATCGTAAAATGGATTGGAGTGTTTTACCTTGTTTTTATTGGTCTTAAAATGATATTTTCACCCATAACTCCGGATATAGAAAACACGTTGGAGGTAAAACAAAAAGTTAGTAAAAAGAAATCTCGATTATTTTTTGATGGATTTTTTATAGCAATTAGCAATCCAAAAGCAATAATATTTTTCACAGCACTATTTCCTCAATTCATCAATATAGAAAATACTTCAACTGGAGAGTTTTTGATAGTATTTACTTCGTTAGGAATTGTAGCTTTTGGATGTTATATGCTATATGGAGCAATAGGATTAAAAATCAACAAACTCTTTCATTCAGTCCCATTTAGAAAGATATTTAATCGAATAACCGGATCTTTAATGATTGGAATTGGGTTAACCATTGCATTGTCCAAAAAGGTTGTCGAATAACAAACACCAGTACAAACTCTTCGATCAGGCCTTTTTTCTGATTCTTATCACAACACTCCTCAAAATTTGCAGCATGAAAACAATGGCTCATCAAAACCTTCACAAACGAGCATCATCCTCATTTGCTATCATTTAATCTTATTGCGAATAATCCAATATTTCATGATTGCCGGAAAATCCCCCCAAAAAGATTAAAAACGGCTCAAAAAGCATCATGCATCGATTCTCGGAGCTGGAAATATGTAAAAAGGCCTAAGCCTTTTTTACATATTTGGTAAGAATAACGATTTGTTGACCATCTACTTTCCCTTCGATATATTCGTGATTGTCAGGATCGAGCCTGATGTTACGGACGGTAGTACCGCGTTTGGCAGTAATACTGCTGCCTTTAACGTCCAGATCCTTCACCAGCACTACATTATCGCCGGCTGAAAGTTCAATACCGTTGCTGTCTTTGTGCTTGGGGGCAGCTTCTTCACCTTCGCCCGTTTCACGTGCAATAGAAAGGGTTTCATCATCAATGTAAAGCATGTCCAGCAAATCTACCGGCCAGCCTTCTGCACGCAAACGGGTGAGCATTCGCCAGGCAATGATTTTAACGGCCGGAACTTCGCTCCACATACTGTCATTGAGACAACGCCAGTGGTTAGGATCGGTGGCAGTCGGATCCTCGATTTGAGCCCGACAGGTACTACAGGCCAGTAAACTATTCTCCACTGTCTCGTGAGTGGCAGGTGCAGGTGTATATACTGCAAAATTTTCGGCAGCACCACACAACTCGCAGCTATGACTGCTGCGCTCTTCTAAGATTTTTAAGATACTCATGGCGTTATTTTTCAGAAGCCGCAAATATAGTCGTTTTAAATGAATGCTATTACATCAATCATTCTTCAAACAGGAAGCCAGTTGGTCACAACAAACTTCTTAAATCATAAATAACGAATCAATTTCCTTCTGAAATGCAGGATAGGCAGGTAACCCTCGCTGAATCTGTTTTGTTATATCTTTCCCAACCCCGGCATACATCTGCTTCAATTCATTTGCCCGGTGTTTTGCTGCATCCACAAACTGTTTTTGTTTCAAAGCTTTCATGTATTGAAATAACAAACCCGGAACAGGAGTTGCATACATGTATCCCGGCTGAACACTAGTGCGATAGATATTTATGAACGCTTCTTCGGCCCTCTTTAATTCGCTGCTGAACACAAGGGCCATTGCCAAATTGTACCAGTCGTGCCTGTAATTTCTTAGGTGACATGTCTTTTCCAGAAAATCAAGACTCTCTTTGTATTTCTTCCGCTTATACATAGCCAACCCACA
Organism: Marinilabilia sp. UBA5340; assembly: GCA_002411085.1. GTDB lineage: Bacteria > Bacteroidota > Bacteroidia > Bacteroidales > Marinilabiliaceae > Marinilabilia. The sequence goes on along the minus strand of DHQK01000278.1, from coordinate 1,462 downwards.
GATACGATTTGCCTGAAACGCAATTTCAAGGTTTCCTGAATTAACCAGAGGACTTGCCAACTTATATGCCTTTTGATAAGCACCATGTGTTAAGGCATAATCTGCCTTTTTTAAACGACGACTTTTTAAAAGAATTAAATGCATGTTTCAAGAATCATTTCCAAAAAGAAAACAAAAGTACTCTTTATCAAGAAAGATAAAGGAGCTTTCAAAGAAATTATCATGCATTTTGCAGTCCCAAAAGAAAAAAAGATTTTAATGACAGCCCTAATAATTTAAGGCATGGCAATTTTGAATTTCAGTCTATTTGCCAAAAAATAATAAATATTTTAAACCGTTTTGGGGAGAAGATTTCTTAATTTTATGACGGAAACAATCCAAGAATAAAGCTGGTATTTTTGCTGTTAAACCAACAACAAATCAAGCCTTTTCAGCCACCATTCTGGATCAATTAAACAATACATAATGATTTCAATCCTAACTCAGAACTTCATGAAAAGAACCGTTCTAATAGTTTTACTCTCCATTTCAAGCCTGAATCTTTTCTCACAACTCAATAAAGGAAAGACAGTTGTATCTGCAAATGGAAATTATTTAAAAACAAACACTGAAAACGGTGTCACATCAAATCAAAATGCGTCACAAATTAAAAACTTAAACCTTGAGGCGTCGGTTGGTTATTTTATAGCAGATCGAATTGAATTGGGAGTTGGACTCGACTATTATTGGGAAAAAGAGTCCCGAACCAATAATTTGATGACTGGAGACTTCTATCAGGCTGAAGTCATGGATTTAAAATCAAATGCTTTTGTGCCGAACATTTATATAGGATACTATTATTCAATTATTGACAAGCTGTACCTTAGTGGAAAACTAAAATTTGGATACGGTAAAATAAAATCTGAATATAGCACACTCATTGCGGGTAGATCCAATATTCCTTCAGAATCTTCGTATTCCCCTCCCCCTTATACGACAATGTCGAAAGACACTTACGAAGTTGATTTATTCAATGCTGAAATCATACCGGAACTCACTTGGTTCATTTCTCCTAAAGTTGGTCTCTCTCTTGGGTTGGGAGGGGTAAAACACACAATGATTGATTGGGAAACAGATAATTCCAGTTGGTCCGTTAATTTCGATCCGGCACATTGGAACTTTGGGTTCAAAATAAGATTATAATTCGCCAACAACACTGGCCCACCCCCATCACAAAAAATACTTGATTACCAGATATTTAAACCACAATATCATAGAAAAAAGAAAAGGTTAAAAGAACCCTGTTAATCACATCGTTTCTTTTAACCTTTATATCCTTTTAAGAATGGGAACAGTCAGCTTATCCCTTCCATTCTCCTTTATTGGCTTTTTCCCAACGTTTACTAACGGTTTTCCAGTCTACCACATTCCAGAAATTGTCCACGTAAGTGCCACGCATATTCTGATATTTCAGATAGTAGGC
>DHQK01000164.1:4216-7600 GCA_002411085.1 Marinilabilia sp. UBA5340 | reverse complement strand
AGCCGGTACCTTTTGCAAATATCTCGGTAAAAGGAACGCTCCAGGGTACTACCGCCGATATCAACGGTGCCTTTTCCTTGCCCATTCCACGGCAGGATACACTGTTGTTTTCATCGGTCGGCTATTTCCAGGAGCAAAAAGTGCTCAGGGAATTTAAGGGGGATAAACTAACAATCTTCCTGCAACAAAACATCCAAAACATCGATGAGGTTACGGTAAAACCTGAAGTTGAACGGGCAGTTGCCTTATTCCGCCAGATTCAGAAAAAAAAAGAAGCCAACAGGCAAAATATCCAAAACACAGACACTTACAAAACTCTCTCAACAACCAATGTATACATAGCTGTGGATACTGCATCGAGAGTTCCCGGTCTCATTGACAACTTTAAAGAACTCACACTCAGCAGCGACGAAAAAAACATCCGGTTCACCCCCATATATCTTGCAGAAAATGCAACCTTCATAACCAGCGATTCCATACATAACGTATATCAAAAAAAGGACGGTATTTTCCCCAGAATAAATCAGGCCATTGAAACCTACATTCTTCGCAACGTGGTAATAAACCTGAATTTCTATGACGAATACATCAATATACTCAACAGGTCTTTTCTTTCACCGCTGGCAGAAAATGCCCTGGCAAGGTACAACCTCTATCTCAATGACAGCTCAACCGTAGATGACGCCAAATATTTCCATTTTTCCTTTGCACCGAAAAACAGACTGGATCAGCTCTTCTCCGGTAGTTTCACCATTGAAGACAATAGTTTTGCGCTCACAAGTATTGAAGTGAATATCCCCAAAGAAGCCAACCTCAACTTTGTGAACGGGTTTCGCGGTCACGTTTCATTTCAGAAAACACCGCAAGGAAAATGGTTTTACCGGGAACAGGATGTACGCATCAATATGTCACTGACACTAAATAGTGAAATGGATTCACTTTACAGCTCAGAGACGGTGGATAACATATCTTCCGGCAACTGGATTGTCAACAAACTCACACAATATGCACTCACAAATGAATTAAAGTCCACGGAAGGAAACTCCTGGGCTGAAAGTCCTGAATTTGCAGAAAGTTCAACAAGAGAGGCCAATTATTACCGGGTGGAAAAACTCAAAGAACAAAAACTGATAAAAGGGGTGGATGCCATCGGTGGACTTGCCCTCACAGGCTATCTAAACGCCGGGAAAATCGATATCGGGCCCATGTTCACCATTTACAGCACCAACGCCATCGAAGGCCATCGTTTTACAATCCCCCTTCGTACCAGTGAGCAATTATCAGAGCATTTTTCAGTCGGCGGTTTTCTGGGAATGGGAACCAAAAGTAAAGAACTGAAATTCGGGAGCAATATCACTGTGCAACCAGGGGAATCTGATAAATTTATTTTCCGTGTCAGCTATTCCGACGATTATTCCCTGGTCTCTCACGATAAATTCCATCGCTTCGTAAAAAACAATCCAAACCCTAAAGGAAACGGAAACCTTATTGCGGCACTTACATCCACCGAAAAAGATCCATACCTTAAGGAAGAAAAAAGTCTGGATCTTCGTTTCGAGTACAATGTAAACGACAATTATCAACTGGAGTTTTCACCCTATTACCTTCATAGTACTCAAACACCCCAAGTCACTTTATCACGAGACTTCACTGAATTTGAGACTTATGAAAACTATGGGCTGCTGATGAACCTAAGGATCGTTTCCGGACAACATTACGATAAATTCTACTTCGACCGGATCTATTATCTCGATCCCATTCCGGTCATCAATCTGAGCTGGGACATCGGTCAAACTCTGTTGCCCGGAGCAAAAATGAAAGATAGTGGATGGTATTCCCATTTGCACGGATCCATCAAAGGCCGCTTGAACATGGGACAGGTTTTTATGGAATATATGCTCAATGCCGGATGGCTTTACGGTGATGCACCTTATGACCTGCTGGATCAGCCGGCAGGCTCCATGTCTCTGGGATTTGCAAGATACCAGTTTAATCTGCTCCATCATGCCGCTTTTGCCCATAACCTCTATACCAACACCCATTTTCATTTCAATGGCGGCGGCATCCTGCTCAACAGAGTCCCACTTGTCAAAAAGCTAAAATTACGGGAAATCGTATCCTTCAAAGGGCATTACGGAACACTTACCGATGATTACAATGGCGTTTTTGATTTGCCAGCCTACTATTCAACAGACGATTCCGTGCCGTATGCCGAACTGGGACTGGGATTCACCAACATCTTTAAATTTCTGAGAGTTGAATATGTCAGGCTCATTGGCAATCATTATCTCCATAGTGCTTTCACCGATAAACATGGTATTCGCATAAGAGCAGAAATGAGCTTTTAAACCCTTTTAAACCTAAAAAAGAAAAATGAAAACCTTAAAGAACAAGAAAATCTGGATCACTGGAGCCTCTTCCGGCATAGGAAAGGCTCTGGCTATTGCACTGGCACGAGAGGAGGCACTGCTTGTGCTATCGGCACGAAACAGCCAGGCGTTGGAGCAAACCCGAAAAGCCTGTATGGAATATACTTCTTTTTGCATGATTCAGCCCCTTGACCTTTCCGATTTCGCACAAATACCGCTGGCTGTTCAGCAAGTTACCAACGAACTGGGTAGTATAGATATTCTTATCAACAATGCAGGAATCAGCCAACGCTCACTGGCCCGTGAAACGCCTGTTGATATTGACCGCCGCATAATGGAAGTCAACTTCTTTGGAATGGTACAGCTCACTAAAGCAGTTTTACCATACATGCTCAGGCAGAGATCAGGACATGTCATTGCCGTCAGTAGTATTTCCGGAAAATTCGGCTTTCCCCTGCGCACAGCTTATGCGGCATCGAAACATGCAGTTCAGGGTTTTTTCGAATCTCTGAGGGCTGAACTCACAGGAGATAACATTAAGGTAACCATTGTTTCTCCGGGTCGAATTAAAACCAATATTTCGCTCAATGCAATTACTGCAGATGGCACCCCTCACAACCAAATGGACAATGGGCAGGCCGGAGGTATGTTGCCGGAAAAATGTGCTGCAAAAATCGTCAATGCAATAAAAAAGCAACGCAAGGAAGTCCTTATCGGAAATAAGGAAATCCTCATGGTTTATATCCACAGGTGGTTCCCTGCCCTGTATCACAAATTAGTTACCAAAATAAAGAATTAAAAAAATAATATATGGAAGAGGGTGTCTTATTAGTCATTAATTACAGATTGAGAATACAACACTTGCTGACGCAAGCGCTGTATTTCGGATAGCTACACAGAGACCACTGAGCCCATCACAGAGAGACACAGAGAAGAATGAACTTTTTGGAAAGCCTCTTCCATCTGAACAGTAACTTAGAAAAATCATATACGGATGAAACGAGTCCCGAAACTT
>DHQK01000164.1:3431-4052 GCA_002411085.1 Marinilabilia sp. UBA5340 | reverse complement strand
CCGAAACTTCGGGACGAGTTCCATTAGACCTTGATAATTAAATTTTATACTAATGAAAAAGGATATCGTTGGAATACAACAAATAGGAGTCGGCCTAAAAGATGCCCGCGAAGGCTGGAAATGGTATCGGCGTGCTTTTGGCATGGACATCAAAGTCTTTGAAGACACCGCTACTGCCCGTTTGATGCACCACTACACCAATGGCAAAGACTGCGAACGCTATGCAGCACTGGCTATGAATATGGAAGGTGGTGGTGGCTTTGAAGTATGGCAACACACACAAATAGATCCTCAGCCTCCGGTTTTCGATACTAAACTTGGGGATACCGGTATCTTTATTACCAAAATGAAATGCCGAAACGTTTTAAGGGCATACAAACAACACAAGGAAATGGGGGTAAAGTTACTGGGGGAGCTTGGTCTCAATCCGGAAAACCGCTTACACTACTACCTCAAAGACCCTTACAACAATATCTTCGAAGTGCTGGAAGACGACCGATGCTTCATGAGACAAAAGTCTCTCACCGGCGGGGTGGCAGGGGCAGTAATCGGTGTCTCCGACATTGATAAGGCCATGGAGGTGTATTCCGGAATCCTCCGGTATGATGAGGTCGTTACTGA
>DHQK01000164.1:0-3178 GCA_002411085.1 Marinilabilia sp. UBA5340 | reverse complement strand
CCTACCCAAATTGAATTGGTACAGCCTTTAGATCGCTCTCCTCGCAAAATTTTCGAAAATCGAATCTGGGGTGAACTGGGTTTTATTCACCTCTGCTTCGATATCAAAGGAATGGAGGCTTTACAGGCAGAATGTGAAGCAAAAGGTTTTCCTTTTACCGTCAACAGCGCCAACAGCTTTGACATGGGCAGCGCTGCCGGACACTTTTCATATATTTCTGATCCTGATGGAACTCCTATCGAATTCGTTGAAACACATAAACTACCTATCGCAGAAAAACTGGGGCTTTACATCAACCTGAAGAAAAGAGACCCCCAAAAACCACTCCCCGACTGGATGGTAAAATCACTGGCATTCAGCAGGGTGAAAGATTGAATTATAAAAACCGATTATTTGTAGTGTAATATTTTCGGCAGGGAATATGAAGCAAATTTTCGCTTCACCCCCTGCCGTTTTTTAATCCCTTCATTCTTGCTTTTCGACAGCTCAACCTGTTTTTTTCACTCTTCACCCGCCGGCAGGTGCGGGCACGGGGATTCTTATGTAAATTTACCTGAAACTGAAAAAAAAACTAATGAGAAAGGCCAACATAAAAATAGAAACAGTTTCAGAAAGCTTGCGCCCCTTTTTCGAAAATCTCCCCAGCTTCTTCCATCACAAAGGAGTAACCATCAAATCAGCCCGCAACGAGCTCAAAATATTTAAGCACAGGGAAATTCTTATCTGCGTCAAGTCCTTTAAAAAGGTGACTCTTTTCAATCGCCTGATGTATTCCTGGTTTCGCCCCTCCAAAGCCATTCGGTCTTTCCGAACCGCCAGGCTGCTCCTCAGCAAGGGGATTGACACACCCGAACCTCTCGGGTTTGTGGAGGTAAGAGACAGATGGGGTATACTTCGCGAAAGTTACTATGTGTCCTTTTACCAAAACCATTCCTTCACACTTGGCGAAATGCTGAACTCTCAGAATCACCGATCCCCCAGAATATTTAAAGAATTTGCCCGTTTTATGGCCGGAAGCGTTCATCCTGCAGGAATCTGGCACAATGACCTGAGCGCCGGAAATATCCTAATTTCCGAAACACCCCGAAATGGGTACAATTTCTCCATCATCGATCTAAACCGCATTAAAATAAAGAAGTCCATATCCCCTCACAAAGGGATACAAAACCTGAGTAAACTCACCAACAAACCATTGCCGCTCACCATCATGGCAGAAGAATATGCAAGTATCGCAAAAGGAGATCCTATCCAATATACTTTTTCGCTCATCTGGAGCCACCTATCCTTCTCTGCCTTAAGACGAGTTACCAAAAGACTATTGCACCTGTTCAAACCCAGGGTAAATAAAATTGTTAAACCTGTAACACATTCATAAACCAGTGCAGTATTTCTTTTTCTTTGTACAGACACCCGGTTAGTTTAAGTAAATTCTATCTTCATGGCCCTTGATAATAATAGCTTATTCTTCCCGGGTGTTTTCTTTTAATACCGGGAGTCATGCGTTTTCAATCGCATGCCCCCCGGTTTCTTTAACAAACAATACCAATCAAATTCCTTCAAGTGTTGGTTTCACTGGTACAATGAAACCCTGGTCATCAAATTCCAAACGATCTATACAAACTTCACGGTGAAATCCTGCACTGTCTCCCATATCTATTCCTTTGGGACGATTGAAGCGGTGATAAACAATAAACCACTCATCAGAACCGGCTTTTTGAATAACAGAATTGTGGCCTGTCCCATAAATTCCTTTAGAATCATCGCGGGCGATCACAAGATTGTGCTCCGGAATGGTCAATGGCCCCATGGGACTGTCGGCTAAAGCATAACGCACCCGGTAATCCGGACTACGGGTATCATTCTCGGACCACAGGAAATAATATTTCCCGTTTCGAAAGAAAACTTCCACACCTTCACGAAAAGTACCATCGGCAGGGGTCATCACCTGAACTGTTGACCGGTCAAGCGAAACCATGTCATCCTTCAATCGTGCTCCGGCAAGATAACCATTGCCCCAGAACAAAAAATAATTCTGAGATTGGGGATCAAAAAAGACATCAGGGTCAATTTCCTGACCTCCCGATACCCCTTCAGGCTTCCAGTTAATCAGTGGCTTTCCGCTATCAATAAAAGGACCTTGCGGGTTGTCGCTAACCGCTACACCGATTTTCTGAGCGGCAGTGAAATAGTAGAAATACTTGTAGTTCCCATCCACTTTTCTTTCAATAGCAGTCGGTGCCCATGCATTACGGGGGCCCCAGGGAACATCTGTTTTCAGATCCAATATCACTCCTTCATTTTCCCAGTCCACCAGGTTGGTGGAAGAAAATGCTTCGAAGTAGTCACCCGACCATCCGTGATGCCCATCACTTGTGGGATACAAATAATACTTTTCGTCACGCTGAGAATAAATTATTTCAGGATCGGCATAGTAGCCTTCCAATACAGGATTGCGATGAATAGCTGCTGTCACCTTATACTTTAGAGAACCAATATGAGGTACTTCGACTTCATAAACCACCGGCCCCTGAGAGAAATCCTGAGGGCCCTCCGGCGAAATTACCGCCTCAAAAGCAGATGAAAACAGAGGATCCAGGTTGCTCAGATCAGTGCCACTTTTTACGGGCAGGAATATCTCTCCTGCTTCATGATCAAATACAACATTATTGGACTTCACATAAGGTGATTCAGCCTTCTCAATTCCAAACATTTCCATTCCTCCCCATTTGTCCATCAAAAGCTGATACTCATCTCCGGTAATCGGCAAAACCGACCCGTGCCTTGGATGAAAATCCATTGAAATCTGTTCATCCACTACTTTGAAATGCTCCAGATCTGTGGACTCAGTAAACTGATATTTTCCCTTCATGTAAACGTCATACATCAGGATATACTTATCCTGCCCAATCAGCTTAAAAGTACCGGATCCTTCAACAGCATCCGTTGTTTGTTGCAGGTATTCATCCTGCATACTGTATCCTTCAGTAAGTTTACCGGACACTGCTTTTTTGATACCATTGCCATGACCTTCAGTTTTGAAAAAGAGATGATATTGTCCATCCTTTTTAACGATATCCCCATCAATACACGACTTCCCTTCAGGATGAAAAAACAGCTGTTTGGGAACGGTTTCCAGGGCCGTAAAATCATCATTTGCATAAGCATAATAGATAATATC
>DHQK01000109.1 GCA_002411085.1 Marinilabilia sp. UBA5340 | reverse complement strand
CAAAAAGGCCTGCCGGAATTTCCCGGCAGGCCTTTAGATTACATATTGGCAAAATAAATCATCCGCATTTCGAAGTTCCGCAACTCTGACAAATCAGACATCCTTCCTGATAAACCAACTTATCAGAACCGCAATTCTCACAATGCCCTTTTTTCACTTTGGTCCCATTGGGAATATATTTCTTGAGGGCTCGTTCCACTCCGTTTTTCCAGTTGTTGATATTTTCATTATCCAACTGAAGACCGGCAACCAAATGCAACGCATCTTCGATAGGCATTCCATGTCGTAATACTCCTGAAATCAGCTTGGCATAGTTCCAGAATTCTTTATGGAATTTAAATGAAAGACCTTCGATGGTGGTTTTATATCCACGTTTATTCACATACTGAAAATCGTACCGCGATGTACCGTCATTGTCACGACTCTTGATGATATAACCTTTCTGGACCGATTTGGGCAACAAAATTCCATCCTCATCATCAGCAAGCCCGGTAAATATCTCATAAGGACGACCATCCAGCAATCCGACAAAGGCAATCCACTTTTCTTTGTTATTCTGGAAGCGTACCACATCCGCCTCAAGGATCTCCGGACGTTTCTTAGGAAACTTGGAAGCGTCTTCTTCCTTTTTCTCGGAGTTATTGAGCAGCACTCCGGCCCTTGAGCCGTCACGATAGACGGTCACTCCCTTACACCCGCTCTTCCATGCTTCTACATACAATTGTCCAACAAGTTCTTCAGTCGCAGAAGAAGGAAGATTAATGGTCACACTGATAGAGTGATCCACCCATTTCTGCACCTGACCCTGCATGCGCACCTTACTCATCCAGTCCACATCGTTGGAAGTGGCTTTGTAGTAAGGCGATTTTTCAATCAGCTTGTCCAATTCGGCCTGAGAGTAATTTTTGGTTGTATCTATGTTGTTCGCTTTCATCCATGTCACAAATTTATGGTGAAACACGATATACTCTTCCCAACTGTCGCCGACTTCATCCACAAAATCAACCCTGACTTCCGGATCGTTGGGATTTACCTTACGACGACGCTTGTAAACAGGCAGAAATACCGGCTCAATACCGCTTGAAGTCTGGGTCATCAGACTTGTGGTACCCGTTGGTGCAATAGTCAGTAAAGCAATATTACGACGCCCATGTTTTTTCATCTCTTCATACATTTCGGCATCCGCTTCGGCCAATCGCTGAATAAACGGGTTGTTCTTTTCTTTTTCGGCATCGAAAATGGGAAATGCACCCCGCTCTTTGGCCAGTTCTACAGACGACTTGTAAGCGGAGACAGCCAAAGATTTATGCACCTCAACAGAAAAATCAGTTGCAATATCGCTTCCATACCTCAAGCCCAGGGCTGCCAGCATATCGCCTTCACCCGTGATTCCGATACCTGTGCGCCGGCCCTCTTCCGCTTTCTTGCGAATATTCAGCCACAAATTCTTTTCTACCCTCTTAATTTCCTCCGTTTCGGGATCTGCATTGATTTTCTCCAGAATTCCATCAATTTTCTCCAGCTCCAGATCAATAATATCATCCATTATGCGCTGAGCGTAACCTGCATGCTCTTTAAACAAATCGAAGTTGAAACTGGCATTATCGGTAAACGGATCATCCACATAAGAGTATAGATTAATAGCAATAAGCCGGCAACTATCGTAGGGACAAAGCGGAATCTCGCCGCAAGGATTGGTACTCATGGTACGGTATCCCAGATCGGCATAACTGTCGGGTACCGACTCCCTGATAATGGTATCCCAGAACAATATCCCGGGTTCTGCCGATTTCCAGGCATTGTGAACTACTTTCTCCCACAATTCACGTGCATTGATACTTTGCCTCACCTTGGGGGAAGAGGAATCCACAGGATACTGCTGTTGATAGTCTGTTCCATCCACAACAGCCTTCATAAAACCATCATCAATTTTGACAGAAACATTGGCGCCGGTAACCTTCCCCTGCTCCATTTTGGCATCGATAAACTTCTCAGAATCGGGATGCTTAATGGAAACGCTCAACATAAGGGCTCCGCGTCGACCATCCTGAGCCACCTCACGAGTGGAATTGGAAAAACGTTCCATAAAAGGAACAATACCGGTAGAGGTTAACGCCGAGTTTTTCACCGGAGATCCTTTGGGCCGGATATGTGACAAATCATGCCCTACACCACCGCGGCGCTTCATCAGTTGAACCTGCTCCTGATCCACTTTCATAATGCCACCATAAGAATCTGACGGACCTTCATCTCCAATAACAAAACAATTCGAAAGAGATGCAACCTGATGCGCATTTCCGATTCCTGCCATAGGCCCTCCCTGAGGAACAATATACTTAAACCGTTGAAAAAGTCCGAAAAGCTGCTCCTCCGTCATGGGATTCGGATATTTCTTTTCAATACGAGCCACCTCTCGGGCCAACCGCCAGTGCATATCATCAGGGGTCAACTCGTAAAGGTACCCCTGTGAATCTTTAAGTGCGTATTTGTTTACCCAAACACGGGCGGCCAGTTCATCCCCTTCGAAATATTCGAGGGCTCTTTGATAAGCGTCTTCATGGGTGTAGGTTTTTCCACCATCCACCTTGGTTCTTAGGTCAACATCTGTTTCAGCCATGATGATTATTTTTTTATTCCTGATTGGGAACCAGGCAACCTGACTTATTCTTGAATACTTCAGGCTAAAGGTTTGATAAATTGCTTCTTAATATTTTTTAATAATCCTCTAAACACGACTGCAAGTTAGAAAAGCTTTTCTTTTGAGACAACAATTTTTTATCAACAATTTAAAAAGTTACCCAAAACAAAACCTTTTAACCCTGACTGTCAATTATTTGTATTTTCCAAGACCTTGAAAAGTTTTCCAAAATGGAAATTTCATCAAACTTTAAGGTTTTTTTTAATCCATAAATTGGAATTTTCAAACCCCCTGAAGCAGACCTGAAAGCACAAAACACACAACAAATATTAACATTTTAATGCACCGTTATGCATCAAAAATTCCAAATTTTGGAATATGGTGGACACATTGTTGATAACCCTGCATCTAAAACAAAAAAGAATAAAGAAAGAAAGCAAAGCAGGAGGTAGAAAACGAAGAATATAGGAAAATTCAACCTTAAGGCAAGAATAACAGATGAAGCTACAAA
>DHQK01000271.1:3888-6852 GCA_002411085.1 Marinilabilia sp. UBA5340 | reverse complement strand
AGAGACTACCATCTTAAACCAGGAAAACTCTGTTTTATGGCAAGACTTAGTTAAAATCAGTTCCTCCCCGGGCGGAAAACGCCCAAAGGCTATTGTAGCTTTAAATGAAGACACAGGCAAAATCATCTCAGGCCAGGGAAAAATCCCGGAAGATTATCAGCATTTCATCTTAAAATATGATGACAACTCCGCCTATCCTTTCGGGAAACTGGAATATATCTATTATAGAATGGCTTTAGATGCAGGTATTAAGATGATGCCTTCTCAATTAAAAACATTTGGAAATATCACCCATTTCCTTACCCGCCGTTTCGACCGGGTTCACAATGAGCGAGTACACATTCAAACCTTGGCTGCCATGGACCCTGGCAGCAACAGTTATGAAGATATCTTTTCAGTAATCCGCAAACTTAAACTCCCTTATGAGGATCTGGAACAACAATACATCAGAATGGTATTTAACGTGCTTGCCAGAAATGTGGACGATCACTCAAAAAACTTTGCTTTTTGCATGCATCAGGATGGCTCATGGAAGCTCTCCCCTGCTTATGACTTAACCTTTAGTGTAGATTTAGCAGCACCTGCCTATGTAAACAGACATTCTCTGTCGGTTAACGGGAAATACGAACAAATTACCCGGGAAGACTTAGAAATTATTGGTCAAAACAATGACATACAAAACTACAAAAGTCTTATTGACAAGGTGGCCAATGCAATTTCCGGGTTTGGCACATATGCCAGGGAAGAAAAGCTTAACGCGGGACTCATTGATGATATCCGGAAGGAGTTTATTGAGATTTAACTTTTATCTGAACTACTCAAATATTTCAGTTTATCAATCGAAAAGATGAAATGGAGCAAAGAACAGCTTTTCAATGGCGAATTACGGTATCCCTAAAAAGTATCTTAATTCAGCATCCTGAAACAACCAAAAGCTCAAATTCACAAGAGGAATAATCCACATAAGGTAGCGTTCACAATGCCAAAACCGTTAAAAAAACATAAATTGGTACAAAGGTTCTGTTCCATCAACTCCACAAAATCGTGTTTCACCCTTGTTTCACCCTGACACTAAAAACAAACCGAAATTCCCCATTTTTAAAGGCTTAACAAATGCATTCTACTGTTCCCGGCAGCTCCACAATTCACTTCCATTTACCAAAATGCTTTCAAAAGCAGTTTGGTAAACTCTCAAGTGAATTCATGAAGGAAGCAGAGAGAAATTAATGTCAAGCCATAAGTATAATTTCACATCCCTTCATGCGCTGTTCTCCTAATAATCTCGTCTTGTAAATCACGGCCCAAATCATTAAAATAGTCACTATATCCGGCCACACGGACAATAAGATCCCTATGCTTTTCGGGATGTTTCTGTGCGTCTCTCAACGTGTCAGCATCCACCACATTAAACTGCACATGGTGTCCATTGAGTCTGAAATAGCCACAGACTAATGTTATAATATTCAAATCTTTATCCATAGAATATCATTTGGTATTGCGTAATTTCAATTGTTGTTAACTTGTAAGCAACCAATTGCAGTTATATCGCTTTTATCTGGTTGGAAAGCTGCATTACACATCCATATATGGAAGTATCGTGCAGCTTCTTATGCAAACTAAACTAGGCACATAACACCACCATTGCACACAAAAAAGCCCGCTACAACTGTTTGGCGACATGCAGCAGGCTTATTAATCAAAAGTTTAATCAATCCTTCAAAAGTATGCATTTTCCCCTACACCGCCACTGTACCGGAACAGGCAGCGTGTAACCTGAAGGGCAGCCTTCTTAAGGCAAAAGGGAGAGCGAAAAAAGGGATTAGCTGTTGGCTCTTAGCTCAGTGCAGCTCTATGTCTCCTCCCCATTCTCTGTGTCACCAAAACCAAGGACCAGAAACACGAACCCCATCAACTCTGTGCCCTCAGTGTCTGCTCCGTTAATCTCTGTGTAACCAAAAACTCGAAACACCAGGCACACTGGGTAAGACAATTCAGCTATTATACGTGTATTTGTTCAGCATTCTTCGGCAATAGGAGGTGCCGGAAGCTGTCCGGAAGAAGCCTGATGACCATAAAAATCTAAATGCCATTTAATATTTTATTTAAAAAAAAACTTTCATATATTTGATTTTCAACAACATAACCAAGACTTCATTGGGTCTTCTTCGCACCTTGTTCGGGTCTTGTTCGGCCTTTGTTCGACTCTTATAAGGTCGGAGAACAGTCGGAAAACAGTCGAAGAAGCATCGAAGCAGGTACGACCAAGGGTCGGAGCAGGCACGACGCAGAGGAGGACAGAGGCCGAAGGATGTGGGGGGAATGGGATGGTGCAGCTGGAAGCTCTTAGCTGGTAGCTGGAAAAAACAGCTTAGGTAATTTATAAAAACCATCAAAATAGGGAGTGTTCAAAAAAGTGTGTCTTTTCCTTTTTTAATGCATTCCGCCCGGAAGCCATAGGCTGGAGAGCGGAATGCATTAAAGTTAAATATTTAAAACAGCGTGCGAGCCCCGTCCACTTGCCGGACCGGCGGCGGCGGGAAACCTACACACAACTCGCCAACTTGTTGATCTCCTTGTCTCCTCCGTGAAACTCTATGTAAAAAAGACAGAAGGAACAAATTCTTCGTCCTTCCTCCTACCTATGGCATTCAACTTAGTGTTGCCCCTCCGGGGCTGATCCCCAAAAAAAGAAAATAAATTTCATTCTCCTCAGCTGTTTGTCCTAACAGCTATGAGCAACGAGCCAAGAGCCAGCAGCTATGAGCTAACACCTCCATGCCCATTTGTCATTCTGCGCCCACCCACGCAATCTGCGGATCCTGAAATGTTGTACAGCAACCTCTGTGATTCTCCGTGTACTCTCTGGTTTAAATTCCCCTTCCAAACAATTAAACACTTCATTTCTCCCCTTCAACACGGATATTTTCCCCTTCCACTTAAAATAAACGATTCCGCCTTTTTCAG
>DHQK01000271.1:2181-3558 GCA_002411085.1 Marinilabilia sp. UBA5340 | reverse complement strand
ATGAGAACAGTACTATTATCCCTGACCATTATTGGTCTTACTATTTTAAGCATTGGATGCTCGAACACTACAGAAGAGCAAAAAAAGGAAATGCGGTATGTAAAAGTAGCTAAGGTAAGCACCCCGTCCTCTACCAATGAAAGGTCATTTAATGCCACTATTGAAGAGAATCACCAGTCCTCTGTGGCTTTCAGGGTGGGCGGACAAGTGGAGCACCTATATTACTCGGAGGGAGAATATGTGAAGAAAGATCAGTTGCTGGCAGTCCTGGACAAGCGGGATTTCAAAACCAGGTTGCTTGCTGCCGAGGCCCAATACAAACAGGCCAAAAGCGAATTTGAAAGATATTCACAACTGTATGAACAAGGTAAATTCCCGAAGAATTCCCTGGACAAACTGGAAGCCGGATTCCTGGCTGCCAAAAGCAACTGGAAAAGTGCGGTCAATGCCCTGACCGACACAGAGCTGAAAGCCCCCTTTTCGGGTTACATACATCAAAAGCTCATCGACAATCATGAAACCGTTGCCCCGGGAGAACCCGTCCTGATAATCATTGACACCAATACACTGGAAGTGAACTTCTCTGTGGCTGAATCCATCATCAATCAATTAACTGAAGGTCAGCAGGCCATGGTGAGCATCAACCACCATGTAGCACAACGCTATCCGGCAACCATCAAATCGGTGGCCCAAAAAGCCGGAGACGACGGATTGTTCAATGTACGATTAAGAATGCAAAATCCGGATCCCCGTACTGTTAAACCCGGCATGACTGCCAGAGCATTCATCCAAAAAGCAGAGGAAGGCAATTCAACCACGGTATCCGTTCCTGCCGAAGCCCTCTTTTTCAAGGACGGAAAAGCCAATGTATGGATCTACAACCAACAGAACCAAACAGTTGCTGTGCGCCCTGTGTCAACAGGTAAAGTCATCGAAAACGGGCGCATACAAATCGTCAATGGCATACAGGAAAAAGAGCTGATTGTTGTAGCAGGAGTTCACTCCCTGATGGAGGGGCAGCAGGTTAAACCACTTTCACAGAATATCTCACTTTAAAAGCCAGTTACCGATGTTAGAGAAAATACTTGATAAGAAATCACTACTCATCACCTTTTTCACCATTCTGGTAATTGGAGGCATTGGCTCATTCTCAAGTCTCAGCAAACTCGAAGACCCTGAAATTCCTGTAAAAGCTGCCGTGGTCATAACCCCCTATCCGGGGGCATCTGCCGAAGAAGTGGATATGGAGATCACCGGCCTTATGGAAGAAGCTATTCAGAAGCTGGAAAATATCGACTATATAGAATCACGCTCCCTTCCCGGGATGTCACAAATCACAGTTACGCTGGAAGGAAAAGTAACCACTGCGGAACTTCC
>DHQK01000271.1:0-1862 GCA_002411085.1 Marinilabilia sp. UBA5340 | reverse complement strand
GTCAACGATGATTTCGGCGATGTATATGGCATCTTTTTGGCCGTTAGCAGTGACGGCTATTCCTACGAAGAGCTGGACAATTATACCGACTTCCTCAGGAAAGAATTACTGCAGGTTGAAGGAGTGAAACGAATTGAAGTCGTGGGTGAGCAAAACGAGGTGGTGAACATCTCCTTCTCAGCGGAAGAGTTTGCCCATCTGGGCATCAACCCCATGTCCATTGCTCAAACAATCAACGACGAGGCTGAAGTGACAGATGCCGGAAGCGTGGTTTCGGGAACTGAGCGACTGCGCATCAATGTGGGTACAAAGCTACGCTCCTTGTCAGAAGTGGAAAACCTGAATATCTACACCAGTGATGGCAGAAGCTTCCGTCTGGGAGACATCGCCACTATTTCGAAAGACTTCTACCGTCCCAGACAAAGTGGATTGTCATTTAACTCAAGACCAGCACTGGGACTTGCCATCTCGATGGAATCGGGCGACAACATCATCAAGCTGGGAGAACGGGTGGATTTACGCCTGACAGAACTCACCCCGGAAATACCTGTGGGCATCGAAGTTCATAAGATCTACGACCAACCGTCCAAAGTACAGGCATCCATTGGCGATTTCACCATCAACCTGATTGAATCGGTAGCCATCGTCATTGTTGTGCTGCTGATAGCCATGGGATTCAGAGCAGGGCTCCTCATTGCCGGCAGCCTGATATTTACCATCCTGAGCACCTTTATCGTAATGGGATTCATGAACATGACACTTGACAAGGTGTCACTGGCTGCCATTATTATAGCCATGGGAATGCTGGTAGATAATGCCATTGTAGTGGTAGATGGAATTCTTGCAGACATGCAAAAAGGCATCAAACGTCGAAAAGCGTTTGTACTGGCTGCCAGACAAAATGCCCTCCCCCTGCTGGGAGCCACCCTCATAGCCATTCTGGCTTTTATGCCGCTGGCTTTTAATACTACCGCAGCCGGAGAATTTATGAAACCACTCTTTTTTGTGCTGGCTATTTCGCTTACCATGAGCTGGATTCTGGCCATGATTCAGGCTCCCTTCATGGCTTCTCTCTTTTACAAAAAAGGAAAAGTAAAAAAGAAAAAAGGACAAGAGGCAGACGAGATCTATTCCGGAGGATTTTACCGGTACTTCCGAAAAACAATACGATTTGCCCTGTGGCACAAGTCACTGGTAGCCATTGCAACAATTCTCATTCTGATACTCTCTTTTTGGGCATTTCGCTTTATAAACAAAGACTTTTTCCCGGTATCCAAATACAATCAGTTTATGGTAGAATACAGTCTGCCCGATGGCAGTGACATCTACCAGGTGGAGAAAGATCTGCAGTCGATACAAAATGCCCTGCTCCAATGGAAAGAGGTGACCAAAGTAACCACAGCTCTGGGGAGTTCGCCGGTACGCTATACCCTTGCAAGGCCCATGAACAGCTACAACCCGGGTTATGGAGAACTGATTATTGAAACCAACACATATCAGGAGGTTATAGAAATCATGCCCCGTATAGAGGCTGAGTTTCAAAAGAAGCACCCCAATGCCACCATTCGTTGCAGACAATATTCCTCCATCGGGGGTGACTATAAAATCCAGGCGATGTTTTCAGGGCCCGATCCGGAAATACTCAGAAATCTGTCCGAACAGGCCAAAAAAATCATGAATGATGAACCCACAGCGGTATTTGTAAACGACAACTGGGGCAACAAAGTTAAAAACCTGACTCCTGTTTATGCCCCCGAAAAAGCCAGACCGCTCAACATCAGCAGAAGTTCAATGGCTTCGGCCCTGGCCATTTCCTCCGAAGGAATGCCTGTGGGAGCATATTATGAGAATGATACGCAACT
>DHQK01000057.1 GCA_002411085.1 Marinilabilia sp. UBA5340 | reverse complement strand
AATACCCGATTGCATAACATTCAACCAAACCCCAATGACCAGATTTACCCTCCTAATCATTCTTTCGCTATTTTTCACGCTTAACATCTTCGCCCAGCAACCCGGCATAGAAATACTTGGAAGTCCAAGACAGGAATCTATTTTGCTTCGATGGGCCCCCAATACTCCAGCCACATGGAAACTTGCCAACCAATACGGCTACGTGGTGGAGCGATTCACCATCTTGCGCGACGGTGAAATACCAGACCAACAAGCTGCCGAACGATTGACGCCAACTCCTATCCGCCCCATGCCTCTTGAAGAATGGGAACCTCACAGCGACAATCGATTTGTGGCCATTGCTGCAAGCTGTATTTTCGACTCTACCGAAACAGAACCTCCCTCCGGCCTCGTCAACCCACATGAAGTCTACAGGCAATACAAGGAAAAACAACATCGATATAGCTTTGCCATGTATGCTGCCGACCAGTCTATTCTGGCAGCCGAATTATCGGGGCTTTATCTGGAAGACAAATCAGCCCAAGCCAACGAAAAGTATCTCTACCGAGTGTTTGTAGATTGTCCCGATTCTCTTGCGGTAGATACAGGATCAGTTTTCACAGGAATTTCAGAATATCAACCGTTACCTCCACCGCAAACGCCAACAGCTAAATGGGGCAATAAAAAAGTAGACCTTTCCTGGAATATCCTCTACCTGGGACATATCTACAACAGCTATATTGTCGAAAAATCGATGGATAACGGGCAAACTTTTCAGCCCATCAGTAATAATGCTTTAGTTCAGTTGACTGACGAAAACGTTTCGCCAGAATACATGTACAGAACCGACAGTCTTAAGGATAACCAGATCACCGTGCATTACCGCATCAGAGGCATTAGTGCTTTTGGCGAAACCGGCCCCCCTTCCGAAAGTGTTTCCGGGAAAGGACTACTCCCGATTGAATCGGCCCCGGTGATGACGGATAAAAAAGTAATCGACAATCAGCAAGTATTGTTGCAATGGGATTATCCCCAAAAAATGAACCCCTATATCAGCGGGTTTCGCGTGTATCAGTCCTCCACGCCGGAAGGCAAAAAAAGAGTGATTTACGAAGGGACAGATCCCGAAATCCGATCCTACACAGACACGGTTCCCGATATGACCAACTATTACCTTGTTTCAGTCTATAATCAAAATACAGAAAAAGTATCGCCGCTGACGACTTATGCCGCAAGAGTAGACAGTTTTCCGCCAGCAAAACCAAAACAATTAAAAGGAGAAATAGATACCACTGGATTTGTCACCCTAACCTGGAAGCCAAACTCTGACAGGGATCTCGAAGGGTATCGGGTCTACAGTTCCAACCACCCCGATTATGAATTTATGCTGGTCACACCGGCGGTAATCACCGATACCGTATTTAACGACTCCATCAACATCAACACCCTCACCAAAAATGTTTATTACAAGGTACGCGCTATTGATGTAAGACAAAATCAGTCTGATTTTTCGGAAATGCTAACGCTGCAGAGACCAGATATTATTCCACCCGTGGCACCCCAAATAGAAAATGTCATTGAACAAAGAAGCAGCATTAAGATCAGTTGGATCAACAGCATGAGTGCCGATGTAACAAAGCACCATATCTATCGTCGCACCTTTCCGGATTCTGCCTTTGTGGAAATAGGCTTGATTCCCCAAACCGGAGAAGAATCATCTTCATTTGAAGACAGTGAAATCAACAATCGCAGCAAATATGCCTATTACATCAGGGCTGAGGACGAAGCCGGGTTACTCTCCCCTCCGTCTAATCATGGATACGTAAATCCATCTGCAGCGTTTCGGGAAGTCATAAAACTCAAGAAGAAAGAGTTCATAGACAACGTACAGCTATCCTGGGAAGTGGACGCATTAAAAAAGGTGAGCAGAGTTGTGGTTTACCGCAGCGTTGAAGATGGCCCAATGCGATTGTATGGTAATTCAGAGTCGGATGAATTTACGGACCCAATTCTGAGCCCCGGAAAAACCTATCAATACATGATCAAAGCAGTTTACGAAGACGGCAGCTCATCTCCCATGAGCGATCGCGTAACCGTAAAAATGTAGCCAAAACCTGAACCTGATATGCACCAAACCTACCCCAGAATCCTGTTTTTAGTGCTTTCTCTGTTTTTATCTGCATCTATCGGCGCCCAGGATGTTGAAGCTGTTAAGGATGCACCGCCCATTACTTCCAACGGAGGAATCAATATGAGCCACATTTTCAACTACAGTCCTGATTCAGTGACCAATTACGACGATTACTCCTATTATCTGTCCGGAAATCTAAATACTACCCTGTGGGGAGTGGTGAATCTTCCCATCTCTTTTGCCTACACCAACAATCAAACAACGGCGAACCTCCCTCAGCCTTTCAATCGTTTTTCTCTGTCACCTTCCTACAAATGGGTCACCGCACATATTGGATATTCCTCCATGGAATTTTCTCCTTACACCCTCTCGGGACATGAATTTTTTGGTGGCGGAATAGAATTGGCTCCCCAAAACGGATTGAGAGTCGCAGCGCTTTACGGAAGATTTAACAAAGCTACAAAACCCGATACGTTCAATACCGAACCATACTACCGAAGAATGGGAGGCGGCCTGATGTTAGGCTATGAACATGATCATTTTGATGTATCGGCCAATATTTTTAAAGCCAAAGATGATATGGGATCCCTCGATTTTTCAGATGAATCAGAAAACTACATTACGCCCTCAGACAATCTGGTCGGTAGTATGAGCCTACGACTAAAACTCCCCAAAGGCTTTGTAGTTTCGGGAGAATATGGCATCAGCGCTATCAATCATGACATCAGCAGGACAGACAGCATCGGAGACGGCAACCTTTTCTTCCTGAACGAAGGGGACGTTTCGGTGTATCATGCCTACCAAACTTCTGTATCCCAAAGTTCTGATCTGGGGAGCATTGGCGCTACTTATGAAAGAGTCGCTCCAAATTATAAAACTTTTGGTGCTTATTATTTCACCAACGATTTTGAAAACATCACTGCGAACCTGGCAACAACACTTTTCAATAAGGTAAATATCAGTATGGATGCAGGTTTTCAGAAAGACAACCTGGAAAACCAAAAAACCAACACCTCGAAGCGGGCAATCTATTCGGCCAACATCTCCTCACCCATTACCCAAAAGTTGACCATGGGTGCCTCTTTTTCAAATGTGGAATCGTACGTACACATTAGAGATATTTATGATGAAGTAACCCGGTCAAACCAATATCAGAATCTGGATACCCTAAGTTATACACAATTGAATATGGCTGCTTCAATCCATGGAAATTACATGCTGAAAACATCAAAATACCAACGCCAAAACCTGAATATGGCTTTTTCGTATCAGGAAGCATCAGAACAGCAGGAAGATGACCTTCGATTTGTAGGAAACCGAATTTACAACTCCACCCTCTCTTATCTTTTTTCGCTAACACAACTGCGTTTTAACTTGTCGGCCACCGTCAATCACAATTCCAACGATATTCAGGAGCAGACCCTTCAATTGATGAGTTACAACCTGTCGGCCCAGAAAGTTTTTATAGAAAAAATAAGAGCAGCTCTCACCGGCACTTACAGCAATTCCTTCAACGAAGATGGAGCCCTTTCCAATATCATCAATTTACGGCTCACCGGTGGTTACAACCTGAAAAAACGGCATCACTTCAACCTCAGCATGGCCATGATTAATAACAATGCACCACGAGGGCACAGAACGCACTATTCTGCCAATTTTTCTTACAGCTACATGTTCAATTTTTCGCTGAAAAAAGAAAATAAAAAAGTTCGTTTCGAAGGGAAATTCTAAGAATAAAAGATGGTTAGTCCCGGGGATTTGGGATAGATATGAGATGAAAAACAAATCCCGGAACCACATATTACTGCGCATTCCGCCCAATCAAAATAACCTGTAAGCAGCTGATTAAAAACACACTGACAAACACTAACGGAATATAGAATGAGCCGTAGTAATAAAAATGCAGATCAAGTTCCTTTAAGCAACCGGTCAAATTTTACATCCCAAAAGAACCGGCCAGCCTGGGTATACGCCGTCTTCGAATCGTCATTTCCCGTGATTCGGCCATCTCCATCATTTGTTCCACCACAATCGGCACATTGTCAGGATAATCAACGGATATCACCTCAGAGCTTGCAACCCAAGCCTTCAACCGGGAAATTACCTCTGAGGAAAGCTGTGGCAAAACAGGGATTCCCATGTTTTTGAGCATTGCCGCATTACAGGCCTGTTCGTACTGATGTCTCATGGGTATAACGCACAGTTTCTTACGTAAAAACAACGCTTCAGCAGGGGTTTCAAAGCCGGCATTACAAAGAACGCCTGCACTGTTGGCCATACTTTTTACAAATCCATCACTTTCTACCGGACGAATGGAAATATTGTTAAAGGAATAGGGCACCTCTGAATGCTTTGAAAAGACCTGCCACTGCTCGTCTCTGATCTCTGACAATAGGCTAATGATCGTCAAATCGGAATATGCAGGAAGATAAACAGTATAATGTCCTTGATTTCCGGGAACAATTTCTCTGATGGATTTTCTGATTACCGGGGTTGAAATATGTCCGTTAATCCTTCGAAAATGAAATCCCAATCCCTCACTTACCGGAGCATAATGCTGCAAAATTACCTTTCCCCACCAATCTTTCGTCGTGGGAGTGGGGGCTTCAGCATCCACAACCGCAGATTGATGACTCATTCCAAAACATGGTTTCCCTCTCAGACGACAAGCCCACGCGGAAACAGGCTCAAAATCGGAAATCACCAAATCATAGTCCTCCACCGGCAATTGAGATACCTCTTTAAAGAATTTCCCGACAGAGTTCTTCCGCAAGGTTTTTCGCACATCAATCCCCCCATCTTTACCAAAGAAAAAACCAAATCCCTGAAATCGGTACTTAACCTCATAAGGAAGATGCAATTCACTGTGCTGGCCGCTCAACAAAACGTCCACATTTCCATATTTCCGGAACTCCGGAACCAAATCAGAAGCCCTTGCAACATGTCCATTTCCCGTACCTTGTATTGCGTATAATATTTTCATATCCGACAAACCTATAATCAACTACCCATAACCTCTTCAAAAGCACTGATGAAAACAGCCCTGGACGGTCGGGACAATGTCTCTTCCGTAGCAAGCTCACTCTTTTCGGCCCAGTTTGGCTCCCAATATTTCAGTTGCCAGACGTCCTCATCATATTCCAGGGCTGTCATATTCTCTACCCAGTCGCCTGAATTGAGGTAGCGAATCTGCCCCTTATCAGTTTCGATGATTTTATCGGCAGGGGTGTGAATGTGACCACAGATAGCAAAGTCATACCCCTTCTCTACCCCCAAACCGGCAACGGTTCTTTCAAAGCGCGAGATAGCATTTCCACTGCCTTTGACCCGTTCTTTAACGGATTTGGAGATAGATAGCCGCCTCTTACCAAAAAGACCCATCAACCCATTAACAAGTTTATTAATGACTGTAAGCATCCCGTATCCTTTGGCACCCAACCTTGCCAGCCACTTGGAATGGTGCATAAATACATCAAACACATCACCATGAAAGATCCATGATTTTTTGCCATCCAGATTCAGCACCACTTTATTGACAAAAGAAAAATTACCCAGTTTGATACCGGAAAAACGGCGCATTACCTCATCATGGTTGCCAGCCACATATATTACCCGTGTGCCTCGCTCCATCATTTTAATGATTTGGCGAACCACTTTAAGGTGAGATGCAGGAAAATAGGACCGTGTAAATTGCCATCCATCCACGATATCCCCATTCAGCACAAGGATATCGGGATCAATTCCCTGCAGATAATCCAGTATTTGTGGCGCTTTACACCCATAGGTGCCAAGGTGCAGATCGGAGATGACCGATACCTTCATTTTGCGCCTGGAGATGTGTTTTACTTTTTGCATCGAAATTCTGTATTGATTTCTGATGCAAGATTAATCATGCAGCAATAACTTAATGTAACCGGGAGGAAAACAAATTGTTAAGAAACAAAACATTCAAAAATTAATACAGCGAGAAACTGAACAGAAGTCAAATCTCCTCCAACGACAGGAAATCCACCCTAAAATGTCCAATCAACATCTTTTGCACTTTGCAACATCA
Organism: Marinilabilia sp. UBA5340; assembly: GCA_002411085.1. GTDB lineage: Bacteria > Bacteroidota > Bacteroidia > Bacteroidales > Marinilabiliaceae > Marinilabilia. The sequence continues at coordinate 6,665 of DHQK01000057.1, read as the reverse complement.
AGCACAAAAAAATGAGGCTGTCTCAAAAGTCCCAATTTGATGTCATTCTGAACTTGTCGAAGAATCTTTTCCTATATGAAAAACAGACATTTCGACTACGTTCAACATAACAAACCTTTGGAATATTATACTTTTGAGACAGCCTCAGTATTTCTGAATAATACTATTGTTTAGTTATGAAATTCGGATCAAACCTGATAAGTAGAAGAAGCGGTATCACCTCCACGACCGGTCCAGTTGGTATGGAAAAATTCGCCCCGATCCTTATCTACGCGCTCGTAAGTATGTGCACCAAAATAGTCGCGTTGCGCTTGGAGAAGGTTGGCCGGCAAATTGGCGGTACGATATCCATCGAAATAGGCCAATGCTGATGAGAATGCGGGTACGGGAACACCAATACGGGCAGCAACAGATACCACCTTGCGCCATCCCTCCTGAGCAGCCTGAAGTTTGTCGTGAAAATAACTATCGAGCATAAGGTTCTCAAGTCCGGGGTTGTGATCGAATGCATCTTTAATTTTCCCCAGGAAAGCGGAACGAATAATACAACCACCACGCCACATGAGAGCAATCCCACCATAGTTGAGGTTCCAGTTGTTCTCTTTGGCAGCTTCACGCATCAACACATAGCCTTGCGCATAAGAAACAATCTTGGAGGCAAACAAAGCATCGTGAATGGCATTCACAAACTCTTCCTTCTCTTCATCCAGTTGAGATACTTTCGCTTTAATAATGCCCGATGCCCTCAGGCGCTCTTCTTTTTGAGAGGAAAGAATACGTGAATAAACGGCCTCCCCGATAAGGGTCAATGGAACACCCACTTCAAGGGAGGAAATGGCTGTCCATTTTCCGGTACCTTTCTGTCCGGCAGCATCCAAAATCTTCTCCAGTAGTGGCTCACCATTTTCGTCGCGATAACCCATGATATCCCTGGTAATTTCGATCAGGTAACTGTCCAGGTCTCCCTGATTCCAGAGGTCAAAAATATCGTGCATCTCATCATGAGAGAGTTTCAGGTAATCACGCATCAGGTGATAAGCCTCACTGATAAGCTGCATATCACCATATTCAATGCCATTGTGTACCATTTTTACAAAATGGCCGGCACCATCTTCACCTACCCAGTCGCAACAGGGAGTTCCATCTTCCACCTTGGCCGCAATGCTTTGGAAAATATCTTTCACCAATGGCCAAGCTTTAGGTGATCCACCGGGCATCATCGACGGACCTTTTAATGCTCCCTCTTCACCTCCTGAGACACCTGTTCCGATGTACAAAAGTCCTTTGCTTTCCACATATTTGGTTCGTCGGATAGAATCCGGGAAATGACTATTACCTCCGTCAATAATAACATCACCGGGCTCCAGCAAAGGAATCAGCTTCTCTATGAAATCATCCACAGGTTGCCCCGCTTTCACAAGCATCATCACTTTCCGGGGTCTCTCAAGACTCTGAACAAGCTCTTCCAGGGAGTGAGTTCCAATAAATTTTTTTCCCTTTCCCCGTCCATTTACAAATTTATCAACTTTCTCAACGCTTCGGTTATAAACAGCCACGGTGTAACCGTGACTTTCCATATTTAATACCAGATTCTCGCCCATTACGGCAAGACCAATCAGTCCAATATCTGCTTTTTGTCCCATTTATCTCTTATGTTTAATGTTCATTCCAATACTTTCCTTGCATTAGTAAATTTTAAACATGACAGCACATGTCATGCTCTTTTTATGACTCACTCTTCAGTCACCTGAAATCCCAACAATTCTAAAGATTTTCTCAAATCCGTTGAAGTAGGAGGAATTTTCACTGTCCAGGCATGAAACTCACGTCGAACAGGATAATTTCCTCTTAATTCCTCAAATTTTTCGGGATGCTCAAACAACTTCTGAGCATCATCAGCAACATTGTACGTAGAAATAACCAATTGGGCCAGCTTAAGGTTCAATTGCTCGACTTCATCACTGGGAGACAAACACATATCATCAAACACCGGAAGTTCTGCAGGCGACCAGCCATCCAGGCCAAGTCCAAATTGCTGGCTCATAAAACGAACGGCAGCCGAAGTCCCATTGGCTTTGCCATCCACCGAATAACCAGCAATATGCGGAGTTCCCAACATCAGGCGCTCCTGCAAATCACGGGAAATATCAGGTTCCTCTTCCCAAACGTCCAATACAGCCCGTTCTATCAGCCCCGAACTAATCCCTTTCATCAGCACCCTCTGTTCAACCACCTCTCCACGTGAGGAATTGATCAACACACCACCTCGTTTCATCATCAGTAGTGTGATATCATTCAATAAATTATAGGTAGCATACGCTCCCTCGCGAGTGAGCGGCACATGAAAAGTAACCACATCAGACATCTGCAGCAGGACATTGAGATCAACATTAGGAAAATCCGGTTCTGCTGCAGCCCTTGGTGGATCATTGAGGAGGATTCTCATTCCAAAAGCTTCGCCCACTTTTGCCACCTTACTCCCCACATTGCCAACTCCTACAATACCGAGTGTTTTTCCTCGAAGAGAGTAGTAATTGAGTTCCAGATTGGCAAAGACAGAAGCAATGTACTGTTTTACCGATCCGGAATTGCATCCGGGAGCATTGGCCCAGGCAATATCATTGGCCTCCAGCCAGGGGATGTCTAAATGGTCGGTACCGATTGTTGCAGAAACCACAGCTTTCACATTACTCCCTTTTAGCAAAGCTTCATTTACTTTGGTACGTGTTCTAACAATCAGGCCATCGGCATTTTTTAAGTCCCCGGGGCCGATGGAGGCACCTGGAAGATATTTCATTTCAGCAAAAGGTTCAAGGGCTCCTTTCAGAAATGGAATTCTATCATCTGCTACTATCAACATGCGATTGGAATTTGTTTAAAACCCCCAAATTAGCAATAAAAATCAAATCCTCCACCAAATAAAAAAAGGGAAGAAGAATTGAAGAATATAGCAATTACCGGAAATCAAAGACCAAATGTGCCCCTTCGTTAAAAAACAATTAAAAGTATTTATTACGCTTATTTTCTTCATGCTAAAAATTTTCCTTACTTTTGTCATTGAAAAATAATGATTAAGTGTTTTTTAACTCAAAAAAATAAGTTGTTTTTATATATTTGCAACCCCAAATAATGTAAGAACAGACCAGAACAGACAAAGTCTTAAAACTAAAAAACAACAATACTATGAGTACAGACATCGCAAAAAGAGCCGCAGACAACATACGCGTGCTTTCGGCTGCCATGGTCGAAAAAGCCAAATCAGGACACCCCGGCGGAGCCATGGGAGGTGCCGATTTTATCCATATCCTCTTCTCCGAATACATGGAATTCGACCCCAAAGACAGGGATTGGGCTCTTCGTGATCGATTCTTTCTCGATCCGGGACACATGTCACCGATGCTCTATTCGCAGTTGGCCCTTACCGGTGCCTACACCATGGAAGAACTGGCCAATTTTCGTCAGTGGGGAAGCCCGACTCCCGGTCACCCCGAAGTGGATTTCGAACGTGGTGTAGAAAACACCTCGGGTCCTCTTGGACAAGGTCATACCATGGCCGTTGGTGCAGCTATTGCAGAGCGTTTCCTTGCTCAAAAATTTGGTCTTTGGAGCGCGCACAACATCTATACATTTATTTCTGATGGCGGTATTCAGGAAGAAATTTCCCAAGGTGCAGGTCGTCTGGCCGGATATCTGGGACTTGGCAACCTGGTGATGTTTTATGACTCCAACGACATTCAGCTGTCAACAGAAACCAATGCCGTTTCCATAGAAGACACAGCCAAAAAATACGAAGCCTGGGGATGGGTGGTTAAAACTATTGATGGCCATGACCATGCTCAAATCCGCGAGGCACTCGAAGAATCTAAAAAAATCACCGATCAGCCTTACCTCATCATCGGAAAAACCATCATGGGCAAAGGTGCTTTAACGGAAGAAGGAGCATCCTTCGAACGTAAAGTGTCTACTCACGGACAACCTCTTGGGGCTGCCGGTGCCTCTTTCCGCAAGACCATTGAAAATCTGGGTGGTGATCCGGAACAGCCATTTGCCATCTTCCCCGATGTAGCAGAATACTACAAGCAGTGTATGGAAGAAAAAACCGTGCAGGCTGAGCGCAAAAAAGCGGAGCAGGAAACCTGGGAAAAAGCCAATCCTGAGCTGGCTGAACAATTCCACCAGTTCTTCTCCAAAGAAGCTCCGAAGGTAGATTATGCTTCTATTGAGCAAAAGGCAGATGCCGCTTCCCGCGGATCTTCAGGAACGGTACTGGCTCACTTCGCCGATCACGTAGAAAATATGCTGGTAATGTCGGCCGACCTCAGCAACTCTGACAAAACCGACGGATTCCTGAAAAAAACCCAGCCGATGGTGAAAGGTGATTATTCGGGACAATTTGTTCACACAGGTGTTTCTGAATTAACCATGGGAGCGCTGGCCAATGGAATGGCACTCCATGGAGGTGTTATCCCGGTTTGCGGTACCTTCTTTGTATTCTCCGATTACATGAAGCCTGCTGTTCGTCTGGCTGCTTTGATGCAATTGCCCGTTAAATACGTATGGACACATGATGCTTTCCGTGTGGGAGAAGATGGTCCTACTCACCAGCCTGTTGAGCAGGAAGCTCAGATCAGATTGCTGGAAAAACTGAAAAATCACCACGGACAAAACAGCATGTTAGTAATGCGCCCTGCGGATGCCAACGAAACGACAGTGGCATGGCAAATGGCAATGGAAAACACCAACACTCCTTCTGCACTGATACTGTCACGTCAGAACATCCCAAATTTACCGGGAAGTTCTTACGAAACTGCGCTGCAAGCCAAAAAAGGTGCTTATATCGTTGAGAAAGACCAGGGAAAACTTGACTTGGTTATGGTAGGCAACGGCTCAGAAGTTTCAAGTATGGTTGCAGGAGCAGAAATGCTTCGCAAAGAAAAAGGGCTTAAAATCCAAATCGTTTCAGCAATCTCCGAAGGGTTATTCCGCAACCAGTCTGCTGAATACCAGGAAGAGGTTCTTCCTGCCGACGTACCCAGATATGGACTTACTGCCGGACTGCCAGTTACCATTGAAGGACTGACAGGTGCCAACGGTTTGGCCAACGGATTAGACCATTTCGGATATTCAGCTCCTTACACAGTGCTGGATGAAGAATTCGGATTCACCGGAAAGGCTGTTTACGAAGCTGTTTGCAATTTCCTTAAATTGTAATTTTCTGATCTTATTAATAATACCAAAAACCTTCTCCATTCTTTTGGAGGAGGTTTTTTTATGCTGCACAGAAGGATTTCATCTATATTCCTGCATTTCTTCCTGCCTTGTTCTTCAAAAATTCAAGGTAAATCGTAAATTTACACCATGTTGAACAAGTCAGACTACATACAAGCCGGCATCCTTGCCAAACCTCACGGAATATCAGGAGAAACCGCCATCAGACTACTGCCCGAGGCCGCAGACTGGGAGTTCGATCCCTCTTTTATTTTTCTTGATATTGACACCGGACTGGTTCCCTTTCGCGTGGATGAATTCCGCTACAAAGGCTCTGATATACTCTTGGTGAAGCTGCCTCTTCTCAGCACAGAAGAGCAAATCCGAAAATATATGGAAGCCGATGTCTATTTCGATCCGGAAGAGATAAAAAGACCCACACCGGGCTTTGATAACCTCAGCGCATTTAATGGTTTCCTGGCAAAAGACATCAATCACGGCCAACTGGGAATAATCCAAACGATACAAAATATTTCCGGCAACCCTCTATTTATCATCGAAGGAAAATCAGGAGAACTGATGATTCCTGTTGCTGAAGAATTTATTGTGAACATTGACGATAATGCCCGTATTATTGAATTAAAATTGCCTGATGGATTGGTGGATTTGAATGAGGGATAAGTCTTTGGACTCTTGATGTAAATCTTATATATTTGAAATAATTCCTAAAACATAAAAACCTTCAAACCCATGATTAAACAAGCCTTAACCCATTTTATTGCAGGCTTATTCGGCCTTATGGCAACTTCGGTCCTTGCTGGCATCGGAATACTAATAGTTTCCTCATCGCAGTCAATTCTATCTTTGTTTTTTGCTGTGATCTTTATCGCAGGTGGGTTGTTCTTGGGATACAAAGTTTATACGACTGCCGTTCATCGGGGCATTGTCAACTTCATGACTTCTGTCAATGCTTCTCCCGATCTTGATAATTTGGAACCCTCAGCCAATTCGAATCACAAGAAATATGATTTAAGGGATTTCACCTCCGCTTTTGCGAAAAAAGAAAATCTCTTCCTCAAAGGTTCCCAAATCAGCGTATGGGGCAATCACACCTTCCCAGGATTTGGCTCCAACGTTGAAATCAAGGATGTTAAATCAGATGATCAGAAAACCCTGGAAATACTTTTTGGCTCGGGGAATAAATTAAAGATCAGGCATCCCCAAAACATCATCGAAGGGAGGAGTTATTTTAAAATCCTTAATTGCGAAAAAGTTGAATGGAGATACCTTGACCCCCTCCAAAACAAATTCGTTTCCATTATTTTTGAACGATCAAACAATCACATCAAGGTTACGAATCATTCAAATATTCCCGTAAAATGGGACAGCTTTCAACCAGGCGAGCCGGCTGTTGTATTGCTGTAACAGAAAAATGAGGACTTAACCTTCGTACATTT
>DHQK01000131.1:39499-40041 GCA_002411085.1 Marinilabilia sp. UBA5340 | reverse complement strand
TCAGGAATTACATATCGACCTGAGCATACTGGATTCCGTAAAAATTGAATCCTGGAATCGAAATGAAATAGTTCTCGAAGTAATTGTAAACCTCGACCACAACAAGAACAACGACAAGTACGAGCTGGAAATAAATGAATCTAAACACATCATCGAGATAAGAAGCTCTTTTTTGAAAAAGAAAAATATCAACGCAGATATTCATGCAGTACTCCGTTTACCTGCCACATGTCCTCTTACCTTCGAAACGATCAACGGAAATGTGGAAATAACCGGTCACCAGGCTCCTCTCAGAGTTCGCTCCATCAGTGGTTTCATCGACCTAACCATCAATCCGGAAAGATCATTGAAATTTTACATCAATTCTATCTCGGGAGAGGTATTTACGGACTTACCACTAAACCAGGAAAAAACAAATACCTCCATTGTAGGAACAGATATGGAGGCAACCCTCAACGGAGGCAATGAAAAGATCGATCTTAAAACCATCAGCGGTAACATTTACATTCGGGAAGAAACCTGACGGTTAAAGGCTTTCACCC
>DHQK01000131.1:1153-39173 GCA_002411085.1 Marinilabilia sp. UBA5340 | reverse complement strand
TGTTTTTGATAGGTGTTTTTGAGAAGGATTGAGCTCTTTAAACAAGTCAAAATTGACAAGAATAGCAGCGCTATTTAAGGAAATTCTGACGAAGTAAAAGAGTTCAAGACTCGAAAACATCTCAAAGGATAAAACTTAAACAGTTTCTATGACATATACTTGTATCGTTTGATACTCTTTTTTGGAGTTTTCTCAAATTCTTCAGGAAATAGTACAACTTTTGAGATGTTCATAAAAGCAGGCAATTCCTGATTCACTTCTTTCTTTATCTGCTGCAGGATACGCTCAATATCCTCATCACCCAGATTTTGCGCATCCACCGCCTCATAATCAGGATAGATCAATGCTTCTATTTTCCCATTATCATCTCTAACCAAACACTCCTGGACATATTCCTTATTGTTAATGACAGCTTCAATTTCCTCAGGATAAATATTTTGCCCCGAGGCCCCAAGGATCATATTTTTACTACGCCCTTTAATAAAGATGAAATTATCCTTATCAATAACTCCCAGGTCACCAGTATGCAACCATCCATCTTCATCAATCATTTCTTCGGTAGCCTGCTTGTTCTTGTAATACCCCAACATATTGTTTTCTCCCTTCACCATAATCTCTCCTACCTTGTTGAAAGGATCATCCGAATCAATCTTCACTTCCATCCTATGAACAATACGGCCTGCTGAATGGGCTTGCGTTTCATTCCAGGGGGCATAACTGATAAGGGGACCACATTCTGTCATCCCGTAACCAATAGTAAGGGGAAATCCAATTTTTCGTAAAAACAGCTCCACATCTTTGTTAAGAGCTGCACCACCGACAATCATCTCGCGGAATTCTCCACCGAAGACATCCACCAAACGGGCTCTTATTTTATTGTAAACCACTTTGTTCAGCACCGGAAGTTTCAACAGCGTCTTCATTGATCCTTTCTCCAACTTGGGAAGAATCTGCTTCTTAAAGATTTTTTCCAAAATCAGGGGGACAGAAAGAATCAAATGAGGCCTGACTTTTCTAAAAGCCTCGGTAATAATTGCAGGCGAAGGCGTTCTGGAAAGGAAAGTAACATGACATCCTTCGGTAAAAGGCCACAAGAATTCGAAGAGGCATCCGTAGGCATGTGCCAGTGGCAAAAATGATACAATACGCTCTCCCGGAACAATATCAAAAGTATCACGGGCAAACTGAACGTTGGACCAGATGCTGCGATGTGGCAGCAAAACTCCTTTGGAAAAACCCGAGGTTCCCGAAGTATAGGAAAGTACCATCAAATCATCCGGTTTAGGCTCAAAAAACCGGATCTTACTCACATTAAAATCATCACCCAAATCCTTAACCTCTTTGCGAGCCTTATCCACAGCTTTCTGCACTTTGCCCTGATTATCCACCAGGACAGAAAAATCATTGACCGAAACAATCCCCTTCAATCCGGGCATCTTTGTTTCATCAATTTTCTCAAAAATAATATCGGTAGTAAAAAGCAGTACTGATCCGGAATGATTAACAATGTGGTTGATATCGGATGGACTAAAGTCGGGCAAAATAGGCACTATGACAGCTCCATAAGAAACAGCCCCAAGATAAGAGAGTGCCCAATTGGTAGAATTCCGCCCAATTACAGCTACTTTATCACCCTCTTTGATGCCAAGGGCTTTATAGACCCGGTGACAACGGTAAAGATATTTCCCCACTTCACGAAATGTAAGGGTTTCCCCTTTAAAGTCACTAAATGCCGGCAATTCAGCATAATTTTCAAGTGCCGACTTCACCAACCCTATGTAACCGTTCTGTTCCATTTTTCTTTGTTTTTGTTATACCTGCATACAGCAGGCTACCTGTTTAGGGGGCGCAGGGTTTCTATTTCAATCCAGTCTATCTGAAAATAGCCCACATTAAAATAAAGAACAGCAAAAGTTCAACTTTTTTTTTTATCTGCCAAACCCTAAATACACAAAAGAACCAATAACTCACTCATAAAAAACAACATACCAACTACATTTCTGTTCAATAATCCCATTTCAGACTACTACCTATATATGCGCATTTTTTTATTAAATTGCACCTGTGCAAACCCAATAATGGAGATTTTGTGAAAGAACTGTTAATCAATTATCTGAAAAAAGCCGGTCGTTTTTATCTCTTATTCTCCGGAGGCTTTGATAGCTGCTCGATACTGGGATGCGCAATGGAAGCAGGGGTTGAGGTTGTCCCGATTTGGATCAACAACGGATTCAACAGAGTAACGCAAAAAGAGATCACTCAGCAAGCTGCAAACATGGGATGCCATCACCTGGAAATCATTCCGATGCAGCCTGATGACGAAGTCCTGAAAAATCCGGTAGATCGGTGTTATCATTGTAAAGGACAAATTATCGATCCTGTAATTTCACGCAAGGATGCTCCTGTATTTGATGGCACCAATGCCTCGGATGGCAGCAACTATCGTCCCGGAGTAAAAGCTCTCCGAAAAGGAGGCGTAATTTCCCCGCTTGCCGAATTGAATATCACCAAAGAACAAGCACGAGAACTGGCCATCACCATGGGAGCTGATCCGGTGATTGCTAATATGGAAGGATGTTTAGCAACCCGCTTTAACTATCATCTGAACATTACCCCTGAACGGCTCAGCACGCTTCGCAAAATTGAGCAGGAAATATTAAAAGCCACGGGTGATCATCACCTTCGCTGTAGAATGGACGATGAGGAACATTTAAGAATAGAGTGTCGCAACCAGGCCACATTTCTAAAACTCATTGAGCCGGAATTCAAAGAAAAAATAGTGAAAGCAGGCAAGCAAATTGCAACCTTTGTCACACTTGATCTTGAAGGAGCCAGAAAAAATGCTTTTGACCAAAAATTGGGCTTATGACTTTTGATGAACTATACGACCAAATTGCTCAGGGAAAAATATCACGCGATGATGCGCGTCAGCATTTCTCTCTGGAATGGATGGAAACCGCGCGGAATTATATCGCAGACGTAAACAGGGGTGCACGAATCAATATCCCTGAAATTATTTATGGGGAATATAAGACCGCCGATCAGACTATTGAAATGGCAGAAGCTTTTCTCTCTAAACACGCTCAGATTCTGATCTCCAGAAGCCGTTACAATGAATCAATCATAGAGCACTTTAGTGGACGATTCACGATACATGAAACTCCCCTTCTGCTTGCCATTGGTGAAATGCCTGAAAAACGAGGCAATGTTTTAGTGGTAAGTGCCGGAGCAGCCGACCATCCCGTCACAGCTGAATGTGCGTTGGCCCTGGAGGCCCTGGGGGTGACTTCGCATGTTTTTGAAGACCGTGGGATAGCGCATCCCACACGGGTGCTCGACGCCGTGATGGAAGGGATGAAACACAAAGTTTCCGCTGTTGTGGTGGTTGCCGGCATGGAAGGGGCATTGGCTCCTTTTGTTTCGTCTCTGGTTCCGCTTCCCGTAATTGGTGTCCCAACATCAGTAGGCTATGGCTTTCGTGCCAAAGAAGCAGCACTTACCTCAATGCTGGCATCCTGCGCACCGAACCTAACCGTTGTCAATATAGATGGAGGCATCAGAGCAGCTGTTGTTTCCGGGTTAATCGCAAAAAACAAATAACTTATGCAACTATTCATATCTCCAGACGGTGGCATTGCCGGAGACATGTTTGCGGCAGCCATGATCGATGCAGGGGCAAATGCTTCCAGAGTAACCTCCGCCATGCAGGCAGCTGCCGAAAAACTGGGCAGAGCAACTGTACGGCACCAAAAAACGAGTGATGGATCCAGTCGGCTGTTTATTGAAGTAGAACATCACCATGGACATTTATCAAGCTCCAGAGCAATGCATCTGTTGGAACATTTGTTTGAGGATTTCGAAGTAGAACCGCTCTACCGCGATTTTGGGTTCCGGATGTTAAAACACCTGATCAAAGCAGAGAAAGAAGCCCACGCCACTTATGACTTTGATATGGAGGATCATCACCACCATCACGATCATCATCACCACACTGGCGGAGAAGGTCATCATCACCACCATAACAAACACGATGAGCCCGAAGCCTGGCTGCACGAGGCCCAGGATATCCTCATTGACGTAATGGGTGCAGTTATGGGGCTTCAGGAACTGAAATCACCCGTAAAAGCTAAGCTTACCTGCCCTGTAAGTTGGGGAGGAGGATCTATCAGTTTTTCACATGGCACCATGAAAGTTCCGGCGCCGGCCACAGCCGTAATGATCAAAAACAACAACATTCCTGCGCAAGAAGGCCCCATAGAAACAGAACTATTTACCCCTACCGGAGCGGCAGTACTCTCAGCCCTGGAGGCTACCGAGGTTACTCCACTACCGGAAAACAAAAACACATTAAGTGCGGGAAGCTCAAGAGGGACAAAAGATTTGCCTGTTCCGCCGCTGAAAGTGATTTTGGTTGCAGATTAAAATAGACTGCCCATCAGACCGATATCAATGATCTCTGATGGGCAGCATTTTAGACATAAACATTTCCTATCTTGATCAGCTTTGGAATATTCAGAAGTTTTATTTTCCTTCCATTCAACTCGATCAGTTTATCGGCTTTAAACTCGGAGAGTAATCGTATTACTGATTCGGTAGCAGTACCGACCATATTGGCAAGTTCTTCACGGGTCAGCGAAATTTTAAGCGTATGCTCTTCATCCAAATCAAAAGTATCCATCAAGAGTAACAGCACTTCAGCCAGCCGCTCCCTAACAGTTTTTTGAGCAATATCGGTAAGAAATTTATTGGACTCCCCAAGTTCCCTGCAGGTCAGTCGCATCAATGCCATAGCAAACTCGGGATTACCTTTAATAAAGCTTGTGATTACATCGCCTGGCATATAGCACAAAACCGCATCCTGTATTACACGGGCTGTGGTACAGGCCAGTTCGTCACTAACAATGGAACGAAATCCAATTAAATCCCCCCCCTTGGCAAAACGGATGATTTGTTCTTTTCCATCAAACCCCGTCTTATATATTTTCAAAACCCCACTTGCAACAATATAGGAACCATTAATTCGACTCCCTTCATCATAAATAATACTCCCGCGTTTATGGCTGGTACACACCAGACTCTGATGCAATGATTCTATTTCGGCATCTGTCAGGCCGTTAAAAATTTCAAACAATTTTAAGTTAATGTCGTCGACATTAATGTTATCATGGGATCTTTTCATAAAGATAAGTTTTATGTGCTAACTAAATCCTAAGGCCACATTACAAAACCTTTAGGCGATAATCAAGCGCCATACAACGATTGCAAGCAACCAACAATAGGGCCCGAATTCAGTAAAAACACTTTTAACCTGTATTCCTTTTTTATCTGAGTTAAACAATTGCTTCCCTATTAAGATATTGAACAGCAAAAGTTTTAAATATTACCGGAAAACGGATGTGATGAAAAAATCTATTTGGACGATTATTGCCTTTCCAAACAGCCAACATTGACATCTGTCATAAAACAATACAAATATAAAAAGAAAGATTATATTTGCACTAAAATTACTTAATATAGATATTTAGATACATAAACATTTAACCGACTTTCATTGTTTCCATAAGCAAATAAATATTGTTGAATTTTACACTCTTTTTTACTAATATAAACATTCTATTAGAAAACTTAAAATCAAATAATATGAAGACATCAATAGATTTGAACTGGACCGGGAAAATGTCATTTGAGACAGAAATGAATGGCCACAAGGTAGTGCTGGATGCGGATCCGTCGGTTGGCGGAGAAAACAAGGGTGTACGCCCAAAACCACTGATGTTGTTGGCTCTTGCCGGTTGCACAGGAATGGATGTTGCCTCCATTTTGAAGAAAATGAGAGTGGAAGTAGAAGATTTCAAAGTAACAGTGGAAGCAAATATGACTGAAGAGCATCCTAAACACTACGACAAAATGCATGTGATCTATACATTCAAAGGCAAAGACCTCCCCAAAGAGAAGCTTCAAAAGGCGGTAGACCTATCGGAGGAACGTTACTGCGGTGTGTCGGAAGTATATAAAAAAGCCATGGAAGTCACTAATGAAATCCGCATAGAGGAATAATTGAGTAAGGCTAACCATCTCACTTACGCAAAAAAGCGGGACTGAGGGTTCAGTTCCGCTTTTTTTCATAATTCATATCAATACAATCAACTCGCTTTCAAGCGTCCGATATTCATACGCTCGATGCGATTCCTCGCAAAATCAAGTTTTATTGTCAGCTTCTTGGTCTTCTTGGTTGGGGTATGGAACATGTGATCAATCATAATAGTTTCACAAATAGACCTCAACCCGCGCGCGCCCAACTTAAACTCCACAGCTTTATCCACAATGTAGTCTAACACTTCATCTTCAAATTCCAGCTCAATTCCATCAATTTCAAACAGTTTTTTGTATTGCTTTATAATGGAATTCTTTGGTTCAACCAGAATCTTACGCAAGGTAGCCCTATCCAGTGGGTTCAGGTATGTAAGCACAGGTAAACGACCGATAATTTCCGGAATAAGTCCGAACGATTTCAAGTCCTGCGGTGCGATATACTGCAACATATTACTTTCGTCAATATGCTCTTTATCCCGACTTGCCGAATATCCAACCACTTTAGTATTCAAACGCTGGGCGATCTTCCGCTCGATACCGTCAAATGCACCTCCACATATAAAAAGGATATTCTTGGTATCAACAGGAATCATCTTCTGATCCGGATGTTTTCGTCCTCCCTGAGGGGGTACATTGACTACCGACCCTTCCAAAAGTTTAAGCAATCCCTGCTGAACCCCTTCACCGGAAACATCACGGGTAATGGAGGGATTATCACTTTTGCGTGCAATCTTATCGATCTCATCAATAAAAACAATCCCTTTTTCTGCAGCCTGCGTATTGTAATCTGCAGCCTGAAGTAGCCTGCTCAAAATACTTTCAATATCCTCCCCCACATAACCGGCTTCGGTAAGTACTGTTGCATCAACAATAGTAAACGGAACGTGCAGCATACGAGCAATGGTACGGGCCAACAGCGTTTTTCCTGTACCTGTTTCTCCTACCAGAATGATATTGGATTTTTCAATCTCCACTTCATCACCGTCATCTTTCTGCAACAAGCGCTTGTAATGATTGTAAACAGCAACAGAGAGATATTTTTTGGCTTCATCCTGCCCAATTACATATTGGTTCAGAAATGAATTTATCTCAGCGGGTTTCAACAATTTGAGTTCTCCCACATCGAAAGAACTCTTTTTCTTCATTTCCTCTTCGAGGATGGAATGAGCCTGCTCAATACAACTGTCACAAATATGACCAGAAATGCCGGCCACTAGCAAATTGGTATCCTTTCGGCTTCTTCCGCAAAATGAACATTTATCCATAAAAAATATCTTCCTCTTCTTCCTTTAAAATTTAATCGCACCATCAGGATTCTGTAATCCGGGCAATCAAAGAATTACTTTTTATCTTTTGTGCGCTTCAACACTTCATCAATCATCCCGTATTTCTGAGCTTCTTCAGCAGTCATCCAGTAGTCACGATCCGAATCTTTCTCCACTTTTTTCACTGTGTTCCCGGAGTGTTCTGCAATAATTTCGTAAAGTTCTTTCTTAAGTTTCAGAATCTCGCGAGCCGTAATTTCAATATCTGAAGCTTGTCCCTGAGCTCCCCCCATAGGTTGATGGATCATAATACGGGAATGCGTCAGCGCCGAACGTTTTCCTTTAGCTCCGGCGGTCAACAAAACAGCTCCCATAGAAGCAGCCATACCGGTACAGATGGTCTGGACATCAGAAGAAATAAACTGCATGGTATCGTAAATTCCCAGACCGGAATGAACAGATCCTCCCGGAGTATTGAAATAGATACTGATATCTTTGGTAGAATCTACTGAATCGAGATACAACAACTGGGCCTGAATGATATTAGCTACATAATCGTCAATCGGCACACCCAGGAAAATTATCCGATCCATCATCAATCGGGAGAAAACATCCATACTGGCCACATTCAGTTGCCGTTCTTCAATAATAGTAGGAGAAATGTAACTGCTGGTAATAGCGGTATATTTATCAAGCACCAAACTATTTATTCCCATGTGTTTGGTAGCATATTTCTGAAAATCTTTTGGATCTATCATATCATTTATTTTGAGTTTTCAACTTGCTAAATTAGAAATTATTTGGTTGACTCAAACAAACCTATAAAAACATTTTAACCTGAAAACAAAACCAACCGCAAAACAAAAAGTTTACAGGATGGAAATATTTTCAGGTTAAAAAACTACCCCTGCCTGCCTCGCATTTACAAAGGCAGTGCAGGACTATAGTCTTTATTATTTCTTTTGACCTTTCTCAAAAAGCTTGTTGAATTCATCGCGGGAAACGTCTTTCTCCTCAACCTTGACAGCTTCCTTCACAAAATCCATTACTTTGTCGTTGATAGCACCCTCGGCCATACTACGTTGCTGCTCTTCGTTTTTCAACATATCCACAGCATAACTTTCGATATGCTCATCGGGTACATTGTTCAAACCATATTGCATAAACTGAAGCCTGGCTGATTTTTTGGCAAAATCAATCACATCTTGTTGCTCAACTTTCAGGTCGTTCTCTTTAATTAGCTGGTTGCGCACAATCTGCCATTTAAGATCTTCAAGGAATCGTGGCATCTCCTGATCAATTTGCTCATCAGTAAAATCCTGTTCTTCCTTATTCTGATTGGTAGCTTTAATCCAACGTTTCAGAAAATCTTCCGGGAGTTTCATATCCACTTTACCCATCAGTTTTTCTTTTGCATCCATAGAGAACTTATACTCTGATTCCATTTCGAGCGTATTCTCCAGGTCTGCTTTTACCTGAGCCGTAAACTCTTCTTCGTTGGTCACTTTTCCGGGGCCAAAGATCTTATCAAAAAGGTCCTGATTCAATTCAGGATCTACAAATTCATTAATTTCTTTGACCGTGAACTTAAATTTACCATCGACAGCAGCAGCTTCTTCTTTGGAGATCTTCAGCAGGTAAGAAATTTCGGTATCATTGGGGAATGCTTTTTTAGGCTCAAAAACCAGTTCGTCACCAACTTTGGCTCCCACAATCTTCTTTTTCTCTTTATCATTTTTGACGATGGCAGTAGACATTACAGCATCTTCGGCCTTAATACCGTCTTCCAACAGTTCCCCCTTCTGATCAAGCTGAACGAAGTCACCTTTCAACATACTCTTTTCACCAGCTTCTTCGCGCGGTTCAGTGGTTCCGAAACGGCTTGTAACATTCTTCTTCTGACCTTCGAGCATGTCATCAGTAACCTCTATTTTATAATAGGGCAACTTTTCACGCTTGGTTAGCTTCACTTCCACTTCGGGAGTCAATCCCAAATCAAAAGAAAATTTGAACTGCTCGTCGTGATCGAAATCGATGGTCTGCTGTTTTTCAGAAGGAAGAGGTTCTCCCAGGATGTCCAGTTTATTTTCAGTGATATACGAAGAAAGATTTTCGCTGACCAGCTTATTGATCTCGTCAACCAAAACGGCCTTACCATACATCTTCTTCACCAGACTGGCAGGAACTTTACCGGGACGGAATCCTGGCATATTCACTTTTTTTCTGTAGTCTTTCAGGACATTTTCTACCCGTGGTTCATAATCGTCCTTCTCAATGGTGATATGCACTACGGCATTCAAGTCATCAATTTGTTCTTTCTCAATGTTCATGTGAAACCAATTTTCATTTTTTAGCCAACACCCGTCACTTCAGTAATCCTTCAAATCGAAAGAAAAGCCGGGTAAAAAAACTATTTAATAAGGCCGTAATGTCTGAAAAACCGGATAACCAAATCCGACAGCCCAGACAAAAACGAGTGCAAAGATAATGAAGCATTTACAAGTTGCCAAACTCAAAACACAGCCCGGCCACTTTTTTATCTCTTATTCGACCTGTACCATTAAAAAAACCGCCTTCCGGGACCATCGGGCCACCAAAGACGGTTTATTTTTTCTTTGTGCGGACGGAGGGACTCGAACCCACACGCCTCTCGGCACTAGATCCTAAATCTAGCGCGGCTACCAATTACGCCACGTCCGCCTCATTTTTGCGGTTGCAAAGTACGGATATTTAATTCCAATTTCCAAGAAAAAGAATAACTTTTTTTCAATTCCTCGTCAGGATTCTTTCGCATGTTCAAAACTACGACGCTTCAACTCAAAATCGTCACCCAGATATACTCTCCGAACATCCGGATCTTCGGCAAGTTCTTCGGCTGATCCGGCCTTGAGGATATCGCCTTCGAAAAGCAAGTATGCCCGATCGGTAATAGACAATGTTTCGTGCACATTGTGGTCGGTAATCAAAATTCCAATATTCTTATACTTCAGTCGAGCTACAATCTCCTGGATATCACGAACGGCAATAGGATCTACTCCTGCAAAAGGCTCATCCAGCAAAATAAAACTCGGATTAATAGCAAGCGCTCTGGCTATTTCGGTACGCCGCCGCTCCCCACCGGATAGCTGTATTCCCAAACTTTTTCGAATATGACCAAGACCAAATTCCCCGATAAGCTCTTCCAGTCGCTGTTTCTGATAATCTTTCGAGTAACTGGTCATTTCCAACACAGCTTTTATGTTATCCTCCACACTCAGCTTACGAAAAACACTGGCTTCCTGCGCAAGATATCCAATTCCCTTTTGAGCCCTTTTATACACAGGTTCGTTGGTGATCTCTTCCTTGTCCAGATAAATTTTACCGTCATTAGGCTTAATCAATCCTACAATCATATAAAAGGTAGTCGTCTTTCCAGCCCCGTTGGGGCCCAGCAATCCAACAATCTCTCCCTGATTCACTTCCACCGAAACACCTTTCACCACTGTCCGGTTCCGATACCTTTTGATAAGGGTATCGGTATGCAATCTCATTTGTTGCTTTTCCATAACATCACATTTTATCCGCTATTCCTGTCGGGCCAATTCCTTTTGCTTTTTCCGTTCCACTCCGCGTGCTATTAATATTCCGGCCTCATACAACAATATCAGTGGCAAACACACCAGAATCTGACTAATAACATCAGGAGGCGTTATGATCGCCGCCAAAGCCAGTGTAACAACAATAGAATGACGTCTGTACTTCCTGAGAGTATCGGCAGTAACCAATCCTACTTTGCTCAAAAAATAGATAAACATGGGTAACTCAAACAGGATACCACTGGCAAGGATTATTGAAGATACGGTACCAATATAGGAACCCAGGTTTACAATATTCTCCACTTTTTCACTCACCTGGTAATTTCCCAAAAAATGGACTGAAAGCGGCGTTATAACATAATAAGCAAAAAGAATGCCTATAGTAAAAAGAATAGAAGCAAAAAAGATGGCCCCACGACTATGCTGCACCTCTTCTTTGTATAGTGCAGGCTTTATAAACTTCCAGAATTCCCAAAAAACCAAAGGGAAGGCAACAATAATTCCTCCCAGGAAAGAGATCCACAAATGAGTGGTAAACTGTCCAGTCATATTGATATTCTGTAACAACAATTGCTCCCGGTTGATACAAAGTACCGGCATATTAAAGTCTCTGGCGGCTTCACACAGGAGTCGGTTGGTAAAAAAGTCAGGATTTCCGGGCCCCAGTAAAATAACATCAAAAACAATATTCTTGAAAACAAAAGCCAGAACAGCAAAAATAAAAATATACAAAAAGGACCGCACAAGATGCCACCGTAACTCTTCAAGGTGTTCTAAAAAGGACATTTCTTCCCGGTCTGTTTTTCCCATTTCGATCCTTTAGCTAATTTGTTAAACCTGATTGCGAAGATAAAAACACTTTCTAAATAATTTGTTTTTGGTCAGGTATTTTTATATCTTCAATAATAATAACAGATACCCCATACCCTGTCGTTTCAGGCTTGAATCAGGCCTGTAAACCCACAATAAGACAAAGAACCTGTTTTCGACTCTTTTTGATTGTATGAATTTTACCAGACAAGACATGAGCACTTGAGTTATTCTGATATGCACCGAAATCTCAGCATTAATGGCAACATAGTTGTAAAATAGATTTTTTTAAATCCCCTGTATATCGGCAAAGTTAAAGAAGCCTCATATCGCAAAGTTTACAGACCCTGAATATTCATCAGGAAAATATTTCCGGAATAGCTCAGGCTAAAAACAACATAAGGCAAAAGAGTAGAAAAGACTCATAAAAATCAGTTTAATGCATCGAATTTCTAAATAAACTATTAAATTTGTTTGCTTTTGCAGGTCAAAAAAGGAACGAGCAATAACAAACTGATTGTGTGTTGAAAATTATGAAATAGTTAGCATTTGTTATGACTAAGCAAATTGACCTTAGTAGTTATTTGAAACAAAATTTTGGTTTCGATACTTTCAAAGGAAACCAGGAAGCGATCATCCAAAACGTTCTGGACAAGAATGATACATTTGTTCTCATGCCCACCGGTGGAGGTAAGTCACTTTGCTACCAGCTTCCGGCATTGATTCTGGACGGAACGGCTATCATTATATCACCTCTGATTGCCTTGATGAAAAATCAGGTAGATGCCATGCGTAACTTCAGTGAGGATGATGGCATCGCGCATTTCCTGAATTCCTCCCTCACAAAGTCAGCCATTCAACAGGTCAAAGACGATGTGGTTTCCGGAAAAACACGTCTTTTGTATGTAGCGCCTGAATCGCTCACCAAAGAGGACAACATACAGTTTCTGAAACAAGTCAACATTTCCTTCTATGCCGTGGATGAGGCGCATTGTATTTCTGAGTGGGGCCATGACTTTCGCCCGGAATACCGGCGCATTCGCCCCATCATAAGCGAAATCGGGGAAGCCCCTGTTATTGCGCTCACAGCCACTGCTACGCCCAAAGTGCAGCATGACATTCAGAAGAACCTGGGTATGCTGAACGCGCATGTTTTCAAATCTTCTTTTAACAGGGCCAATCTTCTTTATGAAGTGAGACCCAAGGTCAATGCTACCCGGGAAATTATTAAAATCCTCAAGGAAAATTCAGGCAAATCGGCCATCATCTATTGCCTAAGCCGAAAAAAGGTAGAGGAACTGGCAGAAACACTCGTTGTTAATGGCATCAAAGCCCTTCCTTACCATGCCGGAATGGATGCAGCTACCCGTTCAGGCAATCAGGATAAGTTTCTGATGGAGGAGATTGATGTCATCGTGGCAACAATTGCCTTTGGTATGGGAATCGACAAACCTGATGTGCGCATTGTCATCCATTATGATATTCCCAAAAGTCTGGAAGGATATTATCAGGAAACCGGAAGAGCCGGAAGAGACGGCGGTGAGGGTCGTTGCATCGCTTTTTACAGTTACAAGGACATTCAGAAGCTGGAGAAATTCATGCAGGGAAAACCTTTGGCCGAACAGGAAATAGGAAAACAACTGCTTTTGGAAACAGTTGCTTATGCTGAATCATCAGTCTGCAGACGTAAAATGCTGCTCCATTACTTCGGTGAAAAATATACGGAGGAAAACTGCTCTACCTGTGACAACTGTCTGCATCCCAAAGAACAATTTGAAGGCAAAGATCACATTGTAAAACTCCTTAAGGTAGTTAACGAACTCAAAGAAAGGTTCAAGACTGAACACATCATCCAAGTGTTGATCGGAAAGGTTACCAGCATCATAAAATCATATCACCATCATGAACTTCCCATCTTCGGATGCGGAGATGAGGAGGATGAGAAATTCTGGCACGCGGTAACCCGACAGGCCCTGGTTGCCGGTCTTATATCCAAAGACATTGAAAGCTACGGATTGCTGAAACTCACCGAAAAAGGACTTCAATACATTGAGAAGCCTTACAGCATTATGATCGCCAGAGATCACAACTATGATGAGATGGAAGAAGAAACACGCTCGGCTGGAGGAACAGCTGCGGTTGACGCTACCCTCTTTTCTATGCTGAAAGACTTGCGAAAGAAAATTTCAAAGAAAAAGAATCTTCCACCATTTGTAATATTCCAGGATCCTTCATTGGAAGCAATGTCTACCTACTATCCGGTGACCCTTGAAGAGCTTCAGAATATGCCAGGGGTTGGTGCCGGCAAAGCCAGGCGCTTCGGGAAGGATTTTGTGGATCTCATCGATAAACATGTTGAAGAGAATGAGATTGAGCGACCAATGGATCTGGTGGTAAAAACAGTGGCCAACAAAAGTAAGTCCAAAGTAAGCATCATTCAGAGTATCGATCGCCAGGTATCGCTGGAAGATATTGCCAGCTCTAAAGGAATAGAACTGATGGAGTTGCTCCAGGAAATTGAATCGATCGTATACTCCGGAACTCGTGTCAACATAGACTATTACATTGATCAGGTAATGGACGAGGAACACCGGGACGACATTTTCTATTATTTCAAGGAAGATGCGGAAACAGATGACATTGGGGCAGCTCTCGAGGAACTGGGCGAGGATGAATACTCTGAAGAAGAGGTACGAATGGTTCGCATTAAGTTTATTTCAGAAGTTGGAAACTAACCACCGGGTTATTTCAAATTAAAATTTGATTCTCACCTGAAAAGTTAATTCAGTTTTATGGTCACTGGATATTCGTTGATTGCCGGAACCCACTTCACCCCGGTCGTCATACTGCCATCGGGCTGCCCGGAACCAAAAATGTAACCGGGGGAGTAATTTGTAATTTATCAACAGCAGATACCTGCTCCCCTCTCCCGAATAAGCAGGAACAGAAAACACATAAAGCACATGAGGCTCATAAGCATACAATCGTGCATCATAGTCGGAGACAGAAAAAAGAGCGAGCCTTCCGGTGAGGGTAAGGTTTTCTTTTCTGTTACTCCAGCGCAAATCCTGAGCAACCATATTTCCACTCTCCGATCCGGCATCATTTTTCACAAAATGCCATTGTAAATGAGATGTCAATTGCCATCCCGGGTTGATCTTCTGTCTGAACTGAACTTTAAACTGGCTGTATTTTTGCATAATAACGGGTTGCTCTGTTACATCAGTAGAGGAATTAAGAGGCTTTTCACGATATCTTGCTTTTAGCCCCAACCGGGAATTTTCTCCAAAGTTCTTTTCCACATTTCCCATATAATCAAATCCTGAAGAAGGAGCATCAGTTCTGAATTTTAACCACCCAAACCGGTAATAGTCAAAATAAGAAGTGAATAGAATTTGAGCGGGCAATTCCCATCGGATTCCACAATAAAGTCCTTCTTCCCCCTGAAAACTGCTGCTCTCTGTCATGGGTCCGGCCAGTGGTGCGTGATACTTCTTCGAAAAGACCCGATGACTCAACGAGAGAGAAAATCCGGGGTCAACTCCCCAAACCATCCCGTTAAATACAGCAAATTGATTCATTTCATTGGCAGCAAACTCACCAAAAAGAAGGAGTTTTTTCAAAGAAAGCATATATCCCAGCCAACTATTATGATTCTCTTTACCCTTAAAATAAAACTGATTATAAGGCTTCATCTCCGGTTGCAGCGGTTTATCCAATGCGTAGCAGACATGCCCGCCTTCCAGTTGCAGCCATCTCCCGTTCCAACTGATTTTGCCCCCTGCAACCTGCTCTTTCACATTGTGTCGCTGCTCTATTTCATTAAGTGTCCGGTGCATTCCATCTTCCCGCAAACTGGTTAGTGTTCCGGCTTCATCCAAACGCCCATCTCGGTAATTAACAGAATAAAAAGGTATCACCTCAAATGAATGAAAACCAATCACTGCATATCCTCCCTGCATTGTCATTGCTTCAGAAGCAGACAAAGAAGGACGAAATGAACCCCTTCGATTCCGAATGCTGGTAGCCATAGAGCTTTTTCGCAAAGGCATACCGGATTGTAGGACCAATCCCTGGCCTGCTCCTGCAAAAAAACGACCAGCCAACGCTTCTCTCAGTAAGCCTTCGTCCTTTTTGTAATGCAGATAACCAGACATCAGATCGATTGCATCAATTCTTTTATCAAACATAGGCTCTCCTGGATCTTTCTCCAGAATCATGCCCGCAGAAAAATTACGATTGGATTCAATTTGGGTACGATTGTAGAGCTTAAAACGATCTCCGAGATAAGCAGTTTCTCCAAACTCGTCCTTATTAAATCCATCCGCTTTTTCCAACTGATAACCCCCTCTGAGAAAAGAATCTCCCCAAACCCGGAATTTACCCAATTCGCGTTCCCCTTCCCCGAAAACAAGAAGTGGCTCTAATTGCTGAATCGTTTCAGAAGGGAGGTCTTCCACTGCCTGAAGTTCATAAATTGTCAGGAAAGGTCCATTTACATATCTCTTGAAAAGTATATTCTCCACCTGAATATCGGTCAGAAAGAAAATCTGTTCCAACGCTTCCCTGTCAGCAGCATTGATATTAATAGGATTCCGGACAATATCAAGCAAGCGTTCAATAAGCACAGAAGCATCTTCCATTTCGGTTTCTTCGGCATAAAGTGTGGCAATTTCTTCAGCCCATTCCTGAAGCCCCTCTCCTATTTGCCCATAGGTATGATCCAAACAAACTGACAGCAACAGGGTGCACCAAACTATTCTAAAAAGTTTTTTCACTTGTGCCCTCCTTTTGTTTCAGAAAAATACCAAACCAACCCTGCAGTAGAAGAAAGCCCTAAACGGTCATGATGATTAGCTGCCATTGTCAGTTCCAGTGAATCCCAACGCAATGTGGTTCCAAAAGATAAACGAACCGGACGAGCAACAATACCTGTGCGAAGTTCTATCCAACGTTGAATGCTGGCCGACATACCCAAACCATATATTTGGCGGGCAAGATCATTCCGGTGGTTGAGGTCTGCAGTCACCATAAAGACAGGAGACAACTTAACAGAACAAGAAAATGCAAGTAATGAAGGCAATGGTTGCCGGGACTGATCATCATCATTTATGATAACCTGGGCCGCTGGATTACAACTGTATACCGACAACAGGACGCATTCGGAAGTCTTCACCATCACCCCGGCATCAAAAGCAAAGGCACCGGCTGATTCAGAATATTTTATTGAGCGTAAGAAATATCGAAAACGCAAGCCCATACTTAACACAGGGGCAACCCTGCGACTCAAGGAAACAGAGAAACTCTGAACATTGTAGAGCTCACTTCCATAACGGGAATAAGCACCTCCAACATTCAAAAGCGAAGAAGGGAATACCCCGAAACCAGACTGGGAAGCAAGTGCATTTGTAAGAAAAGCATTGTGATATCCAATTCCGGCAGCAGGCTTTCTCACTGATGCCAATCCAGCAGGGTTTGAAAAAAGTGACCACACTGTGGTATCGGAAGCACCAGACATACCAAGAGCCTTGGATCCGGGAGATGGGAAATCGTAAAGTTGGGATTTTACTGAAAAAAAGGTACACAGGAAAAGTCCTGCAAGCAGAATTTTTCGTTTCATGGTTGGGTAGGATTACAGGTTATCTAATGATTATCTGCAATTTAATATTTTTTCAACTATCCCGCAACCACAAAAATAAATCCAGAAGAGTGTTGTGTTAATTATAAATTGTCGGATGAGTGGAAACTGATTTTTAATTTATCCAAAATGAAATTCAGTAAAACCTGGGACAATATTATATACCGTATGCGACCCTACGAAAAAAGGACTCCCAGGAAAACGAGAACAAATCCGGAAAAGAAACCAACATAAACCTGCGAGGGTTTATGTGCATTAAGAAAAAGCCGGGCAGAAGCCACCAAACCGGAAATAAGCAACATCATAGCAACCATTAAGATCAAATCGATTCCATACTTGAGCATCATCCCTGCCAAGGCACCGGTAACACCACCAACTGCTATGGCATGCATACTAATCTTCCAAAAGAATGATATCCCTGCCGCAAGCAGCACTGCAACCAGAGAGGAGAGAACAAACCCTTCTATCAAAGGGGAAACATTCAACCTGCTAAGCAAAAAATACCCTAGAAAGTAAAACACGCCTGTAGTTAAAACCGGATAAACCCGCTCGCGCGCAGACTCCATTCTAAAACTCTTTATCACTTTCATTTGAAGAAACAATGGCAGAAGAGATATAGGCAACAAACAAGAAGAGGTAAAGACAATAATGTAAACCAATCTTTTGATTTCAAAAGGCATATAAGATAGATGCGTCCCTGCACTAAAAATCAAAAATAGACCAAGCGTGGGCATCAACATGGGATGAAAAAGAATCGAAAAAATCTGACTGAGTAGTTTCATGAAAAACAAGGTAAAGAAATTCGTTGACTTTTGGGACAATCAAAAATCAAGATCACTTAACAAATGTATTAAAAAGCCTGTTAAATAACATGACATCACAATTGCGATTTGTTCAAAACCACAAAGCAGAGTTAGGAATTTCACCACTCTTTCCTAAGGCGGGCCACAGGAATATTCAATTGTTCACGGTATTTGGCCACCGTACGGCGTGCAATATTATAGGACTTTTCCTGAAGTATCTTGGCCAGGCGATCATCGGTAAGCGGCTTGCGTTTATCCTCATTGTCAATACAATCCTGAAGAATTCGTTTTATTTCACGGGTCGAAACCTCTTCTCCGGAATCTGTCTGCAGTCCCTCTGAAAAGAAATACTTCAATGCAAAAATTCCGAAATGTGTTTGAATGTATTTACTGTTTGAAACTCTTGAAACAGTCGAGATATCCAGATCAGTACGCTCTGCTATATCTTTCAGGATCATGGGTCTCAGTTTTGTTTCATCTCCTTCAAGAAAATACTCATACTGATAATCCAGAATGGATTGCATCACGGTCATCAGCGTATTTTGTCTCTGCTTGATGGCATCAATAAACCACTTGGCCGAATCAAGCTTCTGCTTCACGAACATCAGGGCCTCTTTCTTCTCTTTGCTCTGGTTTTTTTTGTTCGCCTGATAATCCTCAAACATTTCCGAATATGTATTACTTATACGAAGTTCGGGAACATTGCGATTATTTAATGACAGACGGGGTTTCCCATCTTCAATATCCAGAATAAAATCAGGAATAATATGTTGAACGGTTTTGGTCACCGGATTGCTGTAAGAGCTACCCGGCTTGGGATTGAGGTGCAATATCTCCTCAAGAATTTCTTTGAGCTCTCCATCCTCCAGATGCATCCGTTTTTCAATCTTATCGTAATGTTTGCGGGTAAACTCATCAAAATGATGCTTGATCAAATGATGGGCACGCTCCACTATCGGATCATCGTGGTTTTTTCGTTCCAGCTGTAGAAGCAAACACTCGCGGAGGTCACGGGCACCCACTCCCGGAGGATCAAAATCCTGAACCATGCGTAATACATCCAATGCCTCTTTTTCATCAACTTCCACATTTTGAGAGAATGCCAAATCATCAATCACCTCATCCACTTCCCTTCTCAGATAACCATCTTCATCAATATTTCCGATAATGTATTCAGCAATAAGCGCCTCACGGTCGTCCATAATCCGGAGTCCCATTTGACTTACCAGATGTTCATGAAAAGTTGTCCCGGAGGAGAAAGGTACATCTTCCTGCTTATCATCTTTGGAAAAATTACGCGAACTGAGCTTATAGGCCGGTATGTCTTCATTTTGGATATAGGCATCGATCGACATTTCATCACTTTCATTGTCTGTCTCGGTGCTATTGTCTTCTTCCTCAGGATCTCGGGAGTCACGCTCAAGTTCAAGCACAGGATTCTCCTCCAACTCCTCTTTTATGCGCTGTTCTAGCTGAGTTGTAGGAATTTCTAAAAGCTTAATCACCTGAATCTGCAATGGTGAAAGCTTCTGCAATAGTTTCTGTTGTAGACTCTGTTTTAACATTCCCGAATTCCGTTTAAAAAGACGAACCAATCAATACAAATACCGGGCCCGTTTTTCACAAAATTACGCAAATTCGGCAAATCAGGAAACATCAGAGACTATTTTATGACTTTAAAGCCTCAGGATAAATGAATCAGTTTTGTTTTCAAATAATCTTTCAATCTTTGCAACTATAATAGTCAACAAAGAAAACAGTTTATTGAAATAAAATGGATTTAGAAAAATTCAGGGAAGAATCACAAAACCGGGCAAAAAGCAACAAGGCTTTTTTGGAAAAGCTTCGACGACGGAAACAAAAAAATCTGGATAACCAGGTTCATCAATTGCACAACAATGCTTTCGATCACATCAACTGCTTGGATTGCGCCAACTGCTGTAAAACCACCAGTCCAATTGTCATCGATCGGGATATTGATCGCATCGCAAAACATCTGAAGATGAAACCCTCTCAAATGATAGACCAATATCTTCGGCTGGATGAAGACGGAGATTATGTGTTTCGTCAAACGCCCTGTCCTTTTCTAATGCCTGACAATTACTGTATGATTTATGAAGTGAGGCCACGTGCCTGTCGTGAATACCCTCATACCGACAGGGCTCGTTTCCATCAGCTACTGAAGCTCACATGGCGAAACACCCTCGTTTGTCCGGCAGTTCTGGAGATCGTGGAAGAGCTAAAGAAGGAAATTTAGCGAAGGGGTAAGCTGGGATGTAAATCAATTTCCCCATTCCTCTGCATTTTCCAATTATTAAGAAAACAAAAATGCTTAAGCAAAAGGTGCTTTGCATGCAAGCAGAAGTCTAAGTGTTTGGAAAAATAGAATTCCCAAAACAACTGTAATTCTCCGTTTTATGCTAATTTTGCTGACAATAAACCAAAGTAATCAACCGTTTGTTAATACAGATTTACAAGATTAATCAACTGATGGGACTCAAACGAACAGCCTTCATATTTTTGATATCAATGCTTGCCTCCTTGGCCACAGCGCAAAGAGGTGGTGAGTCGCTTTTCGGGATCTTGCATCTCACCCCATCTGCCCGGTTGAATGCTTTGGGAGGACATCAGGCAGCCTATACCGGAGAAGATCCCTCACTGGCTCTTTACAATCCGGCCATGGCAGATTCCTCCCTTCACAAAAATGTATCTCTGGGCTTTTCACCTTATATCGCAGACATCAATTACGGATATGGAAGTTTTGCATGGAATTCCCCGGACATGGGTACTTTCTTTGGAGGAATCAACCACTTGGGATACGGAGAAATGATCTTAACGGATGAGAATGGAGTCATCCAGGGAAATTTCAATGCCTCCGAAACGGTAATTTTTCTTGGTTACGCAAAGAAGTTATCGCCTCGATTTACGGCAGGACTGACTTTCAAACCCGTTTTTAGCTCTATTGAAACATACAACTCCTGGGGGATAGCCATCGATGCGGGCATCCACTACCGTCATTCCAACGGTCGGTTTCATGCGGGTTTGCTACTGCGAAATGCAGGTAGACAAATCAGCTCTTATAACGAAACATCCCCTGAATCTTTGCCTCCCGACCTTCAGATAGGATTCTCTACCCGCCTGGAGCATGCTCCGTTCAGGTTTTCAGTAACCGCCCGTGACCTGCTTTCAGGATCTCTGGACTATGAAATTCCTGAAAACGATTATGGGATCACGGTCAACCAACCGGAAAGTGCCAATGCCAATAAAGGAAATTTGCTATTACGACATCTGGTATTTGGAGTTGAATTTCTTCCGTCCAAAAATTTTTATGTCGCCGCAGGTCTTAATCCTCGCCGTCGCCAGGAACTAAAAGCAGATTCTAAAGTATCTACCGTTGGTTATTCCTGGGGATTTGGATTTCGGGCATATAAGTTTCATTTTTCATACAGCTCTGCTCGTTATCATCTTTCCTCATCGTCCAACCATTTTTCCATCACAACCAGTTTATCGGAGTTTTGAATTTGGGGTTCTGAGTTTTGAGTCCGGGGCTTTAGGTTTAGAGTTCTGCTCAATATCACTACCTTTGTGAGACAAAATCAAAACACATAGAATGACTAAAAATATTCACGCTCTGATAATTGCCATCGACGGACACTCGTCATGCGGAAAAAGTACCGTAGCCAAAGACCTGGCCAAAAAACTGAAGATCGCCTATATAGACACGGGGGCAATGTATCGGGCAGTAACGCTTTATGCACTCCGAAACAAACTAATATCCGGAGGAGAAATTGATAAAGAAAAACTGAATACGTCTTTAAAAGATATTGATATTCAATTTCGCTCTAACGTGAATGAAGGCACCAATGAAACTTGGCTGAACGGAGAAAATGTGGAAGAAGAAATCCGAACCCTGGAAGTAAGCAATAACGTAAGCCAGGTCAGCGCTCTCGGATTTGTAAGAAAAAGATTGGTGGAACTACAACAAAGTATGGGAGAGAAAGGTGGAGTGGTTCTTGACGGACGAGATATTGGAACTGTTGTTTTCCCCAACGCAGATCTGAAGATTTTCATGACAGCTTCACCTGAAATTCGGGCCCAACGCCGGTTTGACGAGATGAAAATGAAGGGACAAAACCCCACATTTGAGGAGGTTCTGGAAAATGTAAAAAACAGGGATCTGATGGACAGCACACGCAAAGAGAGTCCACTGAAACAAGCATCAGATGCCATTGTTCTGGACAACAGTCACCTTTCACCTCAGCAACAACTCGATTGGATCCTTGAAAAATTAACCCAAATGGATGTTGATTTTTAATTCTCTCCCACATTGATTATTTTAGACTGCGAAGCCGGAATAGTCAATACTGATAAAGCAAATCACTGATATTCAAAAAAAGCCCTTTTAGGCCTGTAAAATCTAACTTTGTACTGATGCGAACTCCTGCAACACAAAAAAATAAAACCCCGCTTCATGTGGAAATTGATAATCAGTCCGGTTTTTGCTTTGGAGTAGTACGTGCCATCAGGCAGGCAGAAGAAGAGTTGGAAACCAACGGAACGATCTATTCACTGGGCGATATTGTTCATAATGACCTGGAAGTAGACCGCCTCAACAACAAAGGGATGAAAACCATTGATCACAGTGATCTGGAAGAAATTTCCGAAGGAACAGTTTTCTTCAGAGCCCATGGAGAACCTCCCGAGTCCTATCAAAAGATTAAAGAAAAAGGTCTCCGGTTGATTGATGCTACCTGTCCTGTGGTTCTGAAGCTTCAGGAAAAAGTTCGGAATGCATACCAGGAGATGCTAAAGTGTAACGGACAGGTAGCCATCTTTGGAAAGATAGGACATGCTGAAGTCAAAGGGCTGTCGGGACAAACCCACCATGAAGCCATCATTCTGGAAAAAGAAGAAGATGTGCGGTTAATTGACCCCAACCGCCCGGTAGTCCTGTTTTCACAAACCACCAAAAGCCCTGTAGTGTTTAAAAACATCGCAGAAGCTATTCAACGCAGGGCCATGGCAGGAGTAGAAATTAAAATAAATGATACAATTTGCAGACAGGTGTCCAACAGAGCCCCGCATCTGCAGGTATTTGCACGAAAACACGACATGGTGGTTTTTGTGGGCGGAGCCAAAAGCAGCAATGCAAGATCACTGTTTGAAGCCTGCATTGCAGTAAATCCAAGGACTCATTTTATCAGCAGTCCCAATGACCTGCAGGAACTATGGTTTCAACCAAAACCGAAGAGTGTAGGGGTATGCGGCGCCACATCAACCCCGGGCTGGCTAATGGAAACAGTAGCAGAAAAAATAAGAGCACTTTGATATTATTCTCTTTGTAAAACTTAAACAGTTTCTAAGTCATTTAACCTCAAATATTCTATTGATATGAGTTCCATAAAAAGTGTAGGAGTCCTGACATCGGGAGGTGATGCTCCCGGAATGAATGCCGCCATTCGGGCAGTGGTACGGAGTTGCATATACTACAATCTTAAGGTATTTGGAGTTAAACGTGGATACCAGGGATTGATTGACGATGACATGGAAGAGTTGCAGTCCAACTCTGTTAGTAACATCATTCAGTCAGGGGGAACCATTCTTAAATCGGCACGAAGCGCAGATTTCAGAACAGAAGAAGGACGCAAAAAAGCATTCGAAAACCTAAAAAGAAGAAACATTGATGCACTTGTGGTGATAGGAGGAGATGGAACTTTCACAGGAGCACGCATATTTGGGGAAGCATTCCATTTTCCGGTAGTTGGTATTCCAGGAACCATCGACAATGATCTGTACGGTACCGATTATACCATTGGCTATGACACTGCGCTCAACACAGTAATTGATGCTGTGGATAAAATCCGTGATACAGCGACAGCCCACAGCCGCTTGTTTTTCATTGAAGTAATGGGACGCGACGCAGGATTTCTGGCGCTACGCAGTGGTATTGCATCAGGAGCAGAAGCAATTCTTGTTCCCGAAGTCAAGACCGATTTTGACCAACTCGAAAACTTTCTCCAGACAGGATTCAGCAAAAAGAAAACCAGCAGCATTGTTTTGGTTGCTGAAGGAGATGAAATTGGGGGAGCCATCAAGATTGCAGAAAAAGTAGGGAAAGATCACCCCGAATATGATGTAAGAGTAACCATTCTCGGCCATATTCAACGAGGCGGATCGCCCTCTGCATTCGACCGTGTAATAGCAAGCAGAATGGGCGTATCAGCTGTTGAAGCACTTTTAGACAACCAACAGGACGTCATGATCGGACTCTCAAACAACAAAGTGGTTCACACTCCTTTTGCAAATGCCCTAAAAAACAAGAAGGCACTAAATCCCCAGCTCCTTGAAATCACAAAGATTTTATCCATTTAAACACTATAATATCAACGAACTAAGAAAAAACCGCGAAGAACAAAAGCAGCAACTCACTGTTACACCAATATGAATTACCTGGCACATCTCTATCTATCGGGAAATGATCCTCAAATAATGGTTGGCAATTTCATTGGCGATCATGTTAAAGGGAAACAATACAACCGTTTCCCGGAGGATGTGCAAACAGGAATTCTCCTGCACCGCCACATTGACACATATACCGATGCACATCCTGCCTTCAGGGAGAGTATCAATGTTTTTCGGGGAGGGTACCGGCGATATGCCGGCGTAGTGGGCGATATTGTTTACGACCACCTGCTGGCCGCACATTGGCAAAATTTCAGTGCTGAAACACTCCCAAATTTCGTTAGCAGATCGCACAAAATACTGATGCGCAACTATTTTATCCTGCCATTAAGAGTCAAGCAATTTTTACCATTTCTGATCAAAAGCAGGAGACTGGAAAACTATCAGCATCTCGAAGGTTTGGAACGCACCCTGAAAATCATGTCGGCCAATTCATCACTCCCTGAAAATACAAGTTTTGCAATAGCTCAGATGACACGTCATTACAACGAATTACTGGCGCTGTTCTCTAGCTTCATGACAGACATCATTATCTCTGTTGATGATTTCCTTCGCGAATCAGGCAGGTGCCAGAGCCTGAATCATGCGATGATTTCCTGATAGGTCTGCACGCAATTTAATATTCCTGAATTTACTTTCGACAAGTAAATTCTTTGTCTCCTCACCAAATTCCCTGTTGATTTCAAAAAACAACAAACCCTGTGGAGAAAGCCCCCTCGCTGATAAAAGAGCTATTTTCCGGTAAAAAAGCAATGGATCATGATCTTCCACAAAAAGCGCAAGATGCGGCTCGTGGTTAAGCACATTCTCCTTCATCTGAGACTTCTCTAACGTTCTGACATAAGGAGGATTACTAACAACAACATCAAATATGGGCATTTCATTCTCGCCTAAAGCAAGAATATCTTGTTTCTCAAAGTAAATATTTGTCTCGTTTTTTTGTGCATTCTGCCTTGCAACCTGAAGAGCTGATGATGACACATCCCATGCGAACACCTCAGCATGAGGAAGATTTTTGGCCAAAGAAACGGCAATACACCCACTCCCGGTTCCGACATCCAAAATCCTGAGTTTCCTGGCCGGATCTAAACTTTGCAGTATCCATTCTACCAATTCCTCTGTCTCAGGGCGCGGAATGAGCACAGAAGGATTTACGTCAAAAGGAAGTCCGAAAAACTCTGTTTCTCCTAATATATATTGAATGGGTTCGTGATTTTTTAATCTTTCAAGTGCATTTTGAACAAATAAGTGCTCTGAATCGGTTAATTTTGTATCATCACGAAGCATCAAATCGGTTTTCGACCAACCATACAAATGCTCAAAAACAAGCCACACAAAATGAAAGGCTTCATGAGATGAATAGTTGGAAGACAGTTCTCTTCTGTAATTATAGACAATCTCTTTAACGGTTGGTTGCATAGATACGATTTTGAACATGTAAAAATAGAAACATGAAAGCACAAAGCCAAGACGAAATATACATGCAGCGCTGTCTTGACCTGGCCCTAAAGGCAGAAGGCAACACCTGGCCCAATCCCATGGTGGGATGCGTCATTGTGCATAACGGGAGAATTATTGGAGAAGGATATCACCGTAAAGCGGGAGAACCACATGCAGAGGTCAATGCTATTGAATCGGTAAAAGACCAGTCTCTGTTAAACGAAGCCACCCTGTACGTGAACCTGGAACCTTGTGCGCATTATGGGAAAACACCTCCCTGTTCACTGCTGATTCGTCAGAAAAAAATCCCTCGCGTGGTGGTAGGCTGCAAAGACACTTTTTCGAAAGTAGCTGGTCGCGGCATTGAAATGTTGCGATCGGCAGGAGTAGATGTTACCGTAGGGATAAAAGAGAAAGAAAGCCGGGAATTAAATCGTCGTTTTTTTACTTTTCATGAGCAAAAACGCCCTTATATTTTACTGAAGTGGGCTCAAACCAGGGATGGCTTCCTGGACATTGACAGAACTGTACTCGATGAAGCACGCCCCACATGGATAACAGATGACTGGGCACGACGCATGGTCCATAAATGGAGACGAACCGAACCCTCCATTCTGGTCGGCACAATAACAGCTCTAAAAGACAACCCTTCACTTACTGTACGCGATTGGTCAGGCCCCAATCCACTGCGTCTGGTGTTGGATCGTTTTGGAAAATTGCCCCATACACTGACCCTGTTCAATGGGAAAACCCCCACACTGGTTTTTTCAGAAAAGGGAGCCCCCGTTTCTGAAAATGTGGAAACAGTATTTCTGGATGATATTGAAAACCCTTTGCTGGCTATACTCAATGAATTGTACAGACGAAACATTCAGTCGGTAATGGTTGAGGGAGGAGGAATTCTGCTTAATGCCTTTACCGATGCCGGACTGTGGGATGAAGCCCGTGTTTTTGTTGGAGAAAAATGGTTTGTCACCGGCGTGGAAGCACCAGCAATAAAAGACAAACCGGTGAGTTGGGAAAAATTTGGCAACAGTCGTTTGTTTATTTATCGAAACAAATCATTAACTTAGAAAGTAAAATAATCAGGGGAGTCCGGGATTCAAAAATTGGCACCTCTTTAAGCTGTTTTAATGAACACGTTTTTAGACGCTTTTTTTAACGAAAACATATTGCCTCTTATTCTTGCCGGCTACGCCATCAGTATTCTGGTCGTAGTCATTATGATTGTGCTCGAGAATCGCAGTCCGCTGAAAACTATATCCTGGGTCTTGGTGCTATTATTGCTTCCCGGGTTAGGATTTATTTTCTATATTTTTTTTGGACAGAATTTCCGTAAAGAAAAAATCATTGCCCGAAAAGGGCTTCGCAATCATCACCGGCTCAACTATCTGGCACATTCGCAGATCACTCAACTTGCAGACGGTCAATACGGAGAAGATGACATAGCTCGTGAACCCACCGGAATTGTTCGTTTGCTGCTAAACAACAGCAGTTCGGTAATAACCTCCGGAAACGAGGTCACTTTTTTGCACAATGGCACAGAGAAATTCAAAGCCCTCATCAACGAATTAAAAAAAGCCAAACACTTCATTCACCTGGAATACTATATTTTTGCCGAAGATAACATCGGGAACCAGGTCAAAGAAATACTCAAAGAAAAAGCACAAAGAGGCATTGAAGTACGCCTGATCGTTGATGATGTGGGCAGTTGGGAACTAAAAAGATCCTTTTTTGATGAGATGCGTGAAGCAGGCATTGAAGTTTACAGTTTTCTGGAGGTACACTTCCCGCTACTAACAAGTAAAGTTAATTACCGCAATCACAGGAAAATTGTTGTAATTGATGGTCAGGTAGGCTTTATTGGAGGATACAACATCGCTGATCGCTACAAAGACGGTGACATGAGCTCCTATGGTATTTGGCGTGACACCCATATTATGGTAAAAGGAGATGCTGTTAACTCTCTACAGTCAATTTTTCTTATTGACTGGTACTTCGTAAGCCAAACAGAGCTCTCGGATACAAAGTATTTTCCCCAAAGTACCCCGGTCAGCAATAAAGTAATGCAGATTGTCGCCAGCGGCCCTGATTCCGATTGGCCGGCAATTATGATGGGCATCTTTCAGGCCATCGTTTCAGCTAAAGACTATGTCTACATTGCCACTCCATATTTCATGCCCAGTGAAAGCGTATTGCTGGCATTGAAAACAGCAGCGCTCAGCGGTGTAGATGTGCGCATTATCATTCCCGAAAAAAGCGATGCCTTCATCACCCTTCTGTGTTCTCGCTCCTATATCCGGGAGATGCTTGAAGCAGGAGTACAAATATATTTTTACCAAAAAGGATTTTTACATTCCAAAACACTGGTGACAGATGACCGGATAAGTATTGTAGGCTCTGCCAATATGGATTTTCGCAGTTTTGAGCAAAATTTCGAAGCCACAGCATTCATCTACGACAAAGAGACAGGCCGTGAAATGAAGCAAACATTTCTTCAGGATCAGGCAGACAGTGAGATTATCCTGCTTCCGGAGTGGATTGACCGTCCGCACATCGAAAAAGTCAAAGAATCCTTTGCAAGGCTATTCAGCCCACTTCTGTAGTTATCTTGCGGAACATGGCTTCCGAAATATTTCCTCCACTGATAATCATTCCGATTCGTTTTCGGCGAAAGACCTCTCTGTTTTCAGTGATGGCAGCCAACGGAACAGCGGAGGAAGGTTCAGCCATAATTCCGGCCTGTTTACGCAAAAGAACCATTGCAGCCCTAATGGATTGTTCGGTGCATGTCAGAATTTCATCTACATACTGACTGATAATTTCAAAATTGAGACAACCAAGCGAAGTTTTCAATCCGTCAGCGATGGTTTGAGGATTCTCTGAAGGAATGATTTTACCTTCTTTCAAGGATCTGCAGGCATCATCTGCCTCCAACGGTTCACCGGCAATCACCCTAATCCCGGGAGAAAGGTTCTTTGCCACAACAGCAGATCCGCTCAAAAGTCCTCCTCCTCCGACCGGAGTCATTAGTATATCGAAAGGGCCGGCTGTTTCAATCAATTCCAATGCAGCAGTGCCCTGCCCACAGATAACATCGTAGCAATCGTAAGGTGGGATAAAGGTGGCTCCTGTGTTCTGCACCACTGTTTTCAAAGTATCTTCCCTGGCCTTCAACGTAGGCTCACAAAAGGTAATCTCCCCGCCAAAACGTTTCACATTTTCCACCTTTATTTCGGGAGCATTTTCGGGCATGACAATATAGGCAGGGATGCCCCTGTTTTTGGCAGCCAGAGCCAACGCTGCGGCATGGTTGCCCGATGAATGAGTGGCAACACCTTTCTGCGCCTCCTGATCGTTGAGATTCTGAACAGCATTTGTCGCACCTCTAAACTTAAAAGCACCAGCTTTTTGCTGATTCTCCAGCTTAAACCAGATTTCCGCATCCAGCATGCGGTTAAGCGACTGGCTGGTAATCACCGGCGTTTCTTCAGCAAAAAGAGCGATGCGCTCCCTGGCCTTGAGAATATCCTGAAAATAGTCCATCTGTAACGTATAAAAAAGGTACACCCAAAGATGTACCTTTTTATTGAAATCAGGAATAGTATTTGTCACATCCTTTGACACCAAGAAAGACAATTATAAAATACTAAATGCCTTATATGGTTAATTATTTTCACTAGAATATAGAGAATGCAACGGTAAGTCCGGCCATTACCACAGAGACCATGGTCATCAGCTTAATGAGAATATTGAGCGAAGGACCTGAGGTATCCTTAAACGGATCACCTACAGTATCTCCAACTACGCCTGCATGGTGAGCTTCACTGTTTTTTCCACCATAGTTTCCTTTCTCTATGTATTTTTTAGCGTTATCCCATGCACCTCCGGAGTTATTAAGCATAACAGCAAGGGTAAACCCAGCAGTAAGACCACCAGCCAGCAACCCAACAACTCCCGGAACACCCAGGACAACCCCAACAGCGACAGGAACCGCAATGGCAAGCAGGGAAGGCAGGATCATTTCACGCTGTGCTCCCTTGGTTGAAATCTCCACACAACGTGCATAATCGGGCTTACTTTTACGCTCCATGATTCCGGGGATTTCTTTAAACTGACGGCGAACTTCATCAACCATTTTACCGGCGGCACGGCCTACAGCTTTCATAGTCATAGAGCTAAACACGAAGGCCATCATTGCCCCGATGAAGAGCCCGGCTAAAACCATTGGGTTGAATAACGACAGGTCATAAGCCGATGAAAAATCACGTATTCCGGCAGCAGAAATTTCAACCGCTTTCTGCCCTTTCTCCACAACAGGCTCAGGATTCTCTTTGAGATAGAATATATAATCACCCACCTGCTGAATACCTTCAGTAGATGCTTTGGCCAATTTTCCAAGCCACAACCGAACCTCTTCGATATAAGCTGCCAGCAAAGCCATTGCTGTCAGTGCAGCAGAACCAATGGCAAAACCTTTACCGGTAGCCGCGGTTGTATTTCCAAGCATATCGAGTGCATCGGTACGCTCACGGACTTCTGGCGGAAGCTCTGACATCTCTGCATTACCCCCTGCATTATCAGCAATAGGCCCGAAAGCATCAGTAGCAAGCGTAATTCCTAATGTTGAGAGCATTCCTACAGCGGCAAATCCAATACCATAAACCCCCATGGGGAAATTGGTGAACCCCCCCGCAAAAGCAAAAGCTCCGACAATACCGGCAGTAATAGTAACAACAGGAATCCATGTGGAAAACATTCCAACAGCAATCCCTTCAATTATAGTGGTTGCAGGCCCCTGCAGACCCTGTCTGGCGATCCCTTTAGTCGGTTTGTATTCATCCGAAGTAAAATATTCGGTTCCCTGACCAATAATGACTCCTGCCAGTAATCCCACGGCTACAGATCCCAGAATACCCCATGTAATCCAGTCGAGATAGGCCAACACCACCAATGCCACCAGAATAAGAAACGAACTACCACCAGTACCAAGCAGCAAGGAGGTCAGCAAGTTCTTTTGAGTTGCAGACTCTTTGGTACGGACGAGGAAAATTCCCGCGATGGAAAGCAATATTCCAACCGCAGCAACAATCATAGGTGCCATAATAACCTTCATTTGCTCAGCCCCTGTCAATGCAGGCAGAGAAGCTCCCAAGGCAGCTGTGGCCAAAATGGAACCACAATAAGACTCGTAAAGGTCAGCCCCCATGCCAGCAACATCCCCCACGTTGTCGCCAACATTATCGGCAATAGTGGCAGGATTTCTGGGATCATCCTCAGGAATACCAGCTTCTACCTTACCCACCAGGTCGGCACCCACGTCAGCAGCCTTGGTAAAAATACCACCCCCTACACGCGCAAATAAAGCCTGGGTTGAAGCCCCCATACCAAAGGTCAGCATAGTAACCGTAATTTCAACCATCTTCTCTTTCTCAGAAAGACCTTCATGAACAAAGGTAAGCCCGGCCCACTCAAGTCCATGAGCCATATTCTCAGGGGTAAACACGACTTCATTCAAAAACCAGAACCACAAAGCGATATCGAGCAAACCAAAACCTACAACAACCAATCCCATTACAGCCCCGCTGCGAAAAGCAATTTTCAATCCCTGATTAAGAGATTTGGAAGCCCCTTCGGCGGTACGTCCGGAGGCGAAAGTAGCGGTTTTCATTCCCAGGTAACCACACAGGCCTGAAAAGAAACCACCTGTAAGAAAAGCAATAGGGACAAAGGGATTCTGCACCTTCATAAAAGCCAGAATACCCAGCAATACAACCAATACCACAAAAACGAGCGCTACCACACGGTACTGACTACTCAAATAAGCATTGGCGCCCTCGCGAACGTGACGGGCAATCTCTTTCATTGTATCGTTGCCCTCGGAATTCTTCATCATCTGTTTGAAGAAAAGCCAGGCAAAGAACAGCGCTATCAAAGAAGCGACAGGAACAAGCCAAAATACTGGATTCAACATAATTCAAAGTTTTATGGTTATAATTAATTCAAAATATGGCAGTTACTATTGGACGCTTACTATTCCGGGCATCAATATGCTTTAAGAATTCTACGCACTCCCAAACTACACTTATTCAACCATTCTTTGCAATGTCCGGAATGAAATTCCGCTTTCAATTTTTGGCTTTGCTCATCCTTTTCAGGTAAGCGGTGAGAATACCTCCATAACCGGGGGTGATGTCCCGGCATACTACTCTCAGGCTTTCCACCTGTTTACATTTCACCTGTCTTATGAATAAAACAGTCACAAGATAAAAATTTTATTGCTTATTGATTTCCGTCAGATGTTATTTTTTCAGGGGAGGTTTTACCATCCGGGGAATACATTAAACCCAAATTGTCCACGGTAAAACCTGTTTTGATGAAAAGGGAAAGCATAATATGGCTCAATAACGATAAAACCAAAGAAGTTCAGACGAAGCGACACTCCGGTACTAAAAACCGGAATGCGCCTTTCGTCCGATCTGGAAGTGAGTGCAAATACCGGGTGACTATCACGATCCCAGGCAATGCCCGCATCCATAAATAAAGCCAACTCTGAAAATATAGTCGAGGAACGAAACCAGGCAAAATCAAACGGCCCGGTAAAGGGCATCCTCCACTCCAAGTTGGAAATCATAAGATTACTTCCAATCAAATGCTTTATCCCGATTCCGCTATGATTCTGTGTACTGTCGGCATAAAAGTCTCCTGTATCGTACCCTCTGACCAACCAGGGATACCCCACAAACAAACGCGTCATCCGGTTGGTATTACGATCAGCCCCATATCTTCCGTAATGATAAAATCTGAAGGCGAAGCTAAAAGGACGTACAAACAAATATTTACGGTAATCAAACAAAAAAGCGTGGGCATCCACTCCGTTGGTAAATTTCTCTGCCTGAACACGCATACGCGTACCATCCACCGGCGAGGCAATCCCCGATTTTGAGTTATCAAACACATAAGCCACATCGGCCTTCCCAACCCAAAAACCATCAGGCGCATCGATACGACTACCGGACTCATTGTAAGTAGGATAATACGACCGGATATCCTCAATTTTCTCGTAACGATAGCCATAGTGCGCCATAGAAAGGCCGGTTTCGATGCGGGTACTGCGACTCAAAGGCAGATAGCTAAAAATCGAACCTTTATCTTCAAACACCCTGCGACTGTAATAAACCAGCTCTTCTTCTTCGCCCTCTCCTTCGTAAGAATAATAGCCCATCCGGTAAGGAATATGCGAAAAACTAACCCCTGTTTTGATGCGCTGTCGTTGATTGAGCAGGGCCACCTGACCCCCAAAGTCATAGATTTCCCCATTAATACTGGCCCCGGCATAAAGAAGGTGATGCCCAAGAATATCACTAAAAAGTGCTTCAATGCTTCCGGCTATTCCTGTCCCAAAGCGCCCCGTCATTACACCTGCCGCCATGTTGCCTACATAATCAAGCTGAAAACTTTTCCCCGGATTTGCAGATTCTATGGCTACCGAGGAATCCACATTTACAACTCCCTGATACAAAAGATGCTGATCCACCACCGACAAACGCTCGGAATAAGGCGCCAGTCGTGCTGCCCGGTAATTAAAAGGCTTGCCGGAAACTTCTTTGGCCTGTTCCAGTAATTCATCCAGCGGGGCTTTAATAATCTGAAACTCTCCTCCTTTAAGCATTGAGTAATACAGCATATTGTGCGAATAACTCAGGGCCGGAGACATTTCGGTAATACCCATAATTCCTGTAGCATAGCTGGTAGCCCGTTTTAGTTTCTCTGACTCAACATCCAACACATACAAATCGCGCCGTCCATTTACATTGGACAAAAAGAGTACCTTTTGATTACTTACCGGCACTGGATTGAGGTTTTTTGCGCCTGGAAAAGTATTAAAGACTTCTGTTTGCAGTGATTCAATATCCAACCGTGCTATATTAAAATAGCCGGGAAAGAAAAATGTCTGTGTTGTGGCAGGAGCATCGGTAACAAACCATAACGATTTCCCATCGGGTGACCAACGGGGTTGAATGCAAGCCGATGGGGATTCCGTTAATTGTTGCATTTCTCCCTGTTCGAAAGAAAAATACCATAGGTTGCTGATGCCACTATTCATCCCGCTAAAGGCAATTCCTGAACCATCGGGCGACCAGACAGGGAAAGAGACAGCATCGATCCCGGGGTAATTAATCGTACGGGCAATAACTTTCTTTTGTGTGTCGTACACCAATATTACCGATTTCCCTTTTTGATACGCCACAAAAGCAAAATAGCGATTATCGGGTGACCAGGAACCAGCATTTTCGGTATATTCAAGTGCATCAATATCACTGTTTCGTGAATTGGTATAGATTTTTGAAATGATCTTTCCTGTATGGGCATCAGCAAGAAACAAATCCAGCGAATAAATATCCTTTTCTGATAAAAAGACAATATAGGCTCCGTCGGGACTCACCGAAGGAGAAAGATTATAACTACCAGCATTCTCAGATGAAAACAACCGTTCCCCCAAAAGGGTATAGGTACTGTCTTCTGCAGAAACCAACTGATTTGTCAATGTGCTTTTCCAGGCAACCGAAAGCGAATCAACGGTTATACCCAATTGCTCTTCAATGGCCAAATGATAGCCTTGTGAGGCGGAAGCAACAAATAAGCGACGGATATACTGTTCCCCATACCGGGAAGCGATGTAAGACCAAAAAGCCTGACCAAATCGGTAAGGAGAAAACTTTGAATAAAGGCGCATCTCATCAAGTGTCGGAAAATGTCCATTCAGTAGCGCATCCCGCATCCAGACAGAAGTGTAGGCATCACTATTCCCAACAGAAAGATATTCAGCCATACCTTCGATCATCCACAAGGGAACCCTGGAAATAGCACCGATATTCATGCCACTGCTTTCTTCTATAATGTGATATTGGAAAGCATGAACCAACTCATGCCCCAAAACATGGGATGTCTGATAATCAGAAAACGTAAAGGGCATCACCACCCGTCGCTTCAATCCTTCGGTAACACCACCTGTTCCTACCCCAATGTCCCCCATAATGGCTGTGGTTTGCTGAAAATCTGCATGATTCCGGTAAATTATGATGGGACTTTCGGTACGAAACGTATCCACAAGAATTTTCCGGTGATAACGATACCACTGCTCAGCCAGACTGCCTAAAAACCGGATACGGGACGAATCCTGCAGATAATGATAGATATTGAAGTGGTCGGTCTGTGAAACCTGAAAATCGAATGTACGATAGGAGGGTTTATTTTTGCCAAAATACTGCGCGTGACTGCAAGCTGCAGAAATCCACAGAAACATCAACAAAAAAATCAATATTTTGGTACGTATTCCTATCATAGACAATAATAAGCAACCATTAATTTACGAAGAAAAGGAGATTATGGTTCGATCCAGGAAAAATAAAATTGATCAGTGCATCCGTAAACCTGCCACCATGTTCCAGGAATTATTGAATATAACAAAATACTTATTGCATTAATTCCAAACATGAAGAGTTTTGTTCAACCAGATATCAAAAGCAAGGATTAGCCTTATAGTTTCTCTGAAAAACATCCACAGCAAAAACTATTTTCTATACTTTTGTTTTCTTTTATTCAAATGGGGTTAAGCCCTGTGCTTTTATTAACCGTAATTAATAAATCAAAATGGATCAAACAAAAACAGAAATGTTCATGGCCACGATGGCCCCTAAGTTTCCGACAGAAAAACTGATGCTGGTGAAAAGTCAGCTTGAAAAATTGGATGACAATAAATTATTGCACGTTCAATCCATTTCATATAAGGATCCTACCCTCCTGATAATCATATCTCTTCTTTTTGGATCCCTGGGCATCGACAGATTCATGCTGGGAGATACCGGCCTGGGCATCGTCAAACTTTTGACATGCGGTGGATTTGGTATCTGGACCATCATCGACTGGTTCACTGTGATGCAAAGAACACGCGAATTGAACTATCAAAAATTTGCAGAAGTTGCCGGGTATTAAGCTGTCGGATAGTATTTTCACAAAAAACCTGCTGGCCATCTTTTCGATTGTCGGCGGGTATTTTATGCTTATTGCTTTTGACAATCCCGGTCAGGAGCACCGGACATTGTGTCTTTTCAAAAATGCAACTGGAATTCCATGCCCCGGATGCGGAATGGGCAGAGCTACTCTTGAGATATTTCAGGGAAACCTCATCACTTCACTTCAATACAATTTACTTACCATCCCATTTACCATTTTCATATTTTTTTCTCTGGCATGGCTGATTGCGGATATTTTATTACGGAAGGAGACATTTTTCCCTTTCATAAAGCGGGATCTCTCCCCCTCAGGTAAAATGCTACTACTAATTATCATTATGATCAATTGGGTAGTGAATATTATCAGGGGTATCTGACAGTCTCTATGAGCATTTTCAGATACAAACAAATTGACAGTCAAAAAAATTCGTCTCTCGGGACACCCTTTACGAAGTGACGGAATGATAAACACAAAAAAATGGCACAATATTCAATAAAAGGAGAAAACTGCAATCCGTATATATAACATAAACAAAACCGCAAACGTATGAAGTTTGCGGTTGAATATTGTAGAAGACAGAATCATTTACGACTCAGCCCTGAACTGTTCCAAAAATCTCACATCGTTTTCAAAAAACAGACGAATGTCGTTGATCTGATATTTCAGCATCGCGATACGCTCGATTCCCATCCCGAAAGCAAAACCGGTGTATTCATCCGGATCAATATCACAATTGGTCAATACAGCAGGATCAACCATTCCACATCCGAGGATTTCTACCCAGCCTGTGTGTTTACAAATATTACAACCTTCTCCTCCGCAAAGAGTACAAGAGATATCCATTTCAGCAGATGGCTCCGTAAACGGGAAATACGACGGACGCAAACGAATCCGGGTATCCTGACCGAACATCTCCTTGGCAAAATAGAGCAAGGTCTGTCTCAGATCGGCAAATGAAACATCTTTATCGATGTAAAGACCTTCTACCTGATGGAAA
Organism: Marinilabilia sp. UBA5340; assembly: GCA_002411085.1. Classification (GTDB taxonomy): domain Bacteria; phylum Bacteroidota; class Bacteroidia; order Bacteroidales; family Marinilabiliaceae; genus Marinilabilia. Next base: position 2,073 of record DHQK01000131.1, on the reverse strand, counting down.
ATACAGTGAGCACGGGCCGAAATGGCTTCGTTTCGAAACACACGACCGGGAAAGATGGCACGAATAGGTGGCTTCTGATGCTCCATAGTACGAATCTGAACCGAAGAAGTGTGTGTCCGTAATAAAATATCAGGATCCTGATTGATAAAAAAAGTATCCTGCATATCACGTGCCGGATGTTCCGGCGGGAAGTTCAACGCTTCAAAAACGTGCCAGTCATCTTCAATCTCGGGCCCTTCAGCAACTGAAAAACCAATACGATCAAAAATCTCCACAATCTGATTGCGAACAATGGAGAGTGGATGGCGGCTACCCAGCGGCATGGAGCTTCCGGGAAGTGTAAGATCTGTTGCTCCCGAAGTCAGCCTTGATTGTTCAAATTGCTCCTTCAATTGAGTGATAGACTCCTGAGCTGCATTCTTCAATTCATTGATAGCCTGACCAACTGCCTTTTTCTGGTCGTTGGGGACATTCTTAAAATCATTGAAAAGCTGGGGAATAATTCCCTTTTTACTGATATATTTAATCCGCAGTTGTTCTGCCTCTTCAGCAGTTTCTGCCTTCAGGTTCTTTACTTCTTCCAGTAAATCTTTAATCTTATCAAGCATTGTTTCTGATTTTTTGGAACAATTTGAACCACAAAAGTAATAATTTTTTCCACCTGCTTAAATTTCACCGGGCTATTATATTTTGGGGGAGATGAGACCGGAGAATTATATCCACTTATCTGGATTATTGACTTCGTCGATCTTCGATTCATCAATTTTCATTGGTGTCAGGTTAAAAAATGATATTGCTTCACTATGTTCGCAATGACGCGACTTTACATGATTATGGGGGTTAACTGTGTCAGGTTTACTGCCCTGTAATCTACGCCCCACCTGCTGCCGCAAGAACTACTAAAAGCACCATCGCCGCAA
>DHQK01000131.1:908-1142 GCA_002411085.1 Marinilabilia sp. UBA5340 | reverse complement strand
AATTTTTTCCACCTGCTTAAATCACACCGGGGTATTATATTTTTAGGGAAGCCATTGAAAGCAATTCTTGAAAAAAGAGTTTTATTTCATTCTGGAATCAGAAGTAATGGTGACTCTGACAAACAAAACTATCCAAATCGCCTTCATAGTCCGGGCGTTGACAAAAAAAACATGCACTTTAAAAATTAAATAGTTATCTTCTGTAGAAAATGCAGGTTCATTTCTGATTCAGGG
>DHQK01000131.1:0-614 GCA_002411085.1 Marinilabilia sp. UBA5340 | reverse complement strand
TACATCATGATGGCAGGTATCGACATATTGTTCCGTCACCAGTTGTGGGGTGATGCTTTGCATGCGATGATAAGTCAAAGCGATCACTTCTTTGTAAAAAATGCACTCCCGTTAAACAAAAATACAATTTCAGCCTTCAGTGAAGCCACGCTCATTGTTATTGAAATGTTTCATCTTGATCATGAAGCTCTGGAAATTACCTGTCAACTAAAAAAGTCTGGACACCGGGTTATTATGGTTGGCTTTCTAAGCTCCAATTCTCTTTTAAGCGAGATTTTGGATGCCGGACTGGACGGATATGTTTTAAAGACCAGCAGTAGTCAAAACTTATTTATGGCATTGCAGGAGGTCAATAACGGGGGAAAATATTTCTGCTCTAAAATTACCGAGGCTTTAAATCATCAGGTTCACAACAACAATGGCAATCACAGAAAAGAGTTAAGCAACCGGGAAAAGAGTATTTTGTATTCTCTTATTGAATTAAAAACCCCCGGACAAATTGCCCAGAATTTCCATATCAGTGAAGCAACCGTACGAACTCACCGTAAAAACATCATGCGAAAAGTTGGAGCAAAAAATCTGCTTTCTCTTTTAAGGTTCATCACAAATATGCG
>DHQK01000254.1:13516-14199 GCA_002411085.1 Marinilabilia sp. UBA5340 | reverse complement strand
TTATTGTTCTTACCATCAATCATCGTTGAAAATGGGCTGGAGCACCTGACATGCCTTACATATTCGGTTTCTTCCTGTGCTTTTTGCTGATCAAGCAAATCCAGTTTGATACTCCCCTCCCCAATATGTGGATTTATGGTAAGGTAACCCACTTTCAACGAGGTCAGGTTTTGGAAAAAGTGGGTACCCTGACTGGGCTCCACATGATAGTTTTCAAGCCCCATTTCCACAATAGTTCTGGCTCCGGCAATTTGTCCCCACCTTACAGGAACACCTAGCCAGGGATCCTGAGATCCCCAACGTCCCGGACCGATCAGCAAATAGGGACGTCCTTCCTTTTGGAGTTTATCGTTAATGTGCTCAATATGCTTGGCTATTTCATTATTCAGGGAAGGTTTAAAGGTTTCGGGTTTTACATATACTATATCCCGAACATCATTCACCACCCCATTCCCCAGTGCCGACTGAGAATAAATAAGACAATCATCAGGGGCAAAATCAGATAAATCAGGCCCGGAAGGATCTTTGGTATCCACAATGGGGCGTATCTGCAAGAGATAAAACACCGGCTTACCCTCTTTCGACTGAAGATCTACGGCAAATTCAATTTCCACGGGTTGCTTCATTTCATCCTGACCTATGCGCAAAACAGTATTTACAATATCGGCCAATGGGAAAGCATC
>DHQK01000254.1:0-13298 GCA_002411085.1 Marinilabilia sp. UBA5340 | reverse complement strand
TATTTCAGGATATTGGCAAAAGTGATAAAACGGGGCCCTTCTGCCATCAAACCATCCTTGATCATGTGGTTTTGCATATCAAAAACAGAAGCAAGCCATTTAAGGGATCCATCCTGTTCAGCATCGCCCACATTCATCTTCAGGATATTGATTCCATCGTTGACAGAAGGTTCAAAGCGCATAGCATCCAGATCCAGGGCAAAGAAAGTTTTCTGTGTTTCACGAACCACCATGTCAGGTGATGACAACTGTAGCACCTTGGCAGGATACTTTGGAGAAAATCTCAGAGAAGCTCCCCCCTCCACGATCTGACGTCCTAATCCCAAAGCAACATTAACCACCCCGTCTTCGGCTTTTTCGGGCGGAATGGGGTAAAAATTCACAGAACGGGCAACCCCTGAAAAAGTAGGATAAAACCTATTTTCATGTGCTTGTCCTACCACCTCCTGCAGTACAATCCCCATCCGTTCTTCATCAATCAGGTTCATGGTTCCTTCCATGTAGGCCTTACTCGATTTATAGTAAACCGATGCATAAACACATTTAATGGCATTCATCAGCTGACCTACCATTTGCTGTTCATCAGAAGGAGCAATCATATAAGTGGTATATATTCCGGCAAAAGGCTGGTAGTGGCTGTCTTCCAAAACACTTGAAGACCGCACCGCAACAGGACGCTTTACAACCTGTACAAAACGCAGGAGATCGTCATACAAATGACCGGGAAGTCTGCCCTTAATGAATTGGTTCAGAATTTCTTCATCAGAAATATCGGAAAGCCCCACAGAATATAAATCATTTTCCTCCATAAAGGCTTCAAACACATCGATACCCAACACAATAGTTCTGGGAATCATGATATTTACCTCCGGGTGCTGATTTAATTCAGGATGACGCTTGATAATTGTATTCAAAAAAGCCAATCCTCTGGCTTTGCCACCGACTGATCCCTGTCCTATACGGGAAAAGGCTACATAATCATCATAACGGTTACGGTCGAAAGAGGCAATAATACCACGACCTTTGCTTTTTCTGAATTCAGAAATCAGACGCACCAATTTCTCCTTATGGGCAGCCATATTGGCATCATCATCAACTTTTAACTGCCTTACAACATCGGCAATAGGGAAAAGTGCACGAGCAGTCAACCATTTGGAAACATGATCACGCTTGAAGTGATAATGAAGCGATTCATCAGGTACTTCCATGAGTTTGCTTTGCAGTTCCCGCAAGTTACTTACTCTGGAAAGTTCGTTTCCGGTTTTGGGATCAATAAAAACAAAATCGCCAAAGGCCAGATAAGTATTAAGAAATTCCTTTAGCTCCTGCAAAAGAAACTTAGAGTGTTTGTGAATAAACCCGACCTTTATTTCTTTGGCCACATCTGCAACCTTCGCATCGGATGACTGAAGCATAAAAGGCATAAAAGGATTATCCTTTTTAACCTTTTGGGCAAGCTTAATTCCTGCCCCTACCTCTTTTTGGCCTTCGTGTTTAAATGAAACATCTGAAATAACACCAAGCAGATTATTGCGGTACTTATCATAAAAAGCTTCTGCCTCTTCATAAGTACGGGCCAGCAGTATCTTCGGTCTGCCACGCATACGCATCATCATCTGGTGCTCATTGAGTCCCTCCTGCATAAACTTTTTGGACTGTTTAAACACAATCTTATAGATCAATGGCAGATAACTGGAATAAAACCGAACCGAGTCTTCAACAAGCAAAATACTCTGCACCCCTACTTCCCCTATATCATGTGCGGCATTCATCCCATCCTCAATAAGTTTGATAATGGCCAGCAAAAGATTTGAGTTTCCAAGCCAACAAAAAACATAATCGATAGCACTGGTATCTTCACGACTGAGCTGAAGGGACACCTCTCTCGAGAAAGGTGTCAGAACTACAATAGGAACCCAGGAAAAGGATTCTTTAATCTTTCTCGATAAAGAAAAAGGATCCATTCCCCCAACACTCAACATGGTAATGACCAGATCTATTTGCTCCTCCTCGAGCACAGAAAAGGCCTCTTCAGCAGAAGAAACCTGAATAAAATGGGGTGGATAGCGTAAGCTTAAGGATACATACTCATTAAAAAGTTGTTCATCGATGCGTCCATCTTCCTCAAGCATAAAAGCATCGTAGGAGCTGCAGATCAATAAAACTTTATGAATGCGTCGTTGCATTAACTGATCGAAGGCCGTTTCGGAGAAACGACTATGTGTAAGATTCAATTCCATGAACAGAAGATAATTGATGAAATAAGTTTACAGCCCTTAAAGTAATAAAACCCGACGGGTATACCCCAAAAAAAGGCATAAAAAAACGGAGTTGAAAGCATCAACTCCGTTATATCTGAAATTCGAATCTGAATTTACATTGGTACTTCACTAACCTGACGGGCCGAGTAACTGATTTTAAGCGCCTGTGCCTTTCTAAGAGCCTGCTTAACTTCAGTAATAATACCCATTGGGGTATCATAGTCGGCTTTAATAGAAACCGTCATTTTAGATCGATCGCTTTCCCGCATCGATTCGCGCTCCTGCACGATATAGTTTCGAATGTCGTCAACCGTAGCAAACTGATCGTTGAGCTGCAAACGAGGCTCAGAACCAAAAGTTCCCTGATATTGCGACTGTGGAACTCCCACATAAATATAGGTCACCAGCGATTTTTTCTCAAGCTTGCTCAACTCAGTAGCTTCGGGTTGCTGCAACTGAACTTTCAGTGCAACCTCCTTCATGGTGGTTGTCACCATAAAGAAGAACAGAAGCATAAAAACGATATCGGGAAGAGAGGCTGTATTAATGGCCTGCTGACCACTACCTTTTTTCTTTCTGAATTTTGCCATTCTATTTCCCTCCTATGTTTTTAGGTTCAGCTTCGGAAATCTTTTGCGGATAGATATCACGAATTGCATCCTGCTTGTCTTCCTCCAGTTCGTCAAATTTCTTTCCAAACTTAGATTGGGCGAGTTCATTACGAAGCTCATTGTAAGCTGCTGCCAATTCATTCTGTACTGAGAGGTACATCTGATACTGGGTACCCCTGTCGTTCTGCAAAGAAATCACTCCCTTTGTCACAGGATAAATGCCAAAATATTCAATTTGCTTTTCTTCTTTTTCAGGCAATCCTTCTTCATCCAAAGGGTTTTGAATAAACTCTTTGGCAGCATCCCGAAGTTCTCGGAGTTCCAAGGGCTCATTTTCAACCAGCAATCTGTTCTGGGCATTGATCAATACCTCAAACACGTTCCGGTCTTTAATGGGCGGTGGAGCTTCCTGATCGTCAGGCACCGGGGGAGGAAGCATACGCGACAATCCTGAATCTGTATCCATGGTTGTTGTCACGAGGAAGAAAATAAGCAAAAGGAAAGCAATATCGGCCATTGACCCTGCATTCACTTCCTGAACATCTCTTTTTCCCATAAATTTACAATATTTTTAGTTGGCAGGACTTACAAGCCCTGCCCTCAACTCTTGTTTATTTAAAAATCCGGGATACCTCGGTGAACAAAATTGCCACCAATGCACCACCTATGAGGATATAGGTACTATACAAGAATGTATCACCAAGAATCAACATACTTGGCACATTATCGGGGCCCTTATATCCAACCAATTGCAAAGGAGTTCCGTCTCCCATGCTGTAAGCAACCAATACAATCACTCCCAAAAGAGCAATTGAAATGAGTGACCTAATGGCAGCCTGCGGATGCAATAACAGGTTCGCAATCTCAAAAAGAATCGCTACCGCTGCTGCTATCATCAACAATACCTTTCCCCAGTTCAGGAACGTCTCGGTGTAAACGGGTGTGGTTTGTGCAGCATCCGGAATTTCACCTCCGAAATAGAACAATCCTGCAAACACCAGCGTTACAGCCAGGAGAAGATATAGTACATAATTCAAATATTTTGAAAGCTTAGTCATAATGACAATTATTTTTTCATGTTATACTTAACCAGAATGTCCATCAAAGAGATTGAAGCATCTTCCATATTGTTCACAATACCATCGATTTTAGAAACCAGGTAGTTGTAGAAAATCTGAAGGATAATAGCAACAATCAAACCGGACACTGTGGTAATCAGGGCCACTTTAATACCACTGGCAACCGCAGTCGCAGAAACGTCACCCATAGCAGCGATGGTATCGAAAGCGTCGATCATACCAATTACTGTACCCATAAATCCAAGCATAGGAGCAATGGCGATAAACAGTGAAATCCAGGTAAGTCCTTTTTCCAACAGTCCCATTTGTACAGAACCATAAGAAACCACTGATTTCTCTACCACTTCAATTCCTTCGTCGAAACGATCCAGTCCCTGATAGAAAATAGAAGCAACAGGACCGCGGGTATTGCGACATACTTCTTTGGCAGCTTCCACACCACCTTCATTAAGGGCATCTTCGATTTTTTGAAGAAGTTTCTTGGTATTGGTGGTTGAAAGGTTCAGATAAATGATTCTTTCAATTACAATAGCCAAACCAAAAACAAGTGCCAGCAATACGAAGCTCATAAAAACAGCACCACCTTCAATAAATTTAGCCTTAATCTGTTTGTGAATGCCTTGAGGCTCTTCACCTTGTGCCGGTTCTGCAGCAACTTCCTCTTCCACTGCAACTTCCTCTTCTGCAACCTGCTCGGTTGTAGTCTCTTCAGCTACCGACTGCTCTTCATCCTGAGCATAAATGGATGATGCACCCATGCTAAGCATCCCAAAAACTGCCAAAAACGCAAATAGCTTTTTCATAATCTGTAAAAAATTTTGATTTGTATTGGTTTGTTAATACTCAAAAATAGTTTAATTCTCTCTCTTAAAAACGGAGAACAAATTTAAAATCAATTAATAAAATCTCAAAATAAAATATTCGTTACCCATTTTTCAGGGTTGCAAATTACAAAAAAAATGTCAATTACAAGGTTAGGAAATAAAATCATGCAAAAAACTTCCCGCATCGGGAGGTGACAAAAAGGGAGGTAAGTGTCAGATAAACACATACAAGACACACTCTCAGGCTAAAGCAGGCTTAATCTCTCCTTTTAAAGATTTATTTAGTTTTTTCTTCACTTCATCAATAGAAGCAGTATTGCCTAATAAATACATCAACTTTGCCAGGGCTGCCTCAGTCGTAATATCATGTCCGCTTATGAGCCCAATATTCAAGAGATGCCGTCCTGTTTCATAACGCCACATTTCCACGTTACCCGCCAGACATTGCGTCACATTTATAATAACTACCCCCCGGTCAATGGCATCTTTCAGCGCTTTCATAAACCAATCGCTCGTGGGAGCATTACCTGATCCATAAGTTTCCAGTACCACTCCACGAATACCGGGTGCTTCCAAAACTGAGCGAACTACACTTTCATTGATTCCGGGAAATATCTTCAAAAGGGATACATTATTATCCATTCTCCTGGAAATAGAAAATGTTCCATTTAGCGTGGTATAGCGAATATACGGATAATTGTATTTGATATGCAAGCCTACCTCTGCAAGAGGGGGATAATTGTCGGATCTGAATGCACGAAAGTGTTCTGCATTGTATTTGGTAGTTCGGTTACCCCGAAAGAGTTTGTCCTGAAAATAAATGCACACTTCAGGAACCAGTGCCTGATTGTTCTTATGAGCAGCAGCGATTTCCAGTGCTGTAAGCAGATTCTCTTTGCCATCGGTGCGAATAGCTCCCAGGGGCAGCTGACTTCCGGTGAGTATTACCGGTTTCTGCAAATTGTGAAGCATAAAACTCAATGCACTGGCGGTATAAGACATGGTGTCGGTACCATGAAGGATCACGAACCCATCATAAGCCACATAATTTTCTTCAATAAGGGCCGCAAGCCGGGCCCAAATCCCAGGAGACATCTCTGAAGAATCTACAATCGGATCGAAGGATATGCTGTTAACCTTGAAATCAAACTTACGCAGCTCGGGCACTTTTCGTGAAATATTCTCAAAATCGAAAGGCACCAGCGTATTGGTGTCCGGATCTACAGCCATCCCGATAGTTCCACCTGTATATATTATAAGAACTTGCTTGTTCATGAATCAAATACTTTGTTGTTTTCGAGTCGGGAGTCATAAGGCAGGCAATCACAACATAATCAGATGCCAAATAATTTGCGGGCATTTTGTGTTGTCAGGATATCCATCTCCTCTTCAGCCATATTATATATTTCAGCCAGTTTCGACAGGGTATTTTTCATGTATGCTGGCTGATTTCTCTTGCCCCTGTATGGCACCGGAGCCAGATAAGGGGCATCCGTCTCGGTCAGCAACCTGTCTGCTCCGGCTTCCTTCAGCACTATATCGAGATTGGAGTTTTTGAATGTCACAATACCATTGATTCCCAGCATAAACCCGGAGTACTCCAACGCCCTTTGCATTTGTTTGACACTTCCTGAGAAGCTATGAAAAACACCTCGCAACCCTTTATCATATACCTTATCCAGTTCCTGAAAAACCGCATCAAAAGCGTCACGCACATGAATAACAACAGGAATCTCCTTTTCTTTTGCCCATTGAATCTGCTTTCTGAAAACGGCCCGTTGCTCCCGCTCCCAGGTCTTGTCCCAATACAAATCGATCCCAATTTCGCCAACAGCTATAAAATCCCGCTGATCCAACCAATACTTTATATTGGCCAGCTGTTCTTCATAGTCCCCTTTCACTGACGTAGGATGCAGCCCCATCATGGAATAACAATAACCGGGATTCTGCTCCTCTACCGTCATCATTGGCCGGATACTCTGGCCATCAATATTGGGCATTAAAATATTTTCAATACCAGTTTCCCGGGCTCGTTTCAATATATCGGCCCGGTCTTCATCAAAATCAGGCAAATAAATGTGTGAGTGCGTATCTATCATACGTCAAAATTAATCAAATAAATTTTAACAGGCAGAATATTGTAGTCAACGGGCAGATAGCAAAGGGCATGGGGTAAAAAGCAATTAAGGAATCAAATTAACCGTTAATCTCTAAACAAAATTCAGGTCGGGTCACCTCGCGCAACGAAACAGTCATCTTTTGCTCAAAATTCAGGGACAAAAGAATTGGAAAAACATTGTAACCAATCACAATTGTCCCTGAAAAAATCAAAAAAAATGATGTTTAAGCCCACTAAAGTCGGCATTATTGCCTGATGAACAAATCAGACAACCCCCTGAGCCAACATAGCCTCGGCAACTTTAACAAAACCGCCGATATTGGCTCCCTTGACATAATTCACTTTACCATCGGGACCTTTTCCATATCTCACACAGGTAGCGTGAATATTATTCATTATCTGGTTCAACTTTTCATCTACCTCTTCACGGGTCCAGCTAATCCGCATGCTATTTTGACTCATTTCGAGCCCTGACACCGCAACTCCACCTGCATTCACAGCCTTGCCGGGGGCAAACATAATTTTCTCGGTTGCCAGTGCTGCTGCCTCAGCAGTACACCCCATATTGGAGGCCTCTGCAATAAGATAGCACCCATTCTCAATGAGGGTTTTGGCATCCTCTTCATTCAGCTCATTTTGTATTGCACATGGAATGGCAATATCCACCTTTTGCTCCCAGGGTCTTTGGCCTCTGAAAAATTCTACACCATATTTCTCTGCATAAGGTTCCACGATGTCCTGATTGGATGCCCTTAATTGTAATAAATAATCAATTTTACTTCCGGAAATTCCATCAGGATCATAAATATAACCGTCGGGACCTGAAATAGTGACCACCTTAGCGCCGAGCTCAGTCGCTTTGAGCGCAGCTCCCCATGCTACATTTCCAAATCCGGAAACAGCCACCGTCTTTCCTTTCAGGGTGTCATTCTTTTCCTTTAGCATTTCGCGAACAAAATACACGGCGCCAAAACCAGTAGCTTCAGGTCGAATAAGGCTTCCTCCATACTCGCGTCCTTTTCCTGTGAGAACGCCTGTAAATTCGTTCTTCAATTTCTTATACATTCCATACAAATAACCGATTTCACGACCACCTACGCCGATATCCCCAGCAGGAACATCGGTGTCCGGCCCAATATGACGAAACAATTCAGCCATAAATGCCTGACAGAAACGCATGATTTCATTGTCTGATTTTCCTTTCGGACTAAAATCACTTCCTCCTTTACCGCCCCCCATAGGCAGAGAGGTCAGACTATTCTTGAACGTTTGTTCGAACCCGAGAAATTTCAGTCCACTCAAAGTTACACTGGGGTGGAAACGCAAGCCCCCTTTATAGGGTCCTATTGCAGAGTTAAATTCTACCCTGAACCCCCTGTTGACCTGCACTTCTCCTTTATCATCAACCCATGGTACACGAAACATAATAACCCTTTCGGGTTCTGTCATTCGTTCCAATATTTTAGCTTTCTGATACCGGGGATTTTCGAGATAAAAATCCCAAACTGTTTCAACAACTTCCTGCACGGCTTGCAAAAATTCATCTTCGCCAGGGTTTTTCATCCTGACAGTGTCCATAAATGCTTGAAATTTATTTTCCATATTCCTGGATTTTTTGGTCTGTTTGTACCATCAAAATTAAAGATATTTTTTATACGCAATAACAATTTGAAAGTTTTTATTTCAGCCCAAAAAACACACATTAAACACTGTTTAACTGACACTTAAATCTCTTTTTTAGTGAATACATGACAAAAATCAAGTAAAAACTATGAATAATTGGGAATAAACTGTAAGCAAAACACATAGTTATCAACCTTCAAACCTATGCCTGTCAAACAAGACGCACCCCACATGAAATAACAGTATACCTGAATCTCCAAATTGACCTTTCCTTCACCAACCTTATTAGAAGATATTAAGAGCTAACAATCATACACTAACAACTGTTTTCCCATTTTATGACCAGGCTATCAAAATCCATAAGCATAACTGCTTTGAATCATGTAATTTAAAACAATTCTAAAAAACCTTTATCACGCTTTTTCGTAAGAAACAATAGAACAAGCCCGAAAGCCATTTTAATGACTTTAAGCCAACCTAAAAGCGCATAACCTAAACTAAAAACCAAAAGAAAATTGCATTTTTGCATTTCTTTTTTTCAAAAATGAGTTCAGTAAGCAACCAATCAGAAAAAGTGGTCGTTCCGGCCGAGCAACTTATGGAGATTGTCAAAAAAGTAGTCTCCCGATATGTTGCAAAAGGAAGTATTCCAAGGCGGGAGGCTTCCGATGCTGAAATGTCAGTATTTGAAAAATTCTGGAACAACCGGGAAAAAATCCTGAATGCCTTTCAGGGCAAATCGCAACTCACCACTTACTGAATTGCAGTAGCGAACAGGATGTGTTGCGAATTCATCAGGAAAGAAAAGAAACACTGGAACCAGCTGCATGAAGCGACTGAAAAGGTTGCAGAACTGAACAACAACACCAGCCAGTACGAAGCGGAAAAAGAGATGCATTTTAAGAATGAAGCAAAAAGATTATGCAATGCGATGCGTTTTTTCAATGGTGAAAGCGCCAAACTCAGCCTTTTTTTGAAGTACTACCTGGATATTCCACTTAGTGAAGCAGATTTTTCTGCATATTGTACAAACCAACAGGAATCCGTTCAGTCCTATCTCAACCAAAACATGAAAACCTCTAAAGGCGAGAAATTTGAACACCTTGCAAAAGTGGTCAATCTCGTCGAAGAAAAAGAGGTAAAAAGTGATTCCGTCCGCATGTGGCTCAATAGCAGAATGAACACGCTGCTCAACCGACTGAATGGGAATGGCATTAGCTCCCACAACCAGGAAAGCTTATCCGTATTGATGGAAATGATGCACCACCAGTCCTAAAGCAGTCCATTTTTCTTCTTTTTCCAAAACTTTTTTTTGCGGCTTGCCCATTTTGCTTTTGTCAAATTAATGGTAAATTTGGGCCGGCAAAACAACTTACTCGTCAAAAAAACATGATGCAACATCTTACAGAAGAGGAAATAGCAATTTGCTCAGAAGCAATCAATTCAGGAGACTACCGCAGTCTTCCGGTTGAACTTCGTGAGCACCTTTCTCATTGTGATGAGTGCGCTACCGAAGTACTAATGGTGGCAGAAATTGCGGGTGAGTTTGATTTCAATAAGAAACCGGAAAAGAATTTCAGGGAAAAAACACAGCGCATTATCGCCTGGAGCGTATCGATTGCTGCTGCCATCGCATTGGTTCTTCTTGTAATCGATCAGGAAATTAACCCATTCGACAATGACCGTTACCTTTCCCAAAACAGCACAACCGAGCAAACTATTCAGAATACAGAACCGGTCAAGGAAACATCTGAGACAACTGAACAGCAAACAACAAGTGAGGCGCCCGAAAAAATCCACAACCAGCAAAAAAATGACCAGGCAGCCTCTACCTATCCAACAAGCAGTGCTCCCGGATCTCAGGCTCCGTCCGCTACTCCTGAGATTCAGCCGGACACCCTGAAATTTTTGGCACATTATGTCCCTGATGAGACACTGGAGAAACTGGTAAGCCGTTTTGAAGGAAATTTGAGAGACAATGGAGATATCACTATTGAAACACCTGTTTCCGTAGTTCAAACAGAAAACTCCCTGATTATTAAATGGCAAAATCCGAAAAAAAAGAGGTTAATCATTGAAGTTTTTGACAACTCAGGTGAACGACTCCTGGAAGCCGAAACCAACCAGGAGGAATATGTGCTTAACGATCTGAAGGAAGGGCTCTACTACTGGAAATTAATCTCAGGATCGGACTTCGAGTTACTCTTTTGCGGGAAAATTACCATTGAATAGTCGCCGGTTCAGGAGGACAACCATATCATTATCGTATTCTTTCCTTTAAGATATTTCTCTTCCGACTTTAACCCCTGAGACAAATAAGCAGTCCTAAAAAGTGAAAGATGCTTCGTCAGTTCTCCTACCAATGACAATCGGTTTTCTGTCACTCTGAGCATAGATACAACTTCAAAAGAAATGAAGCCCCCGTCAAAATTGCTATATTACCACTGTCATGGCTTCTCCGTTCATTTTAATACATGTTCTACCATATTGTCACCACTCCGGGGCTGACAATGCTCAGACAAAATAACACAATGACATTTTGAACACCTTCCAATTTGATCTATTCAGATATTTTTACCGTCAGATGATGAAATACCAATAAATATGGGCAACCGCAAAGTAAAATAACGAAGAAAATATAACCCCAATGCTTACAATCAAGCGGCGAAGTCAGGCAGAGAGATTCTCTCTCAACCTATTAAGAAAATGTAAGGTATCCACCAAATGCATAGAATTCCATCATTGGTAACCTGCAAACCATCTGAGCATCAAAAAGGGCCACCCCATACAGGGCAGCCCTTCAGCATTATACAAACATTAAAAATTTAAATTTCCGGTTCAAAATAATCCTTTCCAAAAGACCTTAAGGTATTTCGTTCTCCAACGAAGTAATTCACCCGCTCAATTCCGTTATTATCTCCCAGATCTTCATATATCTCCATGGCCCGGGTATAATTTCCCATTACCTCGTATACATAAGCCAGATTGGTATATGCCTCTTTAAGGCCAGTTTCTTCAGCCACTGTTTTGTAAAGCTCCCCTAAGCCAAAATAATCAAGTTTTTTGGCCAGATCATTCTCATCGCGCATCATATCTTTGAGCTCTTTAAACCGGTCTTTATCCACATGGTCTTTCATATCCCTGTTTTTGATTTTCAGCATTTCATAATTAAAAGCCTTCATCCAGGGCAGGAACTGATTGGCTATATCTGTCACAAAAAATTGTTGTGAAGAACCAGCCAGAGCTTCCAGACTTTGCAATTTACCTGAAGGATCACGCATATCCTTATCGGGATTACTGGTGGCAGCCTTTTCCTTTTCATAAGTAACAATGGTATTTCCCTGCTTATCTTTCAATTCCATGGTTACCTTCGTATTGGCACTGTTCATGTAATCGTAATAGATCACCTCGAAAGGAAGTATATTCACCATTTCCTCGGAAGGTGTTTCTTTCTTTATTTCGGTGGTCACATCACGTTTCGAATCGGTAGTAATCTCAAATGTCCCGGTAACAAACCACTGAGCCTGTTGTTTATCATCAGCCACTTCATAGACATCTGTCCTTCGCCATGACTGAGGAACATACTCAACATTTCCGTAGCGCTCACTTTTACGTATCTCGCTCTTAATGCCATCTGCCAGACTTTTGCCAAATTCCGGAAGAATGCTTTCTTTCAGCATATCCGTTTTCCTGAAATCATCCACAAAGATTTCATTTACTGTGGAATCTGCATTCTCCGGAAAAACAACATAATAAGTCCTGAGTGTTTGCGCTCCGCCTGGTAATAAAGCAGCAGCTGCAAGTATGGTAAGTATTAATCGTTTCATGTCTATATTTTTTTATTTATCTACATATTCGGGCTGATATTCTTCGGTTCAGACAGCAGGTACAATTACGGTCTTTACACTTCATCAGCCCCCACATTCATCCAAAAAATTCAAGAAGTTGTTTTAACTTAAAACTCTTTGGGTCTCAACCGAAATTTCCAATGCTGATCAGCGTTATTAGCATTCTTGGGGTTAGAAAGAATCAGCTCATATTTCCCATCTGTAAGAGGTCCAAGTGTTAACATTTTGTTGGTTTTCCGATTCTGGATAGTTACATAAGGAGAGTTCCCTTCAACCGGAACAATGTACCACCAGGGGCCACCCTCTTCATATTGCTCCTGACTCAACTCACTGGACAGAACGGGTTTTCCTTTGTAATCATACAATCGACTCGCATAATTCTCTTCGCCTTTGGTGAACCCAATACCAAAAATTCGCTGGGTTTTCTGACCGGCCTCTGCAGGATACTCATTGCTTGTCTGGATAAAAAACAAACGGGCATCTCCTTCCTTGGCAGCAACAAGACTTTGGGCATATCGATCTCCAGCTTCCACCTGATCCACATGAATCATTGCATCTTCATGTTCACAGATCAACTCAAAATACCAGGCTCCTTCTGGCATACTAACTTCATGAATTCGTGAAGGCTCACCGGCCAACCGGTGCACCAGTCCCTGGGCCATAGTTCCCATTCCAATGGAAACTAACAACATGCCTGTCAATAAAAATTTTCTCATATACTTTGTTTTTAGTGGTTTACATCCACAATATTGATAATTAATGCTTATGTATCTAGTTTGGAATTACCATGACACTGGGTGGCAAAGGATTAAGATTTCCTCCAAGCTCACTCTCCCAGGGTTTTTCCTGCCCGTCAATCACCAGCTTACGTCTAAACTCCTTCCTGCTGCTTTTCACAAATTTCTTGGTGGTGACAGGTTCCTCTACCCTGTC
>DHQK01000100.1:829-5413 GCA_002411085.1 Marinilabilia sp. UBA5340 | reverse complement strand
CGGCGACGCCGTAAAAAGCACACCTTCGGTGTGAAAAATTCGTGTAATTCGTGGACCCAAAAGACAAAAAATGGCTTTCGCCATTTTTATCTTTAAAAACACTGTGATTAACGTTGAGGTGTGTGCTGATGTGATTGATAGTAAGATGATTGAGGGTATTTTACAGATCAAAGGCCAATTTTTCCGGAAAACGGCTGTCTCCAAAAATTCCCTTATTTTTGCTGCAACAAAATAAAATACTGTTATGCCTGAAAAGATCAATCCCGATTCACTGTCGGTTATTCCCACCGAAACTCAAAAGCGGATGGCCCGTTACGCTAAGGCTTTAGGCCACCCGGTAAGAGTCTATATTATGCAGTTACTGACCAATCAATCCTGTTGCTATAGCGGTGATCTTTCGCAGGAGTTGCCCATTGCTAAATCAACGCTTTCCCAGCATTTAAAAGAGTTGAAGGAGAGTGGTTTGATTCAGGGGGAAATAAAAGCACCACGAATCAAATACTGCGTCAATAAGGAATCCTGGGAAGAAGCTAAAAAATTGTTTAAGGATTTTTGGGCACTGTGATTTTTTTATACTTTTGTTCGTGATTTTACGAACTACGAACTAAATGCTGATTGTTATGGATATTAAAGTATTAGGAACAGGTTGCCCTAAGTGCAAAACCCTTGAGAAACTGACCCGCGATGCAGTGGAGGAATTAGGTATTGATGCTACTGTGACAAAAGTAGACGACATTCTAGAAATCATGCAATATAATGTTGCTAAAACTCCCGCGCTGGTTGTCGATGGGAAGGTGCTTGTAAAGGGGAGTCTTCCTTCGTATGATGCTTTGAAAAAGATGTTAAGCTAAATCCCCCTAAGACTATATTTACTATGAAAAAGAAGCTAAGCTCACTCACTTTCTTTATGTTGCTGGCCATTTTTTCGGTTGCAGCACAATGTTGCAATTCATCTGCACAAAAAAGCTCTGACAGCCAAAAGCAATCAGAAACCGTTGCCGAAACAACCGAGGTAGAAGTGTTTTATTTTCATGCTACCCGACGTTGTGCTACTTGTCAGGCGGTTGAAGAGGTAACAAAAGAAACTTTGGCTGAAAAATATGGGGAGTCGGTTTCTTTTCAATCCATTAATCGGGACGAAGAGAAAGATCATCCCTTGATCAAAAAGTACAAAGTGAGTGGTCAGACCTTACTGGTTATTAAGGGTGATAAAGTGGAAAATCTCACCAATGTTGCCTTTCTGAATGCGCGCACCAATCCGGAAAAGTTGAAAAGCAAAATTGTAGAGGTGGTTGAATCCCTTTAACGAAGTGTTATCATGGAATTGTTACAAAATCTCCTTGAAAACACAGAGCTCCCGTTGCTTACCGCATTTTTGCTCGGGCTGATGACTGCCATCAGTCCTTGTCCACTGGCCACCAATATAACTGCAATTGGATTCATCAGTAAAGACATGGAAAATCGGAAGCAGGTTTTTACTAATGGGTTGATTTATACCCTTGGTCGAAGTGTTTCCTATAGCGGCATCGGTTTGTTGTTCTTTTTCGGCGCCAGTCAGTTTGAGTTTGCCGGTTTCATTCAGGAATGGGGCGAAAAAGTGATTGGCCCAATATTGATATTGATAGGTCTCCTGATGTTGGGTTTTATTAATATTAACATTCCCGGTATCGGCTCTGTTACCGATAAATTGCAAGATCAATCAGGTAAAGGCTTTTGGGGTGTTTTACTGTTGGGAATTGTTTTTGCGCTGGCTTTTTGTCCTTATAGCGGGGTGCTCTATTTCGGGATGCTTATTCCGATGACTGTTTCCAGTGTGAGCGGACTTTATCTGCCAATCATCTTTGCTCTGGGAACCGGTATTCCTGTAATAATATTCGCCTGGCTGATTGCCTTTTCTGTAGGGGCTATTGGAAGTGCTTATAACAAGTTGAAAACCTCTGAATTTTGGTTTCGGCGGATAGTCGCTGTTTTGTTTGTTGGAGTTGGGATTTATTATACGGTTTTGTTATTGCTGTAGAATAAAGCATCTCCTCTTTTATTTGTGAGACTCAGGTTAAAACTAAGTTGAGAACTCAATCCCGAAACTCAAAGCTCAAAACTCAAAACTCATAACCCATCCCGCTACCCCCTAACCCCCTGAAGGGGGAACCATCCGCCCGCAACGCAAAAACAGAATACAAAACTCATAACACAAAACACAAAACACAGAACTCATAAGACCATGGAACTCAAAAAAGAGCTGAAAATATTAGGCTGGATCATTGCAATATTTCTTTTTGCATTCTTCATGCCGTTGGATAGTGCCCGATTTCAGGAAGCTATAATGGCCACCTTCGACTTGTCGAAGTGGTATGCTCAGGAGCATGTGATCCTTTGTTTGTTGCCAGCATTCTTTATTGCCGGAGTTATTGCTGTATTTGTGAGCCAGGGGGCGGTGATGAAATATTTTGGTGTTAAAGCCAAAAAATGGGTAGCTTATACCGTGGCCTCTGTATCGGGAACTATTCTTGCTGTTTGCAGTTGCACCATTTTGCCGCTTTTTTCCAGTATTCATAAGCGTGGTGCTGGTTTAGGCCCCGCCATCGCATTCCTTTATAGTGGTCCGGCCATCAATATCCTGGCCATTATCCTTACTGCCCGTATTTTGGGAATTGAAATGGGGATTGCCCGAATCATTGGTGCAGTGGTTTTTGCCGTAGTAATCGGTTCTGCCATGTCGCTCATTTATCGCAAGGAAGAGAAAGCAAAACGCGAAGAGCAGATAAACTTTCCCAATTTGCCGGAAGAGCGCCCTATGTGGCAGACGGCCTTTCACTTTTTTACGTTGGTATTGATTTTGGTTTTTGCCAACTGGGGTAAGCCCGGTGACAACGTTACCAGTGGAGGTTTCTATTGGTTGTGGGCCAATAAATGGTACATCACTTCATTCTTTTCCATTTTATTGGTTTTCTCGCTTATTTTTATTCTGAGACTGAAGTGGCAGTATGTGGTACTTGGCGTGATGTTCACTGCTGTATCCGCATTTTTAAGCACATCGCCTCTTGTGCCGATGGTTGTTGGTATTGCTGCATTAAGTATTATTACCCTGATGGATAAAAGACATGATGAAAATCGTGAATGGACACTATCTGCATGGGACTTTACCAAACAAATAATGCCTCTTCTGGCGATAGGAGTGGTAACTGCTGGATTTTTGCTGGGGTCCACACATGATGATACTGCCATAGCCGGCATCATCCCCAACCAGTGGATTACTAATCTTGTAGGGGGTAATTCCGTTTTTTCCAATTTCTTTGCATCTATCGTGGGGGCATTTATGTACTTTGCAACACTAACGGAAGTTCCTATTCTTCAGGGCTTGATGGCTGCCGGAATGGGAAAAGGTCCCGCATTGGCTTTATTGTTGGCCGGCCCCTCTTTGTCGTTGCCCAATATGCTGGTTATCCGGGGGGTGATGGGGACACAGAAAACGCTGGTCTATGTGTTGTTGGTTGTGGTGATGGCAACTATTTCCGGAGTTGTTTTTGGTAGTTTGTATTAATTTTTGGTTGTCTATAATTATTTTGGGTACTCTTTTTAAATAATATTCTGTTGAACTTTAGGAATATAGAGTTGGCCGTTTATTAAATTGATGATTCCCGGAACTAATGAAGGATGAACCTTTGTGAAATGTTTATGTTTCATCAGTATTATAGTATGATTATGAACGTCTGATAGAACTCGTCACTAACATTCGGGACTCGTTTTATGAAGACGATCTTAAGTATGCAGGATGTTTGATTACAGGCGAGTAAATATAGAAGTATTTTGATTTTCATCGGATCTGTGTTTGAAAACCACAATAATTGCAGTGATATAAAACTAGTTTTTTATGAAGATAATTTTAGGAATAGTTTCATTGGTTTTTTTCTTCTTTTTTTTGTCGTGTAACACGGCAAAGCAGGAATCGAATCAGACGGAAAATGCTGATGTTTCAAAGATAACTCAGGAGTCTGATGTGGTAGAGAAGGCCGAGTTAAATATAGATGTTGAGGATGTCTCGGAACAAACTGCAGATGAAGGAAGCGATGCACAGGTAATGCTTAATCCTCCTCACGGAGAGCCGAATCATCGGTGTGATATTCCTGTGGGAGCCCCACTGAACTCAGAAACAAATACTGAAAAGGAGGAGCCTGAGGTAATGTTAAATCCACCTCATGGGGAGCCTAATCATCGTTGTGATATTCCTGTTGGCGCTCCACTTAATTCCCCTGCAGGGACCACCAGTCAGCCGAACAGTAGCATTGCACCAGATCTTGCAAATAACCCTATGGCTCCAACTGTTGAAAATGCCAAGCGCCTGAATTTACAGCGAAATACATCCTCTGCTGCTCCTGCAACGGGTGAGAAGCCGCGTCTTAATCCTCCACATGGTCAACCCTGGCACAGGTGTGATATTGCTGTTGGAAGTCCTTTGCCTTAATGTTTAGTTATGCATATTAATGATCGATCTGCCACTTACCGGCGTTACCTTTTGGGCGCAATGATTTGTTTTGTCTTATTTGGGTCAGGTTGTGCATCATCACAATTCGCCCAAAGTAATAA
>DHQK01000100.1:368-634 GCA_002411085.1 Marinilabilia sp. UBA5340 | reverse complement strand
TTCGCCCAAAGTAATAAATCCGCTCCGTGTCCTTGCTCTCAGCGTAGATAACTCTTCTTATAATTTGAGGTAATAATAAAAAATATGACGTATAATTACGTCTGATTGAAATTATGACGTATATTTGCGTCAAATGATTTAGTTATGGTACTTGCAAAAACCACTTTGTTTGATTCTGATTTGCAGAATGCCTCTCTGTTCTACAAAGCATTAGGGCATCCTGCCCGCCTTCAGATTTTGCGCTATCTTGCTGAAACGAAGGTGTG
>DHQK01000100.1:0-127 GCA_002411085.1 Marinilabilia sp. UBA5340 | reverse complement strand
ATCTTGCTGAAACGAAGGTGTGCATTACCGGAGATATCTCTGAAGAATTACCGTTGAGTCGCACCACTGTAAATCAACATTTGACGGAATTAAAGAAAGCCGGACTTATTCAGGGGCATGTGAATGG
>DHQK01000282.1:4241-9685 GCA_002411085.1 Marinilabilia sp. UBA5340 | reverse complement strand
TTTCAGGAAATTGTAAACATTCTGGGCCTCCTGAGAGGGGTTGGTTACCACCAAATCCGCACTGATCTCCACCGGCTGGGGCGCTGCTTCAGTTGTAAAGTTAAATTCCACCGCGCTTTCAGAAGGTACTCCGGAGGTATTTTCTACTGCTCCGGCAGGAACATTTATCGTATATTCATTCCCTTTTTCAAGCGTCTCTTCAATCATTACTTTGGTCAGATGGGATGTAGCCTCTGCCGATTCACCGTTAATGGTAATACCGTGATTTTCAATAAGCGTAATCACCTCATCATAGGTCAATGAAACCTCAGAGGATACCGTTACCTTTTCTGCGCCATCAGCAGGTATAGAGGACACAAACAAAGGTGGGACTTTCGGGGTATCTGAATCACTGGAACAACCTACAACCAATAATAACGCCCCTATAAACATCCCAAAAAATGGTTTCATCTTCATAATATTATCTTGCCTTTATTCTTATTGCAATTTACGCGCAAAAAGAAACGAGGCTGTCCCAAAAGTCCAATTTTGATGTCATTCTGAGCTTGTCGAAGAATCTGTTCACTTAAAAGACAGATGTTTCGGCTCCACTCAACATGACATTTTTTGTGCTTAATACTTTTTGGACAACTCCGTTTCTAAAAAATTCATCAACAGACCTGACTATATACTAATATTGTCATCAAAACAAACGTACAGTAAAGCATATGGTCAGGTCAGGAGTACAAAAAGTTAACCTTCTATTTTAATTCTATTTTGGTAACTGTGGCAAAAGCTCCCTGGATAATAACTCCCGAAGATTGCATATCTCCCAAAACAGCTTCATCTACAGCAAACTCTACACCTGAATCTCCCTGCGCAAGGTTTTTGATCTCGATATCCTCCCAACTGCTGTTCTTAAGAGCAACCTGCCAGTAATCGGATGAAGCATCCAGATCCTTCACACTTACCGAAAGGATAGATCCCACCTGAGCATTAGAAAAAGAGGAAGCGGGAAGTTGAATGTTACTCTCCCAGTTTCCGAGAACTTCCTCACCTTCCCAGATGGTCTCACCACCTGCTCCTTCACTAAAAGTGAGAACAGACACCTGAGAGATGACCAACCCCTCACCCTGAACTATCAAGGCGGTTTCGCTCCAACCATCTTCTGTCGTCAGGATATGATCCAGCAACTCCTGGGTAAGTTCCATTTCATAGGAAGTTTGTGTTGGGTCAGTAATCTCAACGATCGCCTGCTGTGACCAGTTGGCATCATTCAGCTGTAACTGATTGTAACTGGAAGCAGTGAAATAGAATTTGAGAATAGAGCCGGCAGGCACTCCCTGGAATGATGATTTATAAAGACGGAAGGCTCCTCCATCTCCTTCGCCAGCCCAGCTGCCCAAATCACGTGTTTCATTCATAATTACTGTCTCCACAGGCCCTGAACCTATCACATTGATGGAATAAGTAATCTCCCCATTTGATGAAACCAATGTAAGGTCGGTAGCACCTGCTGCATTACTGGGAACCAGAAACAACAATGATGTACCTTGCAAAATATACTGACTTGAATAACCATTCACTTTTACGTCGGTCAGCACATCACCATTAAGCACCTCGACAGTAAATACTTCTCCGGCATTAATCTCAACATCAGAGCCAGGTATAGCAGGAATATAGCAGAATTCCGGTGCATTCACCGTCAAGGTCTGAGTAGTCTCTATCTCAGCCCCGTTTTTGGCAATGAGTGTAATTGATCCGGTCTCTGATCCGATAGGCACAAACACCTGAATTTCGCTGGCAGATTGACTTTGTATCTCACCTTCCATGCCACCGGCAAAAACAATTCCGGCAACAAGATCCAGATTTTCACCGGTAAGCGTAAGCGTATTATTAGGCGAAATGGTCGCAGGATTAAGTGCGGTTACAGAAGGAGCAGTAAAAGTCACCCCATCAGACCAAACAACTTCTTTACCTGCAAGGGTCTTAAATGTAACAGCACCCGATAAGCCTGTTTCAGGAGTTACCACTGTGAGTTCAGTGGAAGATCCACCTACTGCAACATCTACTTCGCCCCCTCCGGTAAACGAAACACCTGAGATCAAATCCAGATTTTCTCCTGTCACAGTAATCTCCTCTCCATTCCTGATCTCGGAGGGGGTGATCCCTGTGATTGTGGGAACAATCATTTCAATTTCCGTCCTGGAGGGGATCACCACATTGGAAACACTTATGAGAGAAACAACACCATCCTGTGAATTTGAAGGAACAGCCACGACTATCTGGGTTGCCGAAACTTCCACAAAGTCCTGTAATTCCACAATTGCTCCTCCTGGAAACTCGATAGATTTTACAAGATCCAGATTTTCACCTTCAACAGTCAGATTTGACCCGGCTTTTACAACAGAATTCTGGAAACCGACGAATTCTGGCTGTGACACAATCAACTCCTCTTCAGAGTATAATTGATTCCCGGCTTCATCCTCAACAATAATCTTTCCGGATTGAGCTTCCTCCGGCAATCCCAGCACAATCTCCTTTCTTGTTTGTGACTCAAAAGCAGAAGAATCAACTGAAGCGCCTCCAAAAAACGAAACAGCCACAATATTATTCAAGTAATCACCAGTAATAGTAATTAGATCCCCAGCACGAACTGCTTCATCAATTGGAGAGATTGAAGATAGCTCATACGGCTCTGTAAAACCGATCCGGGTCTTAGTAGTAATACTTCCACCGTCAAAATTCAAAGTAATCACTCCTTCCTGAGCATCCTGAGGCACAGTAATTGTCAATTCCGAAGGACTTACAACATTAATTTCAGTGATTTCAATATTTGGTGGCAAAACAATAGAATTAATTCTATTCAGGTTCTCTCCGATAAAATGAATATCATTTCCACGAAGAACAGGGCTGGGCCCAAATGCTTCAAGGAGCACATTATTTGAATCATCGTCATCATCTTCACAAGAAACAAACACCACACCAATAAGTGTAAGCCAAATAAATGTGAAAGCTAAACGACTTAATATATTATTTTTCATACCTGATATTTTTACAAGGTAAAAAAGAAACAAAGAATAATTGCTACAAAAATTCCTTCTTCCTAAAAAACACATTAATTAATTTTGACCAGACGAATATTATCCATCCAAACCTTTAACCCAAACTCAGATGTAGCTTCATCCACTTTTCCGAACCACATCATATTGAGGTTAACCAGTTCATCAAAACTTGCGATCTTTCGACTGTCCTCTGACTCATCTTTGCTATAAACAAAATCAGATAAAGGCATTATAACCGTGATCCATCCATCGGTAGTATAATTAGATGTAACTTCTCCTTTGAGGTAAGGTGTCCAGTGGTATTGAGCAAAGTCACTATCTACATCATGTCCACCATCGTTATCAAACCAAACCAAAAGCGGTGTATCATGCCATTCATGAACGTAACACTCAAATTTCAGAGCATAATCATCAACCTCTCCATCCGAAACCAGCGGAGTGCCCGAAGGATTTACATAAAACAACTGAATAGCATTGGCCGGCCATACCCAGGAACCTGTAGTGCCTTCAAACTTTATATAACTACCATCAACTCCATTTTCTGAAGCAAAATCCGATAGACCCCAGTTATTCCACAAGGTTGGATTTTCAGCATCTATAAAAATCCCGGTATCGTCTTTGTAAATAAAATTAGAACGCCCTACTCCAAAATCATTTTCGACACTGATAGCTCCCTGCAATACACCTGCCGGCACGACAACCTTCAACTCCTCTTCTGAGAACTCCACAACATCTCCGTCTATCCCACCAGGGAAAGAAACATCAATTGAACCATCCTCTTTTGCAAAGAAATAAGAGCCTGTCAATACAGCGACACTCCCTTCTGGGGCCCATTCACAGTTAATGCTGGCAATTTGGGGAGAAGGAATTATGGTTTGAAAATTGTAAATCAACTGATTCCCACTGGACGTTGTCAACGTGATAGTATTAGAAATTTCCTCCGGGATAGACCCTGGAACAGTGACAAGAATAGTCTCATCGGTTACATAAACAGGATTCAGTTTAGCTTTTACATCATTAAAATGGATGGAAATAACACTCCCTAAATCCTCTCCTACAATAGCGATAGTACTCCCCATGGATGCCGCCACCAATAAAGAATCAGACTGCGCTGCTTCCGTGGGACGAACATACTTAATATATGGAGTCTCATTGCTTACCTCATCATCTTCACATGCAGAAAAAACAACAAGAGAAACAAATAAGAACAACAGTACTTTATATATATTTTTCATAGTTCCTCAATTTTATTCATTATAATAATCAACAGCTGGTTCCAACAAAATAGGTGCTTTAGATGTCACCTCTGCAGGCAAACTCAGATACATAGACGCATCAGTAAATGAGATACTATTTACCCTGTTTCCATCCCATTCTCCGTTATCAGTGGTCTCCCATCCAAAAACATAGCTATCTCTGGAGTTTTCTGCCTCATATCTATCCTCAATACTCATTTCTTCAATATTGTAGGTATTATAATCAAACCGGTACACTTTATCCCGCTCCATTCCGTTCAAATAGGCAAGAGCCGCATTCTCATCTCTGTAATAATACCTTTTTACATCATACCAGGCTATTCCTTCAAAAGCGAATTCTTTTCTTCGTTCCTTTATCAAGTCCTCAAAAGAAAAAGGAGCGCTCACTTCATAACCTGCATTTCCACGAACCAATACATTATTGATAAAACCAATGGCCTTTGCATCGGAAGTCGAAGCATTTAATCCCATTGCCGCCTCAGCATAAATAAAATAAACATCAGAGAGACGAAGAACATACAAATTATTTCCCGCGTCTTGGTTCTGTCCTACCTGACCATCATTATCAGAAGCCTTACCGATTATATATTTTTTAATATGCGCAAGCATCTCATTTGCTGCCTCCACCTGATTTTCCAAGTCATCCGGATCTCTGTAAGTAAACTGATAAGTATAACCACCTTCATCAACTGCAAGATTGGAATAATAATCTTCATTAGTCATATAAACCCACTTGCGCCGTCCATCCTGAGGATGTTCCATAAATGCTTCCTGTAACGAAATAGTAGGCCCTTTTCCTGCCCCCCAAGTCTGATCTGCAATCCGGGCACTTCTACTCCAGTTTACATTCCTGGAGTTACCATCACCATAATTACCAACCATACATTGAATTGCGAACAGAGACTCTTCACTATTATTGGCTTCAACGTCAAACATTGTTGAATAATCAGCATATAACTCAAGTCCTGAATCTTCAATTACTTTCCTTGCATATTCTTTAGCCTGATTGAAATATTCAGCATTTTGCTCATAGGCCCCTCTGGTAATCAAGACTTTTGCCAACATCCCCATCGCAGACCATTTTGTCACACGTGCCGGATCCGCATCTTCCTCAGGTAAAACACTTACAGCATACTCTAAATCT
>DHQK01000282.1:1640-3989 GCA_002411085.1 Marinilabilia sp. UBA5340 | reverse complement strand
TAAATCTGTAAAGATTAGACTGAGTATTTTTATTTACATAAATATCCGTAGGATTACCGGAAGTAATCAGTTCTGTAGCATTTTCAATAATGGGAGCTTCCCCCCAGTTTTCAGCAATAAAATAATATGCAACCCCTCTCATAAAACGAGCTTCCCCAATAGCCCTATCTATTACTTCCTGAGAAATGCCATTTTCACTTGCCGGCCCAGGCATATCATTGATAATAGAATTAGAAAAAGAAACGATCCGGTACAAACCTTCCCAACCGCTGTTATTATAGCTATTTCCGGCTCCAACTGAATTGTAATAAAACTGTCCTTCAGCCCCATAAGTATAATAAAGATCACCGGCGAGCTGATCTCCAGCCAGCCACATAAACTGGGCATGAAACCCCCACCAGACACTACCATACAAAGAAGCCGTATTGGCTCGAACCCTTGATTCATCAGTATAATAATTTTCAGCAACCAAAGAATCCTGGGGATCTACTGTCAAAAAGTCCTCACAGCTGATCGCTGATGCAGTAATAATTGACAGAATCAATATTTTAAATATATTTTTCATATTCAATAACACTTTTAGGTTCTAAAATCCAACATTCACTCCAAATGTAAAAATTCGGGGAGACGGATAACGTCCCATATCAATATTCTGATAGAGTGCTGATTGATTATATGCACCAACCTCAGGATCATACCCACTATAGTCAGTAAAAGTATAGACATTCTGAACTGTCATATAAACTTTTGCAGCTTCAATCCCCGCCTTTTGAACAACTCTTTTAGGTAAGTTATAACCAAGTCGAATATTGGAAATTCGTACATAGCTACCATCTTCAATCCACCGATCACTCATCCTGGTATTTCTATTGAAATCATTGGTAGCGGGTCGTGGTACCGAGGTTTCGGGATTCATCAAATAGGCATTCCCTTCCCCATTTACTCCAATTTGTGCCCTGTTACTGACAGCTTCTGCCTGATTATCCCAGATAGAAGTCATACCTTCTGTACGTGAACGAGCAAAATTCAAAATATCACCACCATAAGATCCGTTGAGTCCAATTGACAAATCAATTCTCTTGTATCTGAAATTATTTGTAAACCCAAAAGTAAAGTCAGGATTTGGGTCTCCAATAACTGTTTGATCATTATCATCAATAACCCCGTTACGATCCAAATCCTGAAATTTAATATCTCCTACAAAAACACCAGTTTTCTGATTGTACAGATTAAATCCGGGATTTGAAGGATCTTCAACCTGAACCGGTGAGTTAAGAATATCTTCCTCAGATCTAAATAGTCGATCGACCTTATACCCATAATAGACTCCCATAGGTTGCCCAACCATTATAGCTGTAGCTGTCTGAAATTCACTATACCAATCCAAATTCCCAAAAATAATTTGTGAATTATCATTCAGTTCCTTTACCACATTCTCATTCAATGAAAAAACAATATCTGACATCCAACTAAAATCTCTCTTCTTAATATTCACAGTATTCATTGAAATATCAATTCCCCGGTTTCGGGTTTTCCCAATATTCACAAAAGGTGCAGCAATGCCGTCCCATTCACTTTCATCTCCAAGATAAGATGGGATAGAAACCTGCATTAACAGATCCTTACTCTCTTTTTGATAAACATCCACTGTCAAATTGATACGATTTTCAAAAAGACCAAGATCAATCCCCGCATTATATTGCTCAGAAGCTTCCCATTTGAGATTTGGATTTGAAACATTGGCAAGTCGATATGCGGTTCCCATCGGAGTGGACATCGTATGCATAGTAGAACCATAACGATATGTTCCGATGTTGCTGTTTCCTACCATCCCATATCCCAGCCTTAGTTTCAAATTTGAAATTGGTCTAACATCACTCATAAAAGATTCCTGAGATATGCGCCAGGCTACTGCCCCTGAAGGGAAATACCCCCATTTATTGTTGGCTCCAAACTTTGAAGAAGCATCTGCCCTCAAAGTACCTGTAAACAAATAGCGCTCATCAAAATTGTAATTAAGCCGTCCAAACACAGAGGATGTAGTAGCCTCATCTTTCCATCCTTCATTACTAACAAAATCACCATCGGTAGTCATCACGTAAATGAAATCATTGGAAAAATTCTGTTTGATAAACTGAGTTCCATCCCAGGCGCTTTTTGAAAACTCTGCACCTCCCATAAATTTTAAATTATGTTTATCCCGGAATGTTTTATCATAAGTAACAAAATTTTTCCACAACCAGTACACAGAGTGTTCTTCCCGCTGCATCATTTTGTTCTGTTCAGAGGAAAGTACTCCAAAATCATAAGTAGGAATAAAACTTTTGTTCTTATTATCAGAGATATCAT
>DHQK01000282.1:0-1354 GCA_002411085.1 Marinilabilia sp. UBA5340 | reverse complement strand
ATCATAACCAAACTCTGTTCTCAAGCTAAGACCTTCAATAATATCAAAATTCAAAAACAAATTCCCCATTGTCCGGTTTCTTACCAGTGTATTATTTTGCATTTTGGCCAACCAAACAGGATTATATTGAGAAGCTCCATAAACATCATCAGGACCCGCATAAGAACCATCAAAATTATACACCGGAACTGAGGGCTGCATTGTCAAAGCCTGCATAATCACTCCATCTGATCCATCCTGACGGGTAATCACTTCATCAGTTCTGGAAAAGGCAATCGTTCCACCCATTGTCAGCCACTCCTTCAATTTTCCATCGGCTTTAAGCCTTGTATTGTATCTTTCAAACCCGGAGCCGAAAATAATACCATCCTGCTCTAAATAACCTCCACTGGCAGCAAATCTTAAGTTTTCTGTACCGCCAGTAATGGATAGCTGATGTGATTGCATAGGAGCTGTTCGAAAAATCTCATCTTGCCAGTCAGTTCCACCTCCCAACAAAGAAGGATCTTTATAAAACTCATCTACATCTGAATCAACGAATTCACCAAGCTCATTCTGGTATCTGGCATATTCAC
This sequence comes from Marinilabilia sp. UBA5340, assembly GCA_002411085.1. Taxonomy (GTDB): domain Bacteria; phylum Bacteroidota; class Bacteroidia; order Bacteroidales; family Marinilabiliaceae; genus Marinilabilia. Next base: position 779 of record DHQK01000282.1, on the reverse strand, counting down.
CCAAATCCATCATATCCAGCTTTTTTGCCAAAGTCTGGACCGCGTAATAACCATCATAATTAACTTTAACACTGCCTTCTTTTCCCTGACGGGTATTAATAATTACAACACCATTGGCTCCGGCAGCTCCATAAATGGCCGTTGCAGAAGCATCCTTTAAAACATCCATGGAAACGATGTCAGAAGGGGAAATCGTGGATAGTGGATTTACCTTATTCTGACCATTGGATCCACCAGCCCAATCAAACCCCCCAATGTCAGTTCCCTCCCCATTGAAAGGAATTCCGTCAATAATGTAGAGCGGTTCATTGGAACTATTAATTGAAGATGCCCCCCTTATCCTGATTGAAGAAGCTCCTCCGGGAGCTCCGGAGTTTTGAGTAACCTGTACTCCAGCCAAACGCCCCTGAAGAATTTGATCCACATTAGAAGCTGGTATTTCTTTGAGATCCTCAACCGAAACAGAAGCAACTGAACCGGTAAGATCACTTTTCTTCATTGATCCATACCCCACCACAACAACTTCATCCAATCCAAGAATCGCTGGTTCCATCTGAACATCAACAACAGACTGGTTGCTCACATCGATAACCTGATTCTCAAACCCGATAAAAGAAAATTGAAGAACATTTTGTCCTTCCTCTAAATTAACGCTGTAGTTACCATCAATGTCAGTTATAGTACCCTGTGTGGTACCCTGAATGACAACGGATACTCCCGGCAAAGGTGCCCCCATTTCATCGGTAACGTTTCCGGTTACTGTTTTCCCCTGCCCAAAG
>DHQK01000169.1:2669-13211 GCA_002411085.1 Marinilabilia sp. UBA5340 | reverse complement strand
ACCGGATTTGCCACCAGCAATAACAATGATCACGTGCTTACCTTTGACGGGAAAACCATCGGAATCAGTCATCATTCCGAAAAAGACCACGGAAACTCCGTAGTTTACAGTCTTCCTGTTGAGGGAGGAACACCAAAACGAATTACCGACAAGAGTCCCTCCTATCTTCATGGATGGTCTCCTGACAATCAGTTCGTTATTTATACCGCTGAACGCAACGGGCAGTACGATATCTACAAAATCCCGGTGAATGGCGGCGAGGAAATTCAACTAACCAATCAGAAAGCCCTGGATGACGGTTCGGAATATTCACCCAACGGCGAATACATCTACTTCAACTCAGCACGTACGGGCACGATGCAGTTATGGCGAATGCATCCCGACGGATCGGAACAGACACAACTAACCTTTGATGAATACAACGATTGGTTTCCGCATGTCTCTCCCGATGGTAAAGAACTTGTTTTCATCTCCTACGGACCTGAGATAGAGGCAGGCGACCATCCTTTCTATAAACACGTGTATCTGCGAAAAATACCGGCAGAAGGTGGCCAATCTGAAATCGTGTCCTATCTCTATGGAGGTCAGGGGACAATGAATGTGCCCAGTTGGTCGCCCTGCGGAAAATACATCTCGTTTGTAAGTAACAGCGGGGTGTGGTGGTAAGCCCCACCAACCTCCCCCAAGGGGAGGCTAGAAAAATCCCGAAGTAGTTTTCATTGAAGCGAAAGACTCTAATTCATCCGTATAAAATTAATTTTTCAAGGTCGGATGGAACTCGTCCCGAACAACCGGGACTCGTTTCATTTGTAAAACAACTCCTTAAAAGTCCCCCTTGGGGGGATTTAGGGGGCCATTTCACTAATGGCTAACGACTAATTTACTTTTATCTTCCTATCTTTCCAGTAGGCATATCCAATCAGTACCGCTACTATCACCACAACATAATAAACCGCCGACGGGATAGGTACAGGATCTCCTCCTGCATAAGAGTGCATCCCGGTGAGGTAATAGTTTACACCCAGATAAGTCATAATGACTGAGCCAAAAGACAAAAGAGCAGCAGTATTGAAAGCCAGACGTCCGCGTAAACCGGGAATCAGGCGCATGTGAACCACAAAAGCATAAATGAGAATGGTGATAAGAGACCAGGTTTCTTTGGGGTCCCATCCCCAGTAACGGCCCCAGGACTCGTTGGCCCATACACCCCCCAGAAAGGAGCCGATGGTCATCAGATACAATCCCACAATCAACGCCATTTCATTGATGGCCGTCAATTCATCAATGGCCAGGCTGATTCTGGATCTATTCTCCCTGGTTTGCAACGTAGTCAGCAAAAGACTCATAAAACCAAGTAAAGCCCCAAGGGTCATGAATCCATAACCACCGATGATTACAGCCACATGCAATGTCAGCCAGTAAGATTTCAAAACCGGAACCAGGTTTGTAATTTCAGGATTCATCCAGCTGAGGTGTGAAACCATGAGCACCACTCCGGCAAAAAGAGCCGTCACCGACAGCACCAATGGTGAGCGACGACTGAACAAAAGACCTGCAAGCAACAATGCCCAGGCAATAAAAATCATTGACTCATAGCCATTGCTCCAAGGAGCGTGTCCCGAAACATACCAACGCAAGGCCATCCCAAAAGAATGGTAAAGAAAGGCGATTCCAATTACCCATAGAGCTGCCAAATTGATCCATTTTTTGGACACAGGCGGATAAACCAGTCCCAAAATATTGTAAAGAACCAGCACAATGCCCAACACAAAAAAGAATGTAGCCAGCCACATGAAGATATTCAGCCTGTTATAAAGAATTTCCGCATCACGAATGGTTTCGGAAGGAAGTAAATCACCACCATGTGCGGACTGATAATCGACTATATCCTGCAAAACAGACAACGCCTTTTGTGCATTGTTTTCCCGAACAGCCACAATAAATGCCGGCATTGCAGAAGCAACAAACAAACTGTCTTTTGCAGAGAGGCCTTCAGGGGCTTTGGAAGGAATAAGCCAGGGCATTGACCGGTCGTTGTTGACAGGAAACATCCGATGTAATTCTCCTGACTGGGCCATATAAAATACATTGACCTGTTCATCCACTTTTATCAGTTCCTGCTCCAGTTTATCCCGATTAGCTGGATTCTTCCGGTAAGCTTCATCCACCGGCTCCTTAATTTTATAGCGGCGATCAGCACTAAAAAAGTCACTGAAAGCAGCCTTCCTGCCTGACACGCCAAGCATCTCTTTCAAATGAGGATGCTTTACGGTTATCAGCGGCACCTCTTGCCACTCGGCCGGATGAGTAAACATTCCCAGAAGCATTTGATCGGGATTGAAACCTTTAAAGTTATTGTGCTTAACCAACTTCACCATTATTTCCTGATGCAGGCTGTTGAGCGGTTTTATCCGACCACCTTTATCCTGAACCCACAACTGCCCCAACTTTCCGGCAATCTCCTCATCAGCTTTCGGAGGCATCTCCTGTGCAAAAGCAGTCGCTGATAGCATGAAAAACAACACAATTCCAAGATTCTTTCGCTTCTGATAAATGGTATTGGATTTTTGCAACAACTGCCGGAATCTTGTTTTGGGAGCAAAAATTGACCAGAACATGCTTACACTCATCAGGAAATATCCCAGATAAGTAATGATAGTGCCCCAAAGGTCACGATTTACCGAAAGGATCGTCCCCCTTTCATCGCGATCATAAGACGATTGATAGAAACGGTAACCATCGTAATTGAGGATATTGTTCATAAAAATCCGGTAATCCATTTTTAGATCTTTTCGCTGATCAATCAGGGTAACTTCACTGGCATACGAAGAAGGACTTTCGGAGCCGGGATACCTCTCTAACTGGAAATCATTCAACCGGATGGCAAAAGGAAGCTGAAGCGGCAGTGAACCATAACGGACGGCAATCTTTCCCTCGGGCAATGTTAAAGTATTAGGATGGCCAAAGACTCCTTTTTTCCCGGTAACATGAAGGTCATAACTCCGGTTATCCGTCGAAATTTTAAAAGAAACCACATCCGGGAGTCCGGAGCCTCCCTGGCCCGGAACAGAAACAGGGGCCAATTCAGCCTCCGGCCAAAAACGAGACAAGGCAAACTTCACATTTCCGGATGAAAACAAACTTCCGGGTTGCATTTCAACCTCTGTGCCGGCATTAATGGACTCCTGTGTTCCGGAGGTCATGGATGCTTTTTGCATAGGCATTCGGCTTTGCACAACAATGGCTGTTTCTCCCTGACGACGGATTATGAAATCAACCCCCGTGGAGACGGAGGGCTCAAACGCAAAAGTTACTCCTTGTCGATTGATTCTTTGGCCGGGAGCCAGAAAATGTTCTTCCCGACCGGAGGAGGTAGAAAAAAGGATTCCCGCCAAAGGCTGTCCTCCCTGTTTTTTCACAGGACGGACAGTCGCATTCTGCGCATAAGAAACACTCTCAATTTTATAAGATTTGTTGTTGAGTTTCACTTTCTCTGAGAACTCCCGGGGCGTACGCGGTGAGAGAAAAACCTGTTCATGAATCACATCTGTACCTCCCTGGTCTGCAATCTCAACCGTAACATATCCCTCCAATGAGTAATAAGTATCCGATATTTCTCCTTCACGGATGGGCATACTTCCTTCGAAGCCTACATAGCGAGTAATAGCAGCACCCACAATGATGACAAAAAAGGAAAGGTGAAAAAGCAAAACAGGTAATTTAGACCATCGCCACAGATTAAATGCAAACAAGTTTCCAAACATATTGATGGCAAGCAACAAAAAAATCAGCTCGAACCACCAGGTATTGTAAACCAATGCCCTTGCAGCATTGTAACCAAAATCATTTTCGAGAAATGTAGCAATTGCCAAAACAACAGCAAGCACAATAAAAAGACCTCCCATGAACTGCCGGGAAGTAAGAAAAGAGACAACACGATCCATAAAAGATTATATTTACATATTTGGATATGAAGTGCTAAAATAACAAATTAATTTAAGAATAAATCGCTGGTTCTCTTTTTCTAAGAGAGAAAAGATGCTTGATGTCTAGGAGATTTTCTAAAAATAATCAGGCCTCAATCCCCGCCCCTCTCAATAAAGATCGTTGCCGCGCATTTACCAAATTCCGGGAAATGCGCAAAAACTGACCAGTCCCCTGCGATGATTACACCACGCTATAACCAAATGGTGTCAGGGCCAGCCCCGCTAATTTAAAGTGTTGACGTGCAAACGGAATACCAATAATTGTAATAGCCAGCAAAATACCAAAGACCAAATGCGTCGCAGCAATCCAAATGCCACCAATCAAAATCCAGATGATATTCATTATGGTATTCAGGCATCCTCCATTCGATGGGCTGGCTACTACCTTTTGACTAAAAGGCCATAAGGCAAGCAATCCCAACTTTAGCGTTTGGAGGCCAAAAGGGATTCCCACAATGGTAATCATAAGTAAAATACTGGAAACAAAATATTCAATGGCTGTAATAAGTCCTCCAAAGATGAGCCAGATGAGATTTCCGAGAATCGACATAATTTTGGGTTTTAGTTAAAAAAATTCACACAGAGGAATTTCACAAGATTATTTATCCCGAACAGGGTCAATAAACTACAAAAATAATTATTTTCATCAACTACCATAGTAAAAGAAATAAAACAACTGATTCAAGGGATAAAAATCATACTGTTTTATTATATTTACATTTCAATTTGAAAACTGTCAACCCAATCTGATCCTATGCAAATCCTGATCTTCATTCTCGCTGCTATTTTGTTTATTTTGATTATTGCGCTCATCTTCAAAAAAGATTTCAGAGCTGATGTAATACAATCTACCGACAACAGCGGGGAAATCAAAAGCTTCAAGATCAAAGGCACCTTATTCTGGGTCATTTATGCTTTCACAGCAGCAGGAACTATTTACCTTGCATTGCAGCACGACAAGAACAATCAGCACCAATGTTCTCCGCACCTCACTGCAGAAGCATCGGATTGGATTGCTTTGGATTTGAATCGCGTAGCACCGACTGATCTGGTTTATGGATGCGACACTCTTAGTATAAGAGAGATCTTCACCTCCACGTCCAGACTGAATATGGATTTAGTGCTGGATCAGCAGTTTCATGTAAAAGGAAGCGACTCGGGTTTTGCGCTGGGAGAACTCACAGAATCTTCAGTCCGCAATCTGCTCAATTGCAAAAGAGTGTCGCTTGAAGATTATATTGAAATCTACTTTGAAATGGATATGGCATCCCTGACTGTAGACACCATTATGAATCAACCCACTCTTTATGACTGGTATGCCTACAAAAAACTACCTTTTGTCATTCTACCTAAAATAAAAGGAGAAGGCATGGTTGAAGTGCTCATCCAGGGAAAAACCAACCAGTTGGATTCTCTTGAAATCGGCCCTTTATCTCTGGGAAAGAAATGGAGCGAAACTATTGTATACAATAATCAGGCATACATTGTGAGACTTCGATCCAGAGACATATACACCAACAATGACTTTAAAGAACATGCCAATTTCCAAATCATACAACTCAGTCTGACCCGCTAATATTTCGTTTCAATCTTCACCTTACTTAATTCTTATTATTTGACGTTTGAATACGAACGGCACAATTCTTTTGATAAATACCATTATTTTCATGACAAAAATCATATCCTTTTCACCAGAACCTACGTAAACCCTTCTCCAGGATTACGAAATCCGTTCTCCTTTATCAAGTTTAATCCTAACAGAAAACCCAAGCCTGTTATGAATCGACCCTATTTTGACTTTCATGTACATCCATTGATCAAACCTTTTGGTCATGCTTGTAAAAAGCTTTTGAAACATCATAAGTACCTTAAACCTGCCTACTTTTCTCGGGAATACCTTGAGCGGAAGCATCCAAAAATTCTCAAAGATTTTTTCGATCCTCGCTCCAAAGCATCTCTATGGAACGATAAACGCCCCTGCCGACTTTTGAATAAGCTCTTTGGGGAGTTGGCATTTGCCAAATTTTCGCAAAGCAACTTCACCGCAGCCAAAGACGGCAATTCACGTGTGCTATCACTGTCTCTCTACCCTATCGAGAAAGAATTCCTGACCAAATCACTGGATCAGAAGGTTTCAGGTATTCCTTTTTTCAAGAACATCGTTACCGGCATCAGCGATGCAAGAATAAAATATATTCAAGGCCCTGACTATCGTTATTTTGATGATACGATGGCTCAGTATGAGTACTTAAAAACAAGTGCTGCGCTATCATTGGGAACAGATCGTGAATTAATACTGGTTTCTTGCTTTGAAGAAATTGAGCAAAACCTGAAGGAAAATCCGGGAGCCATTATCGGTTTCCTCTCCATTGAAGGTGCCAATGTCTTCTACCCCACCAAAGAAGTCAGAAAAGAAGATATTGATCAGGTTCTACGCAATATCGAAATCGTCAAAAACTGGGAACATCCCCCACTGATGGTTTCCCTTGCCCACCATTTCTACAATGGATTTGTATCTCATGAAGAAAGCCTGGTGAAATTGGTACGAAACCTGGGCAATATAGACCAGTCCAGGGGTTGTAATGAAGAGCTATCATTCATCCCCGGCTTTCATTACTACACGGCCGAGGGTATCAGAGTCATTGACAAATTGCTGGATCCCTCTTGCGGCCGTCGCATATTGATAGACATGAAACACATAGACTTCCGGGGACGCAAAGAATTCTACACACACATACGAAAGAACTATGACAATCAGGTTCCCATAGTTTTTTCGCACGCTGCAGTCGGGGTTAAAACCGAAGAAAAATGGTTCAACTCCTGGACCATCAACCTAAACAACGACGACATCAGAGCTGTATGGGAAACCCGGGGGCTCATAGGACTTGAGCTGGATCAACGATTACTCGGATTTGACGAATACATCAGATATTGCAAAGAGCAAGATATCAAAATCCGGCGTCAATCCCCTGAATTTAACGCAGCATTGATCTGGAATGCGGCCAGATACATTGCCAACGAATGTGCGGGAATTCTTCATAATACACCCGACGAAGAGCGCACCAACGCATGGAGCTGCATCTCTATCGGGAGCGACTTTGACGGTCTCATCAATCCTGTAAACGGATATCCTACCCTCCGATATTTTAAGGAATTAGAAGAAGAACTCGTGAAATATGCCAAAGATTTTCTGAATGAACCTTCCAGACTACTTCATAAATACTCCCCTGCCTCTGCCACCGAACTGGCAGAGGGTTTGATGACCACAAACGGAATACAATTTTTAAAAACCAATTTTCGCAAAACCGAGCACCCTGCCAATAACTCTTATTTAACACCAAAACCTGTTTTATCATGAAGAAGATTGTTATTCTTTTGTTGTTGAGTCTGATGGCGACATCACCGGCCAGTAGCCAGATGTCTCAGTTTAAGGCCTTGTTTCTTTTCAATTTTGCCAAGAATGTCAACTGGCCCGACAATGGGGGCAGTCCCGATTTTGTGATCACCGTTATCGGAAATAATGAGCTGGCAGAGGAATTAAAAGGTCTGGCAAAAATCCGGAAGATCAACAATAGCAATCTGGTCATCAAAGAGGCCCGAAATGCAGAAGAGATAAGTGATTCACACATCATTTACATCTCCACCACCCAAAGTAGTCTGATGCCAATTGTAGCATCCTACCAAAAAGACAAACCGGTACTAATTGTTGCCGACAAGCAGGGACTTTGTGCGCAAGGTGCTGCTATCAGTTTTTTCACTGCAACGGGAAAGCTCAAATTCGAAATTTGTCCCAGAAACGTGGAGTCACACGGATTAAAATTCTCACAAAGGCTGGTTGCCCTTGGAAATGTAGTTCAATAACATTTTTAATCGGAAAGAATGAGATCCAATTATCCGGAAAAATTCCTATGGACTCAAAAAAAACATTTCTATACCAATGAAACGAGCATGCAATAAATGCCTAATAAGTATAATAGGATAAGACTCTGCATGTAAGTTTCCTTAGATCTTAACAATCAAATTTTACACTAATGAAAAAATTAATATTTCTATTCATTCTCACTTTTGCCTGTGTTGCCGGATTTTCTCAGGATCCGCAAAGCAAGGAAATGACGCGCGAACAGGTTCTCGACATGTCTGTTGATGAACTATCTCAACTGCCGTTGGAAGATTTGATGGCAGCGATGGATCTCATGGGGGTCTCTAGCATGGAAGAACTCACCAACCTACTCATCAACAAAGGGGTAAGCTCTGCATCCAAACGTGTGGAAAATGCTTTCGACTCTCCATTGGCTTCTACAACTCTGACAAAAGAAGAGATAGAAATGTCGGGTGCCACAACTATTGAAGAAGCATTACGGCTGGTTCCCGGAGTCATTGTACGGGAAAAAACCAACGGTAATTTCGATGTCCATCTCAGAGGATTGGACAATCTGCCACAAAAAAACATGTTGATCTACTCAGAAAACACCAACACGTTGCTGATGATCGACGGTCGTCCTGTATTCAATTATGTTCACGGAGGTATTGTATGGGAAACTCTTCCTGTTGGGTTTGCTGACATTGACCGCATCGAGGTGGTTCGCGGGCCTGCCAGTGCACTCTATGGCCCTAATGCGGTTAACGGAGTTATCAACATAATCACAGAAAAAACAAATGAATCCTCATCACTGGTATCCGGATCAGCCCAAATGGGTACGCAAAACACTTATACCGGAGATATAGCCATGCGAAAAGACTGGGGTAACGGAATCACCACTGCTGTAACCTCTAACTACCAGCACCGGGAACGTGACACAGAAGAAATATATGTATTTGGAAAAGAAGGAATGTCTCTCCCCGACAATTCAGGAGGGAGAAATGTATTCAATGAAGGCCGTTTTTTCACATTAGAGCAATATGAAAGACTGGTCGATGCCAACGGTCTTCCCATTTCAGATCCATTGGATGACATTGACGAACTGTTTCAGGAGCCCGAATTGGCTCGTGAAAACTACGGAATCAATGGCTATGTGGGATACAATCCGGAAGGGATTGCCAGTTTTGACCTTAGTGGTGGCTACCAAAATTCCTATGTCAATTCGTCCACGCTTGGCGATCCTCCAACATCTTTAGGAGGACGTAAATCCAACACCTGGTATGGAAACCTTCAGGCTGCCATTGGTCGATTAAAGCTGCAGACCAATTATACCGGAGGAACACAAAACTTTGCCACCGGCGATCAGGGATTCAAAATTGACATGGGCCAATTCAACGCTTCTGCAGAATTTGACTGGCAGATAAAATCATTAAACCTGCGTCCGGGAGTTAGTTTTCAAAGTGCTTCGTACGATGACTCCCCCTATCTGAAAGAAGATGAAAGTGGATATCTGAATGGAAAGAAAGAATTAAACACTCTGGCGGGTAGCTTACGGGCCGATTATCTGGCCTTTGGAAAACTCAGGCTGATAGCCGCTCTACGGGCCGAAAAATACAATTACCCCGACAAATTGTATGGATCATGGCAGTTTGCCGGAACGTTACCCATCGGAGAAAGGCAACGCATCAGAGCTGTTTACAGCAGGGCCAATCGCTCTTCATTTATAATTAACTCCCACTCCAATTACACCTGGGATCGCGAAGGACGCATGCCCCCGAGATTCATTCATTTTGCCGGTAACGAAGACTATGATTTGATGACCGTAGATATGATAGAACTGGGCTACCGTGTCAGACCTGCCAATAACATTGTGCTGGAAGCCGAAGTATTCGGTTCGGACAGCAGAAATTATGGCGCCCTCATGCCTTCATCAACCACACTACATTTGAGTCCTGAGATATTTCAATATGCCGAGAATGAAATGATGATGCTTATGGCCACACAGCCACGCACCAATATTGTATATCAAAACATGAAACTGGATGCGCGTCAGATTGGAGCTTCAGTCAGCATGGACTGGGTGCTCTCATCCAAGCTGATTGCTAAAATGCATGCCACCTGGCAAAAAACCACCCTTCAGGATTTCAGTCCCTACACCCGCGATGAGATCATTGAAATGCAAATGATGTCACTGGCCCAACAAATTGAACCCAATGCTATGGAAATCATGACCGGCCAATTGACAGAATTAAGTACTTCGGCAAAACCTGAGGATCTGCAGGACGATGTGGAGCACAAAAGTACTCCATCGCTCTGGGGTATGGTAAGTCTGACATACAAACCGATCGAGAAAGTTGAAATCTCAAGCTACGGTTACTACCTGTCCGAACAAACTTTCGCCAATCAATATGCATCTCAGACAATTGATCCAAAATTCATTCTCAATATCAAAGCAAATTATAAGGTTAATAATTACGCCAAAGTATTTGTCAATGCTCGAAATATACTGAACGACAATTCCAATGAATTTGCATTTATGGACAAGGTAGGTGGTATTTATTTAATCGGTTTAAGATTTAATTATTAAAAATATTAAGAACAAGACATCCCGGCTTGGAAATATTCTTCTGAGACGGGATGTTTACATTAAAAGCTATTAACTCTATGATGGAAAAAAGTTTTTATAAATTGGCCAAT
>DHQK01000169.1:2426-2637 GCA_002411085.1 Marinilabilia sp. UBA5340 | reverse complement strand
AGGTAGGTGCAATTATCCTGGTGGGGCTTAGATTCAACTACTAAACTCCTCACAAACACATAAACAGTTAAAACCATTGATCTCTTTTTTTGGAAAGCTATCTAACCGATCATAAATATTAACTGGTTAGAAGTAAAAAGGCTGAAAAAATTTGAGAACCGAACTCAGTCCCATTCCCCCTTCTCTTCATTGGTAGCATCGCAATCAATAG
>DHQK01000169.1:1441-2191 GCA_002411085.1 Marinilabilia sp. UBA5340 | reverse complement strand
GCGTAGCATCGCAATCAATAAAGAGAGGGGGAAGCAGGGATTCGTTTTGTTACCGTTGGTGGAAAACTCAAATTTGTCCCGGCAACATCCAACGCCATGGATCGAAATTGGCTCAAAAGTTAGTATATCTTAGAATTGAAGTTCAATAAAGACACCCCATTTTTTTATAATCTAACCAAGCATTCTTTAGAAAACAGGCACAATCTTTTCAACAATACCTTTAGTGAGTTTGCCTTCCTGGATCCTGCGGGTATCCCTTTACCTTGCGGATTAAAATTTAAATATTAGAAAAAAAGAACAGGACATCCCGGTTCAGGAAATATCCAAACCGGAATTTTTGTATTTTTCCCGCTATTCCAATTCTTNNGTTTTTATAAATTGGCCAAATGAAAATAATTAATTAAATTTGGTACCTTGAAAATTTTCGTAAGGGAAAAATAATCAAGTACCAATCATGATTGACATTCAAACTGCTGCGAAAAAACTAAATTTAACGCCACAACAGGTGAGAACCCTTTGTCGTACGAATAAATTAAAGGGAACAAAGGTTGGGAAAACCTGGATTCTGAAAGAAAAAGACATAAATGAATATTATCAAAATACCTCTTGTGGAGTAGCCGAAGACCATGAAATCTACCTTACTCGCAATGACGTATTGAAAAACAAACGTCCGTTTGTACTCAGTTTTTTTAGTGGTGCAATGGGCCTTGATATAGGACTCGAAAAAGCAGGATTTCATACAATTCTTGC
>DHQK01000169.1:0-1205 GCA_002411085.1 Marinilabilia sp. UBA5340 | reverse complement strand
ATTGCCCTCATTGGAGATATTCGGAATTACTCTCCACAAGATGTTTTAAATGCAGCCGGGTTGACTATTGAAGATAATATAGATGTAATTGCCGGAGGACCTCCTTGTCAGGCATTCAGCACCGCTGGAAAAAGAAAAGCTTTTGAAGATGAACGAGGTAATGTCTTCCTGAATTTCATAGAACTTATAACAACTTTAAAACCTAAATATGCAATTATCGAAAACGTTAGAGGTTTACTATCTTCTCCTCTTCGTCACCGCCCACATAACCAGAGAGGTAAAGACTATCCACCTCTTTCTCCGGAAGAAGAACCCGGAGGTGCCCTATTTCATATACTAAATCAATTAAATGCCGCAGGCTATGGGGTGTCTTTCAACCTATACAATGCCGCAAATTTCGGCACTCCCCAAAAGAGAGAAAGAGTAATCCTAATTTGCTCAAGAGATGGAAGCATTCCTCCTCACCTTGAACCAACACATTCTGAAGATGGTAGTTTAGGGCTTCCACCATGGAAGACATTAGAAGAAACCATTGGTGATTTGATGAAATACTCACATCGGCACCTTTCATTTCCCGAAAAAAGATTAAAATATTATAGAATACTCAAAGCAGGCCAAAATTGGCGAGCACTCCCTAAAGACATCCAGAAAGAGGCACTTGGTGCATCCTTCGATGCTGGAGGCGGCAAAACAGGGTTTTTAAGACGACTTGCATGGGATAAACCTGCCCCAACTCTAGTTACCCATCCGGCAATGCCAGCAACAGACCTTGCTCACCCTGTGTTTGACCGCCCATTAAGTATTGAAGAGTATCACCGAATTCAACAATTTCCTGATAACTGGAAGATCGAAGGAAGCCTGATTGAACAATACAAACAAATAGGTAATGCAGTTCCGGTTGGATTGGGAGAAGCAATTGGGAATCTACTCATGAAACTACTGAATAACAAAAAGATAGTCCCATTCAAGAATTTCAAATATTCAAGATATAAAAACACTGATGAAAAATCATGGAAAAGAAACTTTGAACAGAATTATTTAAACAAACAAAAACCTGTTCTTTTCAACGAAAAATAATACCACCAATTAAAATGCTTCAGACAAACACAATATAAAATAGAATATATATCAACATTCTCAGGTTAAAAAACAGGACATGCAACTAAGCCTTACATATTGAGGGTTAGGCATACTCCTAAGTAGTG
>DHQK01000201.1:1078-3283 GCA_002411085.1 Marinilabilia sp. UBA5340 | reverse complement strand
GACCGCATACAGGTCAACGTTGTGCCCCATTAAACGTGCGACACGAGGCTGTCCGAATAACTGTTAAACGCTCTTTGATTACTGAAGAATGATTTAACCTCATGTTCCATCATGAGTAACCTACCGGCACATGCGTCAGTGGCAACACTGGGGTGTGAAGCTGCCGGAACAAAGCTACCCAAGAATTAGCAACATTTTCAAGGGCGCTGGTTTGGATGGTATGGTGAAATTAATTGAACTGCCGTTGACGTATCGTCATGCGCGAAAGAGTGAAAGTTGCTGACACACTCTGACCAAAAGGTAAGAAGCCAGGTTGTAAGTACGTTTTTTGCGAGCACATGGACGTTGAGCTTCCGGTATATAGGCAGCACCTAACCCAACCTGTTAAACGGACGGAACGTGGTAAGCCTGTACATCTCCATCGTTGCAAATGGTAGGACCTCCGTGAGGAAGTCACAATGGTGTGCAGGTATGGGAGGATGGATGAAGCGAAGGCCACTTTGTAATGAAGTGGATAGGGGTTCCGCATTTGCCCCCGGTGAAAACCGTGCAGACTTTCATCTGGTTCTCTATTGCAAGAAAATTGTAATAAGACTTATTTTATTTAGGAATGCAAATGAAGCCCAACATTAAGGACTGTGCACCTAAAGCCAACTACTCTAACTGGAACACCATTGATTGGGAGAAGGTCGAGCGGTCGGTTAAGTCATTACAACGTCGTATTGCAAAGGCAATAAGGGAAGGAAAACATGGTAAGGCCAAAAGTCTGCAATGGATTCTTACCCACTCGTTTCATGCCAAACTTTGGGCGGTGAAACGAGTTACTGAAAATAAAGGTAAACGTACGCCAGGCGTAGATAAAATACGCTGGAAAAACCCCACTCAGAAACTTTCGGCTGCCAAATCTTTAGTCAGGAAGGACTACAAAGCATTGCCGCTTCGCCGTCTTTACATCCTCAAAAAGAACGGTAAGAAACGACCGTTAGGGATTCCCACCATGAAAGACCGGGCTTTTCAGGCTTTACACCTTCTGGCCCTTGAACCGATTTCAGAGACACTCGCAGACAAAGGCTCGTATGGCTTCAGGTTATTCCGAAGCTGTCACGATGCTTTGGAAAGATGTTTTATTCATCTCTCTCGAACCGACAGTGCCACTTGGATTCTCGAAGGGGACATCAAGGGATGTTTCGACAATATCAGCCATCAATGGCTCATCGAAAACATCCCCATGGACAAAAAGATTCTGCAACAATGGCTAAAAGCCGGATTTGTCGAAAATAAGCAATTATTTCCTACTGAGCAAGGTACTCCGCAAGGGGGAATCATATCCCCCACCCTCGCCAACATGACCCTCGATGGCCTTGAGAATATGCTTGACAAAGCCTTTGGCATTTCTATCAGAGCCGATGGCTGCCGCAAAAACAACAAGCATAAAATCCACCTTATTCGATATGCCGATGACTTCATTGTCACGGCCGATTCTAAGGAGATACTGGAAAACAAGGTCAAACCTCTTATTGAAGATTTCCTCTCCAAAAGGGGGTTACAGTTGTCACAGAAGAAAACCAAAATCACCCACGTTACCGAAGGGTTTGATTTTCTTGGCCAGAACATCAGAATGTATGCCAGAAACAAACTACTGATGCGACCTTCCAAAGATAGCATCAAATCGGTCAGGGCAAAGCTCAAAGATATAATTGTCAAACACAGGGGTTCCAAGGCGGCCGTTTTAATTAGAAACCTCAACTGGCTCATTACCGGATGGGCGAACTATCATAAGCATGCCTGTTCAAAGAAGATTTTCTTTGCTATGGACAGGTTCCTATGGCGTAACATCTGGAACTGGGCACGAAGAAGACACAACAAACTTAGTCACACAAAGATTGTATCCCTGCTGTTTATGACTATTGGTAACAGAAAATGGCAATTCTTCGGCAAATTCTCTAACGGGAAAACTATTTTGCTGAGAATGTTTGCCCTGTTCAGAATCAAGCGTCACAAACTTATTGCAGGGGCTGCAAATCCGTTCGACCCGGTTTGGGACGGCTATCTTCGAAAGAGAAAGTTGCGCAGGGTTTTAGCCTGAATTTTTATTATATTGTCGGGTGGTTTATTCCGCCTTTAGAGAGCTTGAGCCGTATGATGGGAAACTATCAAGTACGGTTCTTTGGGGACAAGGGCGGGGTAACCCGCCTGAGTTACCCG
>DHQK01000201.1:0-781 GCA_002411085.1 Marinilabilia sp. UBA5340 | reverse complement strand
AACCCGCCTGAGTTACCCGACAAAACATTCAAGCCTTGAAATTTAACTATGAAAGAGAAAGGATTTATAGGAAGAGCATCTTTTAAGCTGAAATTTTCAGATATAACAGAACTTGTTGTAGGTTCAATCATTGTGTCAAAATTATCAGATGCTCAATCGACTAATGTAGAAACAATTGAATTTTCATTATTTGACTTTTTTCCACATCATGACTCATTAGAAAACTTATCTCAGGTAGTTTCAGGGAAAAAAGCTCTTCAAAAAGATAGAAATTCTGAATATTTAGTGGATATGCTAAATTTTATGTATAAAACAGATTTCAATTCGAATGAAAAGGAGGTTGACTTAATACACTTTTACAATGAATATCTTGAAAGGAGATTGTATTATCTCAAAAATGGAGATTCTGTTGGATTAATTCCGTCAATTGAAGATTATAAAGTTGATAAAACATATGAATTGGATAAATATATTATCTCAATAATTCCAGAGAAATATATTAAAATTCATTCAAAGAATATTCTGAAGGATATATCATTAAGAGAAGAGTTATTTCATACTTTCCAGAATAAAGTAGAAGAGTTGGGAGCTGGGGTTTCGTACAGAAAACAAATGGAATTTGCAAATGAATATTTTAAAGAAAGACAGGAACGTACTGGTGAGAAAAGCTTCGAATTTAATCTCAAAGAAATAAAATATAGACATTTGCTTTCAACGATTGAAGAGAATGGAGAACGTTTTACTTTACCTCAAGCCTTGACAAAATGATTTAGCGGAATAT
>DHQK01000092.1:9495-13280 GCA_002411085.1 Marinilabilia sp. UBA5340 | reverse complement strand
GGATTTACGGGCATCATCACGTGAATATACCGGAGACTGAAATTAATGGAACTAAACTAGTAACTAATCAGCTGGGATATGTGCATTTGGGAGAGCATCATGGTTACCGAAGTAATGCTGTAATTGAGATTGAATAGCACTAAATTATGAAAAGAAATCTACAAACTGGTTTAAGGCTGCTAAACAACAAGAAAGTCAATTGATTTACCAGACTCCTTTAATCTAATTCCTCAAACGAAATCAATATCCATGAATCTTCTTTAATCTCCCTAACAGTAGCTCTAAAATTTTTTCTTATCAACGCACCAAATGAATTTTGGGCGTCAACATAGCTATCTATTGAATAAGTAGTACCATTTTTTTTCACAAAACGGCTATCGAACCCTGGAAATTTTGCACTTCGGGGGCTTTTCAACTTTTCTTTAATCTGCATGGTTGCAAATACCCATGCTCCAATACTATGATCTTGTTTTTCCCATGATTTTCAGAAACCCCTTTTCAAACTATGAAAGTTGGGTCTTTGTTTTTAAACTCCGGATCAATAGCCACAACGTGAATGATAATTCACCAACAATGCCCGGAATTAACACAATCATTGAAAAAATAACCTTAAAATCATCATAATTGGCCAACATAAAATGAGCAACACTATCGATAACATAACCAACAGATGCAATCATTAATAGTATTCCAATAAAGTTGGGAACAAATTCAGATTTTAATATCAAGTAGCCCAGAACCGACAAATGAATTCCAAAAAACAACAATCCTATAAGCCAGATGTAATTGAAATTTTCAATGGCGAACAATACCCTCAAATGTAATTGCAAAGGCTCGAAAGCATTCAGGTATTCCGCCCCACTTGTCAGATGCAACACATTGAAGAGCGTAAACAAGGCAACTCCGAAAATTGCAGTATTTACCAATCGGAAAATTGCGCTTAATAATGACAAATTTCTGTTTACAGGTTCAAAAATCAAGAATAACGCCCATGTGAGCACTACATCAAAAACAACCATTATTACAAAGCTCAATATACCTGTTCGGAATCGCAATGTATTCTCAAGGATATTATTAAAAGTAGAAGTTGCATCATTAGGAACCACCATTCTTTCCAGTACAAAGAAATTAGCAAATATTCCGGTTACAAAAATTACAAGGTATCCGAAAGCTGCCAGCGCTATGATTTTATTCAAAGAAGCCAATTTAGTTCCCATTTTTCATCTGTTTAATTTTTCTCATTGCCTGATAATTAATAATTGAAAATTTGAGAATTCAGGGGTTTCAGAATAACACTATGTTAAATTATTAAATATAAACACATTACAATTCTAAATGTTTATATAAATGATCAAACACTATTGAAGGATCAAAAAAGCCCGATATGCATCAGCACACCGGGCTTAAATTCAATTCTGACTTATTTTTCAGAAAGATGCCTTAGGATTTTAATATCCACGGTAACTTTTATTCTTTATTACTCTCCAGCACAAAATTGATCGGTACTGTATAAGAAACTTGTACTGCCTTTCCTCTTTGCGTACCTGGTTTCCAACGAGGCATGGATTTCACTATTCTGATGGCTTCCGCATCGAGTGAAGGTGAAATACTCCGTACAACTCTCACGTCAACAATGCTACCATCAGTATCGATGACAAAGGAAACGTAAACACGACCTTGAATTCCATTTTCCCGTGCTTCGGGCGGATATTGAATATTCTGCTTAAGATAATTATGCATCGCAGCATCCCCTCCCGGAAATTCCGGCATATCCTCTACAATAAAAAAGACCACGGATTCTTCCCTTTCATATTCAGTCTGAATGCCCGAAAAAGAAATTTCGGTCTCCATCACAGCCTCACTATCTTCAATAATCAAAGCATCTTCGAGGGCAACATCCGCATCAACAATATTCAACACATCGGTGACCTTAGGTGCAGGTGGCGGCGGTGGCAGGACTCTTTCCTGACTGGTAATGGGAATAATCTCCTCTTCATCTTCACCGATGGCATGATTACTGACACCTTCGGGCAAAGGATTAGGCTGTTTAACAGTTGTTTGTTCCCCTCCCTTATTGGAAATCACGGAATCAACTGCAATAAATGAGGTGTATTGAGTAAGAAGATTGTATTTCAGTCCGAGTTGGGTAATTTCCCTTTTAAGGGCTTCCTTTTTGTCAGAATTCCCATAGTTATAGCTGTCTAAGGACGCATAATCGCCCAGCAAACGAATTTTCTCTCTGGCCCAGAGATACTTCAACGCCTTATTTTCCTGGTCATCGGCTTTAATGTTCAGCGTTTTTGATATTTCACTCTTCCCGGATGTTCCTGTTACTTTCAGGACACCGTGTGGCTCGCCACGGTATTTTCCTGATATAATAATGGGTCTTTCGGCAAACAGATCAGGAATATATTCGGGCAAAACATCATAAGCATCAAATCCTTCAAAATTATAATCAATGCCGGTTAATACCGGCTGAGAGATGTATTTCTCAAACTTCCCGGCCTGCTTAACAGCCTCGCCGTTATCCATGGCTACAAAAGCTTCCCCATATCCCACATGTGCCATTCCTTCTATCAAATGTCTGTTTACTCCGCGTCCAATTCCAAAGGAAAAGAAGTTGGCATTCCCCAGATTATTGCGGATATAATCGAAGGTCTCATCCTCAACCGAAACATAACCATCGGTAAGAATGACAAATGACCGGGCATAATCGTCACGTTCATTGAGTTCCATGGCACTCTTCAATGCACAAAGCAGTTCGGTTCCTCCTCCTCCATATTGTGAATCCGTAAACCGGATGGCATCCTCAATATTCTCATTGGTAGCAGGCAGCGATTGCTTTTTGTAGATTTCTGAACCACCTGCAAAGAAGACAATATTGAAAAGATCTTTCCCGCGTAATCCGGAAAGCAGACTTTTCATCAACTTCTTAGAAATGTCAAGAGGAAAACCAGACATAGAGCCGGAAACATCCACAATAAAGACATACTCACGGGCAGGAATATCTTCCGGCTGCACCCTTTCGGGAGGTTGCATCATGGCCAAAAAGAATTTTTCTCCATCCGGATTATCATACAACAACACCCCTGTTTCTATCTGATCGCCCGCCAGACGGTACTGCATCACAAAATCGCGATTGCCACCATCGGGTTCATCCATCGATATTGAAGCAGATGACTTTGCCTGATAATCTATTTTGTTTTTATGAGTCTCACAACGAATATCCTGTATTGGCAGTCCCGTATTTAGATTTACATCTATATTAAGTGTGGAGATCGGTTCTTCTCCCTCTTTAAGATAAGGATTGCCGGTCCAGGTTTCTGTGGTAGTTTCAGCCATTTCTCCTTTACTCACGTAACGGGGGCCGACCACGGTGGGATAAACGAATTCATAAATTTTATCAGATGGCACCAGGAGTTCGGTATACGACATCTTCACCTCAACAGTAGCCCCGGGCACAATATTGGCCACATTCATTTTGAAAACGTTGGGACGCTTTTCTTCCAACAATGATGCTGTCTTCCCCTCCTTCTTAGCATTCTCGTAGCGTTTTCTGGCTTTATCTTTTTCTTCAATTTTAGCCACAATGACTCTGTCACCCACTTTCATCACCATTTTGTAAACGGCAGCTCTGGTGGAGGCAGGAAACACATAGATGGCCTCAATAACAGACTCACCTGTGTTGACATAGGTTTGATTGACCGTTACGTCGGCTATAACACCGGAAATTTCAACATCAACATCAGTCGATTTCAGTGGCAGGCTGGCTTTTTCATCCGCAT
>DHQK01000092.1:0-9198 GCA_002411085.1 Marinilabilia sp. UBA5340 | reverse complement strand
ACTGTTGCTTTGGATAAAAGATCTTTGGTTCGCATGGTAAAGTGCTTTAGGAGGGTTTGACAAAAAAAGAAGAAGAGAGCAACAATCAGGTTGTTAAACCGATGTTAAGATCCTGTTACCTTTACCTAAAGCTACCACAAAAGCATCTGAAAACAAACAGCACAAGTGAATTTTTGAATATTTTAAAAGAATGTTAAGTTTGGTTAACCACTGAAGGTGTTTTGCTATTTTTCTTTGCAACACCCACTGAAAGGAATTTCTGCCAAAATTTTCCAGAAAAGTACAAAAACCATTTATTACATTTTTTTAACAAAATTCTCTAATAAGAACCAAAAATTATGTTGGCTATCAATTAAAAATAATGTTATTTCAAGCTTTCCAGGTCGATACATAAACTGTTGGCTCCTATTCAATCTCCCTCACAAGTCAGATTGACACGTACTGCCTCATGATAAGCTTCCATATTTTTGGCCTTTTTTATTCTTTTAAAAGCTTTGTGAGGATTGGAAAACAGTTGAGAGAAATATTCCCAAAAGCTCTGCATCTTTATCAGGATATGCCCCGGGCCGGACAAAGTCTCTTCGCAGGATTGAAATAGCGCATCATGAAATCGGCTGAAAAGTTCCATCCAGTTCTCTGGCAATTGATCGGTATCTGATTGAATCATTGCCGGCAAAAAGGGGTTGGCGATAACTCCCCGGCCAATGGCCCAACTGTTAATGGTCGGGAAGCGCCGTTGCAGTTCTCTGAATTTGGCTACTGAAGTTATGTCGCCATTATAGCAAATTTGATGACTGGTATTTTCGATACACTGCTGAAACAGGTCAAGATCTGCCTCACCTTTGTATAACTGTCTGCCCAGGCGGGGATGAATCACAATATTTTTGATTTTATGTTTCTCCAGCAATGGCAACAAATCCAAAATCTCCCGGCTATTGTCATACCCCAGTCGCATTTTCAGGGATATGGTAATATCGGATTCATTGGCAACTCTGGTCAACAGCTTATCGATCTGCTCCTTATGTTTTAACATGCCAGAGCCCAGACCACGTTTTGTCACCATCGGATACGGACACCCAAGGTTCCAGTTCAGCTCCTGATATCCCAACTCGTGCACATATTTGGCCACAAATAGAAACTCCTCCGCACTGTTGGTCATAACCTGTGGTATCAGAATACTTACCCCGTTATTTTCCGGCAAAAGGTCTCGTTGATAAGAATTCTTTATTTCCAGACGCTTTTGCAACCTTATATAAGGTGCATACCATGCATCTAATCCACCAAAAAATTTCTCTACCGCATTTCTGAACCTGAAATCGGTAAAGCCCTGTAAAGGAGAAGAAAGCAGAGTAAAACTCATAAGAACAATAATTTTTAATCATTATTTACCGGAGGAACTTTTCTTCAAAAAAAGCTTTATTTTAATTTACAACCAGACAACAACTCATCAACACCATGAAAGCGCAATTAATAAAAGCACAAAGATACAATCACTTTTCTCATAAACCGTAAGGTTATGCCGACTCCCCGGAAGAAATCATTTCTATATTTTTTTGTATAATTGTTGGCTGTTTAAATACAATGACACTGAATGAACGCAATCCTCATCATATTTTCTTCCACCTGGAAATTTGCCGCTACTTTTCCGGTGGCTGTATATTTATTTAAAATGTCTTTCACGGAAACAATTCTATACACCAATATTGGAGGATTTATTGGCATTATTGTCTCTTTGTTTTTTTCCAAAGGCCTTATTCTGTTATGGAATAAAATATTTCCGGGAAAGACCAGCAGTAGAGTGAAACAGAAGAAGAAATTCACCAAATCCAACAGACGCCTGGTACAAATAAAAACAAAATACGGGATGCCGGGGATTGCCATCCTCACACCTGTTCTCTTATCCATTCCTCTGGGCACTTTTCTGACGGCAAAATATTACGGGAAAAGAAAAACAAACTACCTGCTTCTGGCTATAAGTCAACTAGGCTGGTCGTTTGTTTATACAATCGCTTTAACTCAATTCAACCTGAAACTTTAACCCAATCCAGTAAAACCATGACAAACCCACACAAAGAACTCATAGCCAAAGGGAAAGAGATTCTTGATATTGTACACCAAATCGGAGAACTTATTCCTGAAGATTCAGAAGAACTGCAACATCTCAAAGGCCAAATGCTTGGCGATGCCATGATACTTACAGCCAAGGTAAGCGGAGCTGAGGGAGATGACCTTTATGACATCCGGATGGAAAATGCGACCATTATCAGAAAGGCCGCCCGCGACCTGATGGTAAGCAACCATTCGCTGGAAATGTATGGATTCAAATATGTGGACTATTTCGATATGGTTCGCGACGTGATTGAAGAGTACCGCCAGATTTTCATTCGCTGGGTACAATCCTTTGATCAGTGGAATTACATCATCGACCGTTGGGGACTTTTCAATCCTCCCGGTGTAGGGCCTTTTGATAAAGATCCTGATGATGATATCCCATTTAACAATCCACTGGATGAATAGGAAAATACTTTCTCTAAAAAAGAATACCCAATGAAGAACATAGTTCAAAGGACTTTTCCTGCAACTACATTTTGAATTATCTCTACTCCGAATTGGAAGGGAAAAAGACGGGAAATTTTACTGGCCCCATAACCTTTGGTGAGATTGCTTATCAACTATTAAATCAAACAATGGCCAATCTGGAGATTAAAGATCTAAAATAACAACATCTCACATTAGGAAATCAATAATAAATAGTCGATAGACCTCAATAACAATAGTTAAAATCAAAGGAAGGGCTTCCGCGAAATTACAGGCAGCCCTTCCTTTGCAAATAAAAGCCCTCCTGCCTAGACAAAAGGGCTAATCAAAAATATTTTAGCTCTGTTCTATTAATTTATTCTCCGCCTTTTTTGGTTTCAATCATAACCACTCCATTGGCTCCGCGACTTCCGTAGATAGATGATCCTGCATCCTTAATTACATCGATACTGGCCACATGACAGGGGCTGATATGAGCAATGGAACTCACAACAACTCCATCCACAACATATAACGCACAACTGGATAAATTAAGAGAACTGATCCCCCGAATAATAACTTCTGCATTCTGCCCACTTCCGTGAACCTCAACCCCTGGAAGACGGCCACGGATAAGCTCAAAAATGTCGGAGTAATTGCAGAAATCTTCATTATCTGGACCCATGTGAGATATCGAATTAATCAACTCACTTTCATCCACATAACCATAACCCACTGCCCGTTTTTTATTTTCCGGAGTTAAAATAAAATTCACATGTACAAACAAAGAATCTTTCACTTTTTCATTGATGCGAACCCGTTCATTGCGAAATACCTTTCCTTTGAAAAGCAAAACATCTTTTTCTTTTGTAACAATGCTGAATCTACCTAAAGAGTCGGTAGAAATAGCGGCACCACTTTTCCTGGCATGAACTTCAAAATTGGCCACAGGCAAATTATCCAGGGTAATTACCTGTCCTTGTACAATTCTGGTCTGGGCTGTTGCCGAAAAACCAGCAAGAATAACAAGGAGTATAATACTAAAAAAATAATTCTTCATAACGTTCTCCTTTTATTAAATATCAGGGTTAATTCATTTTCAATATATTAGATCAGCAATTCAATCAGTGGTTTAAACTTCAAATTAAATGACCTTTGACCTATAGACAATGAGATGGATAAAAACCCTTACTGACCACACAAAAAAAAAATCTGAGTCCGGGCAAAATCTAACATCTATCCGTAGAGGAAGAATTCTCTTTGTGATAAATCACAAAAATATATCTATTTCATCTGCCTTCTGCCTGTCAATTGCCCTTACTCCAGTTATCCGATGATTTAATTTTAATCCCTGCAATACCCCTATTTATTGGGAGTATTTAAATATTGGAATATTTGCCTTCAATATTCACATTCTCCACTCCCACAACTTATTACAATGATTATGCCACCCTAAAAGTCAATGAGTTAATGGTTCTCAAAACCCCATTTAATGGGGATTGATGCTCCTGACCTTCTCCTCTATTTTTGTCTTCCGAAACAATACCACATTGCATTGAAACTGCACATTCCACAAATATCAAATGAAACGAATAGGGTTTCCGAAAATCAAAGTTTTCGGAAAAACACCCAAAAACAAGTCTCGTGCAGATCAACTATTCTTTGTGAGTATAGTGCATTCGACAACAAAAAATATTTACATCGGAAGAACAATTGGTATCTGGAACAGAAAGTCAAATACACTTTGATATTTTTGCTGTTTTCACTACTCACATCCTATTCATCAGCTCAACAATATCAATCCGTTTCAGGAACAATCCTGGAAAAAGCGTCCAACAACCCTGTGCAATATGTTGCCGTGGGACTAAAAGAATTAAACCGGTGGCAATATTCAAATAACAACGGAAAATTCACCTTTCAAAACATTCCGGCAGGAAAGTACACTTTGGTGGCACATTGTCTGGGGTACACCCCGTTTGAAACAACCATTGACCTACAGACGCACTGGACACAAACGATAATGCTTCAGAGGTTGGATCTCCGGATTCAGGAGGTCATTGTTACAGCTACCGAAAAAGCCAACGAGCCGGGTACTTCAGTCATCAACCGCCAGGCCATGCAGCACCTGCAACCATCCGGATTTGGTGATTTGCTGGAATTGCTACCCGGATACCGCTGGGAAAAGCAGAATTTGTCGGAAATCAACTCCATAAAACTGAGACAGGCAGGTGATGATCTCAATACGGCCTACGGCACATCCTTTTATGTGGACGGCATGCCTCTCAGCAGTGATGCATCCATGCAGGGCAACAATTTGGCGGAATCCGGTCTCAAACTAAAAAATCGCATCAACGTAGCCAATGGCATTGATATGCGACAGGTTCCTACGGATGACATTGAGCAAGTCGAGATTGTACGCGGCATTCCCTCTGCCAGACAGGGCAATCTCTCCACCGGAGCTGTCATTATCAAACGAAAATGGGGCGAATCGCCTCTGTCGGCAAGGGCCAAGACAGACCTGAAAAACAAAGTTTTTGCCATCAGCAAAGGCATCAACATGGGCAAGCACACAGGGATTCTTAATCTTGGAACTGAACTTCTGCATTACAAAGATGATCCAAGAAGTCCTTTACAAACTTACCTCCGGAATCAGTCCTCGCTACGTTACTCCAACCACTATTCCATTGGCCAAAGCACCTTATCTGTCAAAACAGGGCTGGACTATCTTTTGACGATAGATAAAGACAAGGAAGATCCGGAACTAAATTATGGAATGAAAGATGAATACCGGGCAGAGCGTTCCCAAATGGATTTTAACGTACAAAGCGACCTGCACATTCCCGGAGATGTCAGCAAAAATTTAGAGTTCAGAATAAAAGCAAGTCACACCCAAAACACACTTACGCGCGACAGGCTGGTTGCTCTGATAGGCCCCCAACCAATTCCGGCTTCTATGAAAGAAGGAAAATATTACGCCGAATATCTGCCATCAAGATACGAAGCATCATTTGAACGGGATGACCAACCTTTTCAGCTCTTTGCTTCACTGGATTTTTCATTGAGTGGGAAGGAGCGTAACCTACCCCATCAGTTCAATAGCGGTGTGGACTGGCAAACGCTCAAAAATTTTGGCAAAGGAGACATCTTTGATGCGTCACGTCCGTTATTTCCCACCAACGGAGGAAGACCTTATGATTTCAGTGCCATTCCTGCCATGCATACCCTCTCCTTTTATGCGGAAGAAGAGCTGAATTTCAAAATGGGAGCACATCACTTAAAAGTACGTCCGGGAATCAGAATACAGATGCTTCCCGGCATCAGCAAGGATTTTGATATGCAGGGAAAAGTATACACCGACCTGCGTGGACATATTGGTTATACCCTCCCCATGTTTCAGGTGGCCGGACAGCAAATCAAGCTCACCCTTCATGCCGCAATGGGAGAAATGACACGGATGCCTGCGCTGGCAATGCTCTATCCCCAACAAGAGTATTTCGACATAGTGGAGCTGAACTATTATTCCCGAACCCCCGAACTGCGCCAACTATATGTGATGACTGAAATTGAGGATCGCACCAATTACAACATCCGTCCGGTCAGGAATCTGAAAAAGGAAATCGGGCTGAATGCAAAAATCGGCAAAACCAAAGTGATGCTTTCGCTCTTCGATGAATATTTGAATGATGGTATCCTGTCAGCTGCAAACTTTGTATCCTATACTTACAATTATTATGATCCGGCATCTGTATCCTCCGAAAATCTTACTGCTCCACCTGCCATCGATCTCTTTTCGGCCGAAGAAAGAAGTCGGTTATTCTCATACAGACAGTACGTAAATGGCTCTGAGCTACACAAGAAGGGGTTAGAATACCAAATCATATCACCCAAAATCAGAACACTCAACACACGCATTACTCTTAACGGAGCCTGGTTCAAAACGCGGTATCACATTTCTCAGCCAGAATATGAAAAACACTATTTTGTTTACCAGGGAATAGAATACCCCTATGTGGGCATATTTGCAATGGATGATTCTGAAAGTGAAAAAAAGGAACTATTCAATACCAATTTACGATTTGACACCCACCTGCCTCAACACCGGTTGTTACTAACCCTGGCGTTACAAACTACCTGGTATGAGAAAGAGCAATATCTCCCTTACGATGGGACTCCGGTGGCATACATGGACAACAAAGGCAACATTTATCCATACACGGTAGCTGATCAGGAGGATCCCTTACTAAAACTGCTGACACGCACTTTCACCCCTTATCATTTCGATGAACAGAAAAAACCTATCGATATGGGGGTAAACATCAAAGTCAGTAAAGAAATCGGAGATCATTTGACATTCGCCTTTTTCGTGAACCGGCTGATCAACTACCTGCCCGATTACAAACTAAGAACAGGTGCCACCTACATCAGAAGTGAACAACCTTATTTTGGAATGGAACTCAAGTTTAACATCTAATACAACACATACTATGAAGTACATCAATTTACTATTTGCAATGTCGGTGCTGCTGCTTGCTGCATCCTGCGAAGACGATGAAACAGTTCCCATGTCGGAACTCACGGTAACGATTACCCTGCCTCAGGAAATGGGTGACGATGTCAATCCCGGAGGGCTGGCAGTAACACTATCCAATACGACCAACGGAAATGAAACAACCGGAGCTGTTGATGACACAGGAATCTACACTACTACTGTGGAAGAAGGGGTTTACAACATTCTTGTCAGCGGAGAGAAAAACTATATCTCTGAAATTGGAGATGACCAGTTTGAACAAACAGTAACACTTACCGGACTGACAGAAAACATCAGTGTTTCAGGAACCGCCTTCGAAACAGAAATCGGCCTTTTTATTGCACCTGCCAGTGAGGGTTGGGTGTTCAAAGAGTTGTATGTCACCGGTTCACAAACACCTGAAGGCAGAAGTTATTACAAAGACAAATACTTTGAAATCTACAACAATAGTGATGAAGTTTTGTATGCTGATGGAATCTCCATCGGAGAGTCAGACCATAACTCCTCATCAGAACTTAATATCTGGGCAGATATGATTGACGAGTACTTTGTAACACAGCTGATTTACACCATTCCGGGAGATGGTTCTACCTATCCTGTGCAGCCCGGTGAGAGTATTGTTATGGCCGATGTAGCCATTGACCATACAGCCGATAATGCCAATTCCGTTGATTTGTCGGGTGCCGATTTTGAGTGGTACGATGATCATATTCTGGATGTTGATGTTCCTGAAGTACCCAATCTGGTTAAGAACTTTAGTTATTCAAAGTCTATCTGGACACCGCACAATAAGGGGTTTAAATCGTATGTCATTTTCAGACCGGAAGGCTCCATGGATGATTTTCTGGAAAGCAACCTGATTGAAAAACAAAATGCCAACGGAAGTACCTCCGTTCGCTACAGAATACCCAACAGTTCCATTTTGGATGCCGTAGAAATGGGGACTCCCTCCGATTTTCTCAGCAAAGGACTCTCACCTGCTTTAGACCTCAGTTATATCAATTGTGGTGATGGCGACGATGCCAGATATGGCAAAGTAGTACGCCGCAAGGTGCAGTCGGTTCAGGATGGACGTATCATCTACATGGACACCAACAACTCAGCGGTGGACTTTCTAAGCACTGTTGATCCCAAACCAGGCATCATAGAAGAATAAAACACCTGAGGGAAACTTATCAAAGCTAATGATTCAGAGATTTTTCATAACATTTGTTTTTATCGTTTGTCACGTGGCCATGCAGGGAGCCGATACTTTATCGGTCTCCCGGCGTGCCCATCTGTGGCATTCCGATAAACCTGTTATCATCCGGCTGGCACAAAACCAGCCGGCCCTCAAACAATTCCTTCCGCTGGATCGATACACGGAAATATCAGTAAATACAACACTTCAGAACAACAATTCTCTTCACTACCATCATCAGGGAGATACACATCATACCCTGGGTGGTGAAGTTGTGGGGTACCACAAAAAAGAGCGAAACTCGCTCTTTGGAAAAGCAGCCTACCACCGTGGTAAAGAAAAAGACATTCGTTGGTCACAGGTAGAAGATGTCTATCGATTGGGGCCATATATTATAGCAGACAGTACCACCGGCACCCGTGACTACGAGACCTATCTTTTGTCGGGCGGATTATCGCACCAAACCCCAGCAGGTACGCTCGGTCTTTCCGCAAGCTACCGCGCTCAAAGCAGTTACAGAACCCGCGATCCGCGCAGTTATTCTATCATCTCCGACTTTAAGTTCACTGCCGGTTGGGCCCTGCCCGTTGGCAAATTCAATCTGGCGGCCTTCTCTGTTACCTATGGCCGTTACGATCAGGCGCTAAATATCAAATCTTACGAGGAAGGCAGAACCGACCTGATTTATTTCATGTATGGCTATGGGTATTACAATCAGAACCTTTCCGGCTCATCAGACAACTATTCAACTGATTACAAAGGCAATAACTATGCATTTGAATTTCAGTTTCTGCCAATACAGGAAGAGGGATGGTTCCTGAATACCCGATACGCCTCGGAAACCATTGATGCGGCCTACAGCCACCGCACACGTGGAAGCTACAAGTCCACCGACCTGATCATGACAAGCGGATATCAGTGGAAAACTACGGCGCATCAATATCGAATTTGTCTGGATGCCACTCATGATACC
>DHQK01000117.1:1923-3356 GCA_002411085.1 Marinilabilia sp. UBA5340 | reverse complement strand
GTTTCACTTAAACGACTACGACCATGTTGAAAAGATTATTTGTAATTACAGCCATTTTATTTTCTATTCTTTCTTCCGGATTTCTGTTTGCTGAGAATGATAACGAAGATGAAGCTGATGATGGATCGTCCATCGATTTATTGCAGATTCGTGAGGTAATTTTAAAATCATACAGTTTGAAGAGCACAGCCAGTTTTAGTGTGCCGGTTTACCTTGAGGCAACTCTGCTGAATGATGAGATTGTATTAGGTGTAGAGAATTATCAGGGATTTGTTTCCGTAGATGTTGTGAGTCTCTCTGGAAGCGGAAGTGTGAATGATGCTTTCTATGTTAATGGTGCCGGAGTTCAGTACGTGGATGTTTCCCAGTTGACACCCGGTGATTACTCTATTGAATTGAATTTGGGACAATCTACTTATGTAGGTAAGTTCTCCATAAATGAATAACCCAGCCCGGATGTTTAAGTCCCCTAAAGTCCCCTGTTAGCCCCCAGGGGGCTTTTTAACTTAACTTTTGTTTTATGGAACTTTTGAAAGAGAAAACCTCATTTTTTTGTTCTCTGAGGAAGGGTGAATACTTTATCCAATACGAAGAGAAATCCCAGGCTATAGTAGGTGTGTTTGAAGGTGATATTTCGGTTGAAGATATACTTTCATTTTGGGAGGAACTTCGCAATGGGTATCCTATCCCACAGGATATAAAAGGTGTGGCCATGGATTTTACTAATGCGCGGATGGATTTTGATGCTTCGGAGCATGAGCAGATTGCAAGTTATTTCCTTGAGAATATCTCTTTTGTGAATCGCTTTAGAATTGGCTTTGTTGCCAATAATCCACATAATATAGTTATCGTGATGTTGGTGTCGAGAGAGAGTTACAGGTATGAGGTTCGGCCTTTTACAACTCTTGCTGCTTCACTGATATGGATTAAAAATTAAGTTCCGGATTTTCCGGTTAAAAATGTAATATTTGACCCTTTAATCTTAATTTGCCCTTTCTTCGCTTTAGCCCAAAAGGAAGAGTCCCCGGTGGTTGCTTTTTGCAATTTCCGGGGCTTTTTTTTGTCTTTTTCTCAAACAAATTTTTGTTTTTTGTGTTAAACCTACAAAAACAGTGTGTGAAAATAAAATTGAATAAAATGTTTGTAGTTCAATAGTTAAGATTTAAATTTGCATAAAAACATACTAAAAACAAGTGTTTAGAAATGAAGTTTTCAAAGAGAGTAAATTATGGTTTGATTTTTCTTTTGCAACTCCACTATGTGTGGCCGGGGCATAAGGCTGTTAAAGAGCTTGCTGCCCAGGATGATCTGCCACCCAAATTTCTTGAGGGTATAGCTGCTGATTTTGGGAAATCCCGCATTGTGGAAGTTAAACGTGGCGCGCAGGGTGGATATCGGCTTGCCAGGCCGTTGAAAGAAATATCTTTGTTGGA
>DHQK01000117.1:0-1735 GCA_002411085.1 Marinilabilia sp. UBA5340 | reverse complement strand
AGGCCGTTGAAAGAAATATCTCTGTTGGAAGTACTTCGATGTCTCGACCCTGAGTGGGAGAGGCAAAGTACAAAAGATAGCCGGAATTCCGTTTCATCAAAAAAGGGAACTGTGTCATTGTTTCTGAATGAGACTTCAGATTCAGTGAGTAAGGTTTTTGGAGATTTATTTTTGGATGCACTTCCGGCATTGCATACACAGGATAATGAACTAATGTATTATATATGATTGAATTTGTAATCTTTTAAAATTGGAAATTATGGTGAAGATAGCTCAAAATATGATTGACTTGGTTGGTAACACCCCTCTTGTAAAAGTGAACAGACTGAATGAAGGGAATCATGCGGAGGTCGTTGCAAAGCTTGAGTCGAGAAACCCCGGCGGATCGGTGAAAGATCGTCCCGCTTTGGCGATGATAGAAGCAGCGGAAAAAGAGGGGGTTCTGGATAAGGATACCGTTATTGTTGAGCCTACCAGCGGGAATACAGGAGTTGGCCTTGCTATGGTAGCAGCCGTAAAGGGGTATAAGCTTGTTTTGACGATGCCGGAAAGTATGAGCATTGAGCGTAGAAAACTGCTTAAGAAATTTGGTGCCGAACTGGTGCTTACCCCAGCTACAGGTGGAATGAAGGGAGCTATTGGCAAGGCTGAAGAGATAGCTGCTTCCTACCCAAAATCATTTATTCCTCAGCAATTTAAGAATAAGAACAACCCAGATGCTCACTATCGGACCACTGCGATGGAGATTTTGAATGACACGGACGGTGAAATTGATGTTTTTGTAGCCGGAGTGGGAACTGGTGGTACGATTACAGGAGTAGGACATCATCTGAAAAAGCAAAAGTCTGATGTGAAGATAGTGGCTGTTGAGCCCTCTGCTTCGCCAGTTCTTTCGGGTGGAAATCCCGGACCTCACAAAATTCAGGGGATTGGAGCTGGTTTTGTGCCTGATATTCTGGATACAAATGTGATAGATGAGGTGGTAACTGTTGAAAATGAGGATGCGATTCATACGTGCCATGAGGCGGCCCAAAAGGATGGAATTCTATGCGGATATTCTTCAGGAGCTGCATTGTGGGCTGCCATTGAGCTCGCAAAAAGACCGGAGCTAAAAGGAAAACGAATTGTCGTATTGCTGCCCGATACCGGTGAACGGTATTTGAGTACGTTTGAAATCTAATTTTTTGATTCTTTTTCTCATTAGGAACCGTTTCTGTTTTTGCAGGGACGGTTTTTTTATTATCTGTTGGCACATTTTTTGTAAAACACAAAACAATGTGTATAAGTTTTAAATGATGTAAAGATGGCATTGAAAGTACTTGACTGTAAGTGGTTTTGGGTATTTTGTTGTTTTTATGTTTTGTTTCCTTCCTTTTCCGGAATTTTGACTCTTATGGTTACTTCCGGTCTCTGATTTTATTCCTTTTTTCTTTAAAAAAAATCACACAATCCGTCAGCATTTGTGAATGCGAACCTTTGGGTATTGGTCCGAAGGTTAGCGGTTTAGTGCGTTCTTGTGATTGACAATCTTCCAGATTAATAAATATTTTCCGGATCGGATTTCTGAATCCGATCTCTGAGTGTTTTTATTCGTTGTCGAACTTTTAAAAAATGAATTGTTCATGAAAAATCGAATTGTACTTTTTTCAAAGTTGTTTGCAGTTTTGTTTTTTATTTTGGGTGCTTCCGCTCCCCTGAGAGCAGACAATGGTATTATGCTCTATACCCCATACAC
>DHQK01000228.1 GCA_002411085.1 Marinilabilia sp. UBA5340 | reverse complement strand
GTTCGGGTTTTTTCTTTTATAATGATTCTTCAGCTCTTAGCGACCTAATTCTTTTCCATGCTCCCGTAAGTTGGAAAAAACGCCTAACTTTGCTTTCAAATTAATCGTTTTGCCTTCTTTTTTTTAGTAAAAAATAGAGAATGACTGATTCATCCAAAGGGTTACTTTATGCCGTTATTACTGCTTCTTTATGGGGTGCATTGGCCATTGTCCTGAAGATTTCCCTTAATTATTTTGATTCTTTCACTGTCGTATGGTGGCGTTTTACCATGGCTTTTTCTGTTCTTGCAATATGGTTCCTTTTTAGAAGACCTGGGTATTTAAGGATTTTAAAACGCCCTCCTTTCAAGCTGGTTATTGCAGGTTTATTGCTGGGAGTTAATTATATTGGATTTATGCAGGGCGTGCATTATGCTGGCCCTGCTGTTACACAAGTGATGATTCAGGTCGGGCCCGTTTCATTAGCATTTACCGGCTTTGTTTTTTTTAAGGAGCGACTAACTCTAATACGTGCTTTTGGTTTTCTGCTGGCAATCATAGGTTTCGGGTTTTTCTATTATCAACAATTACAGATGCTTGTGGGGAGTTCCAACTTGCTAAATCAAGGTGTATTATGGATTCTACTGGGCGCATGGGCATGGACTGGTTATGCTATTTTAAATAAGATTCTGGTTCGTACGATTCCTTCTTCTCAAATCAATTTGATATTGTATGGAGTCCCTGCGCTGTTGTTCATTCCATTGGTCGATTTTTCGTCATTTGCAACTATTGATTCTGCATGGGTGATATTGATCTTGCTTTTTATGGGAGGGAATACCCTGGCTGCTTATGGTGCGTTATCATTGGCATTAAAATATGCAGAGGCTAATAAAGTAAGTATTATTATAACCGCCAACCCCATTATTACATTTATCCTTTTGGAGATTTTGCTATGGGCTGAAGTTTCATGGTTTGCTATTCCAATTGTAAGTGCTTTATCTTATTTTGGGGCAGCTTTGGTATTGGTTGGAGCAGTTTTGGCAATTGGGGTTTTTCCCAGAATGAATAAAGTGAAGTAAAAAGAAAGGTTATTTATGCTTTTTTCTGCATCAAAAAGAGTCTTATAAATCGTTTTTTCTTCTGTTTTTCTTTTCAGAGTGTTTCTTTTTTTCTTCCATACGTTTTTTCCTTGATGCTTTAGATGGTTTTGTGGGAATCCTTTTTTTTACAGGACGGAGCCCCCATTCCAATAAGCTGTAGAAGCGTTTTATTGCGGCCTCCTTATTTCTTAATTGTGATCTTTCAGTTTCAGCCATAATGATAAGCTCGCCACTACGTGTTATTTTGGCTGAAAGACGGGAAGTTAAGAGTTCTTTTTCTCTGTTCGATAAAAGTTGTGATTCGCTGATGCTGAAACGTAATTCAATTTTAGTGTTGACCTTATTTACATTCTGTCCGCCAGCCCCGCTACTACGTTTCGAAATGAAGGTCATCTCTTTTGTGAAATCTCTGTTAATAAGTTTTGTATTCATACCTGAGGAAGTATTAACTGTGTGATTAGGAAAAGGAAACAAAGAAAATCAATATTAATCACATTAAAATAAAATTAAAATGCATATTTTAGAAAAAATAAAAATGACCTGCTGAATGTTGTTTGTTTTAGAGTATTTTGATTTAATTTTCTTTATTGGGACGCTTACAGTTCTTATTCTGGTTTTAATCCGAAGGAGAAAAAAACTTGTTCAGGAAGGGAAAAGCCTGAATTTTTCGCGTAATAACCTTGGGGTTCTGGCTAATAATTTTGGGGGAATAGTTGCAGCGTTGTTTGTGCTTTTCGGTGGTTTAATTATCTCGTTGAATACAATACAACAGCGGGAAAATATCATGAAACAGTATTTGCGCAACAATACCATCAATCTGATTCATTCTTTTCATGTTGAACATATTGAAAGGTTGAATTTTTTACCGGATGATGTCGAGTCTTCTCACTTTCAGCGAATCTCTCAACAAATCAAAAATTATTCTAATTTCTCAGGGGTTCAGGGAATTTTTACAATCAAAAAACATAATGGAGCCTATTTTTTTGGCCCTATGAGTTATGCCCCTCATCATTCCCGGTATAGTGAACCTGGCACCCAATTTTTAGTGGATCAAAAAGATGTAAAAACGGTTTTTGAGGATAAGATATCAGTAATCACAACGGCTCATGTTGATGCCCCCGATGGTTTTGTCCGGTGTTATGCACCGATGCTTACTATTGATAAAAGTGATGTTTTGATGGTTGTGGGGGTTGAGGTTAGTTCAGAAGAATGGATCTATGAACTTCATAAAGTAAAAATTATTCCAATAATTGTTTCCTTAATTTTATTGATTATAATCCTGATTGGATTCAGGTTTGTCCGGATTCGCAGCAAACAGGGATTTTTTTACAAAGATAGAATCCATTACCGGGAAGGGATTTTGGTTTTTGTTGCCGGATTGGTAATTACCTTTTATGCTTCTTATTCTTCCTTACAGGAGGAGAAACAATTTCAGTATGGTGTGTTTTCACAAATTGTGTCTTCCGAAGTGGAATCCTTGTCGGGAGCTTTGGATTTGGTAAGGCACACATTGAAGGGAGGGGCACAACTGTTTTCCTCCAGCGACAGTGTCACCAGAAATGAATTTAATGTTTATATGGAGCATATATTGGATTATCCGATGGTTAATTCAGTTGGGTGGGTCAGGCAAGATGCTGCAAATGGTTTTGTGGTGGCGTATGAGATTCCAGCAGACAGCCGTTTATTAGGTAATGGATCTTATTCGGCCGCCGAAGATAAACTCAGATTTGGGGCGGTGCTTGAAACTTTGTATACCGGATTTATTTCATCTACTCCCAATTATATGAGAAAAGGAAAAAGTGTGGTTGATTTATTTTTACGAACCACCACTCCTGACGGAAATACTTCAGGGTTTGTTTTTCTTTCTCTTGATCTGGATGTACTTGCACAAATATTCTCTATGGACAATTCGGGGCAACAATTATTTGTTTCGAGTGTAGAGATGATCAACTACCGGAATAATGGATTTAAAAGCGACAGGCGTATTTTTGACATAGAAGGTAAACATAAAAGTAGTGTGACTTTTAATGTTCTTGAGTTTTTTTATGGGAAGACTTTTTTAATATCAATTTCCGCTGATGAAGGTTTTTCTGAAGTTTATAAACAAAATGATTATCAGACTACTTTTATTTTTGGGTTACTGATATCCCTGTTTTTTGGTGGGCTCATTATTATCATGAGCAACAGAAAGATTATTCTTGAAAGGCAATTGGCCAGACAAGCCTCCGAACTTAAATTCAGTGAAGAACGTTTCCGTTCCCTTTTTTCAAATATGTTGGAAGGAGTTGTATTTAATGAGATGATCTTCGACGGTAAGGGAGAATTTGTAAATTATCGGTTTCTGGAAGTGAATTCCGCCTTTCAATCGTTGCTGAAGCTGGAAAGAGAAGAGGTGATAGGTAAAAGTGCCATTGATCTTTTTGGGAATGTGCCTTTTTATTTCGATAAATATCGTGAAGTTGTGAGAGAGCAAAAAGCTGTTGTTTTTGAAACTTATTCCGCCGAGCATGATAAGTTTCTGAAAATATCTGCTGCTCCCTGGGGGAAGAATGGGTTTGCCACAATTTTTACCGACATAACTTTAAGGAAGACGGCTGAAGAAAAATTGAAGAAAAGTGAGGAGCGTTATCGGTTGATCTCTGAAAATGCAGAAGATTTGATCTGGTTGTATGACCCGAATAAAGAACAATTTGTTTACGTGAGTCCTTCCGTTCGTAGATTAAGTGGTTTTGATTATCATGAGATCGTGGGAAAAGGGTTTGATGAAGTATTAAGTCCTGAGTCTTATAAGGAAATGAAGTTTAGGTTACCTCTGCGTATAGGGCGCTTTAGTGTGGGGGACGAGTCTATGCGCGTGAAACGAGGTAGAGCTGATGTTAAAAGCAAAAGTAACGGATATGTTCCCATTGAAGTTGTAACCACATTGCTCCCCGATGAAGAAAATCTGGTTTCGTTGGTTCTAGGTGTGGGCCGGGACATCAGTGATCGTTTGCATGCAGAGGAAGCACTGAGAAAAAGTGAAGAAAAATATCGTTTAATCGTAGAGAATCAAAACGATCTGATTGTTAAAATTGATTGGGAGGGATACTTTACTTATGTGAGCCCTTCTTATTGCAGGCTATTTGGTAAATCGGAAAATGAATTGCTTAATACCAAATTTATGCCACTGGTACATCCAGAGGATCAGAAAACCACAATTGCTCAAATGAAGAAACTTTCAGAGCCACCTTATCATGTTACTCTGGAGCAGAGAGCAATGACCAGAGAAGGGTGGAAGTGGCTGTCCTGGCATGATAATGCAGTCCTTAATGAAGATGGTTCCATTAAAGAGATTATCGGTGTGGGACGCGATATTACCGCACGGAAAATGGCAGAAATAGCTCTTCGCGAAAGCCGTGAATTACTGGAAAGACAGAATGAAGAATATGCTTCTCTCAATGAAGAGTATCTTTCAATGAATGAGGAGCTTACCAGTATAAATGAGGATTTGAGTCAGGCCATTGAAAGAGCAGAGGAGAGTGAAAAACTGAAGACTGCGTTTTTGCAAAATATGTCTCACGAAATTCGTACGCCTCTGAATGCCGTAATCGGTTTTTCGGAAATGCTGGGAATGGACTATATAACAGCTTCTGATCGCGAAGAGTTTACCAATATTATTGTTAATAGCAGCCGTCAGCTTCTCGAACTGGTCAATGATATTCTTACCATTTCTGCCATCGAAACACGACAGGATAAGGTAAATGTAGCTCCCGTGAATATTGGAAATTTAATTTCTGAACTTTATGCTGTATTTAAAGCCAAAGCAAAGGAAAAGGATGTGCTTATGCGTGTTTATAAAGGGGTGCATGATGAGAAAGCGGTGATTATGACTGATGAACTTAAACTTCGTCAGGTATTGATTAATTTGTTGGGAAATGCCCTGAAATTTACAGACCATGGTGTTATAGAGTTGGGATTTGAGGCGCAAGAGGATGCCTATTATCGCTTTTTTGTGAAAGATACAGGGCTGGGAATCTCCAAACCGATGCAAAAGAAGATTTTTGAACGTTTTGTACAGGAAGATAGTACGGTGAAAGGTCGCTACGGTGGCACCGGCCTCGGACTAGCCATCTGTAAAGGGCATGTGGAGTTACTGGGTGGAGAAATCTGGCTCGAATCCACTCCTGGTGTAGGATCTGCTTTTTATTTTACCCTTCCGGTTATGCCCGATTAGCATCTGTTCACAAAGCATCATTTGCTGAGTTGCCCTTGCAGCCTTAAAAAAGGCATTTCTTAAACTTTTTTATAGATGATTTTTGATTAGCAGGGGGGATACTTCTTTTGTTTTTTAGTCTTCCATATTTTCGCTGTTTGTTTCCTGAGTTGCTTGCTCTTCAGGGGTTATCTCGTTTGCATCCCCCTGGTTTTCACTTTCAGAATCATTAATTATTTCTTCACTGTTTTCCATCGCGTTTTCAGATACGTCTTCAGGAGTTTCAAAGAATGTCATGAACTGTCTGAGGCGGTTCTTGGATCCCAACTGGAACACATAGTTCGGTTGTCCCAGGCCGGTTTTCATTTTTCGAACATCGATATCAAGCGCCTGAATCGCTCTGTTGAAATCATCAAGTGATGAAAGAACCAGCATTTTCCCATTGTTGTAACTGTAAAAGAACCATGTGTTTTCATCTGCCTGGATATGTATTTCGAAGGAGTTCCCTCCCCGGCTTCGCGAAATAAGGGCTTTTACGTCCACCTCTTTAGCTATGCCTTGGTTTTCAATCCATCCAAGGTTGGCTTTTCCGTTGGCCACATAAGACCGAGAGGGGGTGTCCCAGGTAAATTCAATATCTGTGAAGCATAAAGTATGCTGAAGTCCTGCTGGCAAAACTTCACTAAAATCAGTGGTGGGCTGTATCAGACTGGTGATTTTTTTGGCTTCCTGATCTTTCACCCATTCGCGCAATCTCTTTTCAGTGGTCTCTTTGTCAGGTTTGGCAGCAGGAGCTTTAGAACCTCTAATGGCATTGGACATGGTTAAAATACTGGCCTCATCAAGCAGAAATTCAGCGCCAAAGAATGCATTGATGTTTACCTCATTGGTTTCACGTAAATGTTCGATGGTTCCGGAGGCGCTC
This sequence comes from Marinilabilia sp. UBA5340, assembly GCA_002411085.1. Taxonomy (GTDB): domain Bacteria; phylum Bacteroidota; class Bacteroidia; order Bacteroidales; family Marinilabiliaceae; genus Marinilabilia. The sequence continues at coordinate 13,481 of DHQK01000228.1, read as the reverse complement.
AGTTTTACCTGTTCCAAATCGAGTCCCAGCTTCAACTTTCCTTCAGCGCTTACAGAGCAATCTTTTTCATTAAAACGAATAATGTGCCCAGCTGAATCGGGGTATTCAAATTTGTGTTCGCTGGCAATTTCAAAACTGCTATTGTCATTATTGTATCTCAGGAATCCAGTGGCTCCGGCAATAGAGGAGTTGTTGATTCTCCGTGGTTTTTCCAGAAATGCACTGTAAACATGTGTCGAATCAATTTGTAAAAAGATATCGTGACTTAGATCTTCAAGTTCAGTATTTCTTGTTTTTTCCTCGATGGGGATTCTTACATTGTCCGGGTCGATGGCAGCATTAAATCTTACGTAATCCTGAGGGCCGTTTTGAGAGCATCGGTGTAACAACTGGGTGCCACCATCAAAAGTAAGTAGAGGCTCTGTGGATTTCAGGTTAACGTCTCCCCGGAAAGCAAAATGCCGGTCAAAGGTGAATAACTGATCATCAGTTATAGATCCTTCGGCTACGGTCTGTTGTTCATCATTGACACTTATATTGTGAAAATCCAGCGAAAACTCTTTGTCGTCTCCATTGACGTAGTTGTATTCCCCATATCCGTTGTACAAGTACTTTCCTTCCACTTTTACGTGGGCATTGCGGAAACGATGAGTTGATTTATTCAGAACGATGAGGGTGGAATCCAGCGGATCCATTTCCGCATTTTCACGAATATTAATGATTCCGTCGTTTAAGAGGATATTGGCATCTGCCACTTGAATGTTGGATACTTCATTGGCCTGAATAGTCTTGGTCTCGATATCATAAACAGCCAGTGGAGCCATGAACTCCAGTGAGTCCTGACGTCGATGAGTGGATACAAATCTGTTTCCTTCGGAGCCGCTGGCCCCCATGTAGATGTCGTTGTTGTCCATGTCCCATGAAAACTCACTGATGTAGGCCAGGTATCTGTTATCGGTAAATTCAACTGTATTTCCAATGTCGCGTGAGGTAAAACGTCCCTGACGTTCTTCAAAATCAAGCTGAGCAATCAGGTTGTTGGTTTTAAAGGAAACTCCATCCATCTCTTCTCCTCCGATCAGATTAAAGTCGGCACTGTCGGCCATCAGGGCATGATGGGTGAGATTCATCTTCCTGGATATGAGATTGGCTGTTGGCATAAGCAAGGTGCCGGACGCCTCAAGTCCGGAAGGAGTAAGTGTAAGCCCTCCGTTCAGGGTGGTTTCCTGTTTAAAAATCTGGAATCCGGAAGCGGTGCTTTCTGTAAACAGCTTATCCTCAAGAGGCTTGTAAATCAGGTTTACGTTTTTTGCCTGAACATCAGGATATTCAATTCCGGTGGTTTGCGGATTTATCTCAAAACTACTGGCAAGACCGTTGGTTTCATCAGGCAGGAACGTGAAATCCTCCGATTCGGCAGAACTTGTGAGAAAATCGAGCCTTCCGTGTCCTTTTAATCCCTGGTTGCTCAGATCAATTTTATTGGTGAATTGGGCTTTCCCATTGTATACTGGATATCCTTCGGCAGGAGACTGTTTAACAAAACCAAGAGAATAATCCTGGCGTACCACCAATTGGTCTTCGAGTTCGGGGAAGATATTGCTCACGAGTTTGCCGTTAAAGACGATGTTTTTTAGGTTCAGCTCGTTAATACTGTCAATCTCGAACGGGTTCAGTTCGAAGTAAAAGTCCTCTGAGTTGTAGGCAGCATTTTGAATATCCGGACGGTCATAGTAAACATAGGATTTTTGGTCGCTGACCAATACAGGGAAATGGGGATAACTCTCTATGCCCGATTTATTATTGGCGGTATCAATTTGCAGATATCCTGAAAGCCGGGCTACTGTATTATCTATGGTTCTGAGCATGGGGCGACCATATTGATCCAATCTGTCAGATTCTACACTCATTCGCATAGAATCTATATTCAACATATCTATGCGGAAATCATCGTAGGTGAAGACAAAGCCATTCCCAAAGAGTTCGATCATCCCGGCCAGTATTTTTCCGTTAAAACTGAAGTTCCGGTTATATTTAAGGGTGATTTTTTCATCTTCGGGCAGAAAAACAACATTCTGATGATCGCTGATGGAGACATTTTCTACACCGTTGAGGGCAAGGTCATAATTCTTCAGGTCGAAAATGGCATTGGGTACCTTTTCTTCAGTAATAGATTTGAAGCGGATTACATCATAATCTTTTTTGCCCAGCCTGAACTGGATGTAGTCGGTAAGTCTTTGGTTGATATTTATGGTATCGGTATTAATGTCGTAATCAATAAAGCCATGAAAGGAGAGGGACAGCACCTGCTGTCTTATCTGGCTTTCGGGCATGTTTAGAAAACGTGCATAATCTTTAGCAGTAAAGGGCTTTTTCTTATTGTTGTAATAGCAATTCCGGAGTCCAAAAAGGGGGTGGATGGCATCCATGCCCTGAAGATAATTGAAAAACGATTCGCGGTAAAAGCTAAGGGATTCAAAGAAGGATCGGTTTGTTGCAGCTCCGTCCAGCATTCGTAGTTCCATATAATCCTGATCCAGATTCCATTGGATTATTTCCGAATTGATACTTACATTATGGTAGGTGTCAAAAAAGGGACTCTGTGATATGCCCTCGCCGCTTCGGATCAGGTATAAATCACGATTTGGTGCCATGTATTTGAATTCCAGACCGGGATGATGTATCTCTCCGGTGTCCAGGTGTATTACAACTTCAGTTTCCCGACTAAGTATTTCATCTTCGCGAAGCGAGAACATTTTGGATTTGGCGGTAATGAACAAAGTATCATTTCGAAAGATGGAAATTGTTGCTGGTTTTTGGTTGGTGCCGGAACCCAGGAATTTTGCTCCATGCTGCGAAAACCCTCCATTATAGTGAAGCCCCGGATGTATATTGTCAATATTGAAGAGTTGACCGTAAGATTCAAACTTAGGATATTTACTTGCTTCAGGATTGTTGATGTGCATTACTTTGTGCTCCAGGTCTCCTTTTAGCGGACCACTAAAGTATTGTTTGTTGTAGAATGTAACTTCTTTTACCGAGAAGTCAGAATTGCTCATGTCTATCTGGTAATCATCGAAAGTAGCATATACTTTATTTGATTCAAAACCACTTCTTTCCCAGGTCACTCTTCCCTGATCTCCATGCCATATACCGGTAAGAATGTTCAGAGTTCCTGAAGTTCCAAATACTTCAATACTATCAGTTCTGGAATGACAAACCAATCCGCTTTTGGGAATGGATAATTTTAGGGTATCGTCCTGTAGCAGAAACTGGTATTCTGATGATCTTGAAAACCAGTCGACTCCGGGGCCCCCGTATATTCTTTGATGTTCAATGATTCCCCGGGTTATTTCTAAAAGATCGTTAAAATGCCGGGTATAGTACCTTGGTTGGCTCAGGTAACTTTTTGCCGCACTTTGCCAAATCGTAAAATTATTGTTGATTTGTTCTTTTTCCACAAACAACTGTATAGTCGTTAGAAAAAGATGGTAATCGGGGAAAGCTTTGGCTTTTTTATCGTACAGAAGATCGGATATCTCCACAATGCCCTTTTTGGCTTCCTCCGGAGTTGAGTTTGAAATCCAGAATTTTTCAAACTGGTCGAGAAAATCATTGGCTTGTTTTCGTTCCGCAGAAATTTTGAAAATATCTTCAATTTTTTCCAGATAACCTGCTTCGCCGGTCTGACTGAAATGATTTTCCTGCGCGAACAGCGGAGAAGAAATAAAAATCAATAAAGCAATAAAAAAACTTTTCCACTGTAAGGAGCGAGATGCTGAAAAAAAGTCAGATAAAAGTGCGATCATTGTGCCGTTGGCTTTGTTTTTATTTTTTTCTATACGATACTGCCACCCAATTGTTTTGTTCTTTGCATAAAATTTGCTCCCAGTTGAGCTTTGATGCCACTTCTTCAATTTTTGACAGGTCTTCCTGGTAAAAACCACTCAGGAAAATTGCCGATCCCGGCCTCGCTGTTTGATCATACTGTGGCAGGTCTTTCAACAGAATATTCCGGTTGATGTTGGCCAGAATAATATCAAACTGTTGGTTCTTACTAAGGAGAGAAGCATCTCCCAATTGAATCTCCATGTTTTCGATGCCGTTGATTTGAAGATTCTCTTTGGCATTTTCTGTTGCCCACTGGTCTATGTCAATCCCCAGAACTTTGTCTGCTCCTCGCATGGAAGTTAAAATACCCAGAATGCCTGTTCCACATCCCATATCAAGCACTCTTTTTCCTTCAATATTTAATTCTAGCAAATGCTGGATCATCAGACTTGTTGTTTCGTGATATCCCGTGCCAAATGCCATCTTAGGTTCTATGAGGATTTCGTATCGGGGCTTTTCTGCCGGTTGCTCATGGAACGGAGATCTTACCAGACATTGGTTGCCGATGAAAATGGGTTTGAAATAGTTCTTTTCCCACTCTTCATTCCAGTTTTTGTTTTCCAGATCTTCTATGGCTATCTCAAATTGGTAATCAGTGGTGATGAGGAATGGTACCAGTTCTCCATTTAGTGGGCGATATTGGTCGGTGGTAATGTAGGCTTCCAACCCCTCTTCTGTTTCCATGAAGCTGTCGTACTCTAATTCTGCAAGCTGGGCAACTAGTATTTCCCGGGCTGTTTCGTCAACAGGGGTTATTTTTATGTTTATTTTTTTGTATTGCATGAATCTGTTTAGTTGGGGAGATGTTTTTGATAATTGCTGCACCTAAAATGCCCGGTGTCATAGAAAAAAAAGACCTGCCCTTAAAACTTTAAGGCAGGTCTTTTGTGCTGACAATAATATTAAAATGCGGCGATGATGCCCTGGAAGTCTTCAGCTTTGAGTGAAGCACCGCCAATAAGGCCACCATCTACATCCGGATTGGCAAATAATTCTTTTGCATTGGAAGGCTTGCAGCTTCCGCCATAAAGGATTGAGATTTCGTCTGCAACTTCCTGACCATACTTGTCGGCAAGTGTTTTGCGGATGAAAGCGTGCATCTCCTGGGCTTGATCGGGAGTAGCAGTTTTACCAGTACCAATTGCCCATACAGGTTCGTAGGCCAATACAATTTTCTTGAATTCATCAGCAGAAAGATGGAAAAGTGCTTCTTCGATTTGAGATTTTACCACTTCGAAGTGTTTTTCAGCTTCTCTTTCTTCCAGTACTTCGCCGATGCAGAAAATAGGAGTCAGTTCGTTTTTGAGAGCCAGATCGGTCTTGGTTTTCAGGATGGCATTGTCCTCACCATAGTATGCTCTTCTCTCGCTGTGGCCCAGAATAACATAACGTGCTCCGGTAGATTTTACCATTTCGGCAGAAACCTCACCTGTATATGCGCCAGACTCCTGGTCGGCACAGTTTTGAGCTGAAACACCAATCAAATCCTGGTCTACAGTTTTGCAAACTTCAGTAAGGTGAATAAAAGGAGTCCCGATTACTACGCGGCAATTGGGCTTGCTTGATGCCAATGCGCTTTGCAGTTCTTTGGCTAGTTCCACACCTTCCTGAAGGTTCTTGTTCATTTTCCAGTTTCCGGCTACAATGTTTTGTCTCATTGGTTTTTGTTTATGGTTTTACGTGATTTTAAAATAAACATTGACAGTAGGGCTAAAAAGAATAAATGCCCTAATAATATCATTTGGGTTTTCTTATTTTGCTGTTGTTTGAGGGCAGCACTCAATGGGTGCTTGATGGCTTTGACCGATGGCAGATCATTGTAATGCCATTTTCCGGCAACAGTCCCGTTTATGAGTAGAAGAAGTCCTGGATTTGAGCGTATGATGGTTTTGAGATTGGTTTCGTCTCCCTGAAGGAAATTAAAAAGGGTTTTATGTTGCTCATTAAAATCCTGCGCCTCATCCAGTGTGGAGGACGTTACAATATAAAAGAGTATATCCTGCCCTTCAGCTGCCTGATTAAGTTGAGCAAGGTGCAGTGCCTGATTACTTTCTATTGCGGTTAATGATGGGGATATGACCAGCATAACCGGTGATTCCATATTCATTAATTGATCGGTAATGTTTCCATTTTCAGGATGTTGAAGCACGAAGTCATGAATCGGAGGTGTGTACCCCTGACTGATGAGTTCGGTTTTACTGTCAACAAATACCCAGGTGGTATCTTCGTAGGGGTAGTTGTCTTCATTAAATTCTTGTTGCTGCCCGTTTTTTTCCAGAATAAAAGTCGTCTTGTATTCGGGCTGAGGGGCATCTTCGGGATAGGACATTCCTTCCGGGATGTTGCTTCCAATGCTGTATGGACGAAAATCTATTAGTGGAAGATAGCGGTAACTGTAAAATGCAATTCCCATAATATATACCAGCATAAAGAAGGCAAATATACCTTGGTTCATGCCGGGATAAGGGGAACTGATTCTTTCGCGGGAGAAGAAAAGCAGGGACGCAAACACCATAATAATAACATTCTTCCAGAAGGTCTGCCAATTGGTGAGAATGATGGCATCTCCAAAGCAACCACAATCCGAAACCGGGTTGAAAATGGCCAGAAACAAAGTCAATATTGTGAAGAAAGCCATAAAATAAAAGGCCACAATGACGGAGCGTTTGGTGTAAACGTTGAATACCAGGAATATTCCAATCAGGAACTCCACGGCAGCCTGAATGACACTTGCCGGCATATTCAGAAACATCAGCCAGTCCAGATTGAAAGCCTGAAAATAATCGTGGATTTTTATGGCCCCCCCAACAGGATCAACGGCTTTGACAAAGCCGGAAAAGATGAAAGTGGCTCCAACAAAAATACGGCTGAAGAGTCGCAGGAAATTCCACATGATTTTATGATTTTACGATTGAAAAAATTGTTACTTCTTGTTGGGTTGTTCTTCCGTTGCTTCAGGAAACTCAAGTTTTATGAGTCCGAAAACGGCATAGTTGATCATATCCATATAATTGGCATCAATTCCTTCAGAAACCAAAGTTTTGCCCTGATTGTCTTCAATCTGCTTAGTGCGATGAAGTTTCATCAGTATCAAATCGGTAAATGAACTGATACGCATATTTCGCCAGGCCTCGTCATAATCATGATTCTTATCACACATGAGGTTCTTGGCCGTGTAGATATGCTTATTGTATAGTTCCAGGGCTTCTTCGGCATCCATGGATGGTTGATCACTAGTTCCAAGTTCCAGTTGGATGAGTCCCATGGTTGCGTAATTGACGATTCCAATAAACTCCGATTTTATGTCGTCTTCAATTTTGGATATTCCCTTCGTTTCGATACTTCTGATGCGCTGGGCTTTGATGAAAATCTGGTCGGTCATGGAGCTGGGACGTAAAATACGCCAGGCAGTTCCGTAATCTTTCATTTTTTTTTCGAAAAGATCCCGACAAATTTTAATGACATGTTCGTATTGTTGGTCAGTTTTCTGGGCCATAATTTTATTTTGAGCCGTAAAATTACAAAAAAGCTGTGGAACATGATGACATAAATCTTTTTATATTGGTCTGGGACATTATGGTTAACTTTGAAAGCGTTAATTAATAAAGCAGGTTCGATCAAGATAAAAAGAAATAATATTGAGAATGAAGCAATACGAAGTTGATGCAAAGTTTTTGAATTCCCGGTTTACGATTAACTGCAACGGCAGGTTGGTCGATTTGAGTCAGCCGGAGGTGATGGGTATTATAAATATTACGCCTGACAGTTTTTATGAGAATAGCCGCATTGACTCCATTGATGGGGTGTTGAAGAGAGTAGAGGAAATACTCGAAGAAGGTGGTTCGATGATTGATGTGGGGGCGTATTCTTCACGTCCGGGTGCTGATGATGTACCGGAGGAAGAAGAGGGTAAAAGACTCTGGCCGGTATTATCCGCTATCAGGAATCATTGGCCCGACTTATTGATCTCGCTGGATACCTTTCGGGGTGGTATTGCAGAACGTGCCGTTGGCGATTTTGGGGTGGATATCATTAACGATATTTCTGCAGGATCACTGGATGACTCCATGTTTGAAACCATTGCCCGGCTTCAGGTGCCTTACGTCCTGATGCATATTCAGGGAGATCCGCAAAATATGCAAAAAAATCCTCACTACAGCGACGTTACAGGCGATGTTATTTTGTTTCTTGCTCAAAAAGTTGATCACCTGAGAAGTATGGGGGTCTCGGATATTATCCTGGATCCTGGATTTGGGTTTGGAAAGAATATCGATCATAATTATCAGTTGCTCCGCGATCTGGATCAATTTAAAATGTTTGAACTTCCTTTGCTGGTGGGTGTTTCCAGAAAATCAATGATCTACAAATATATTGGAGGGTCTCCGCGTACATCATTAAATGGGACAACAGTGCTGAATACGCTCGCGCTATTGGGGGGTGCACGTATTTTAAGAGTGCACGATGTGAGAGAAGCCGTAGAATGTGTTAATTTAGTGGCTAAAACCTATGGATCTTTAGATATTGGTAACTCCGTTGTGGGCAGGTAGCAGGCAGAAAAGATTTGTAATCCCAAGAGATATGGGTTTAAGATGGGAAGAGGTGTGCTATGGATGCATAAAGTTATATTACAAACGACAGAGAATAGATGTTTGAAATTATAAAATGATAATATGACCTTTCTTGAAATTCGATTTATCGATTTGGTCGATATATTTTTGGTTGCCTACCTGATGTACAAGCTTTATAAGCTTATAAAAGGGACGGTAGCTCTGAATATTTTTATCGGCATTTTTGCCTTTATTGTTTTTTGGCTTGTAATAAAGTCGTTGAACATGGATCTTTCTTCCACCATTCTCGACAATTTTGTGAACGTGGGGGTGTTGGCTATTATTGTTGTTTTTCAACAGGAGATCAGACGTTTTCTTCTATTGCTGGGTAGTCGTTATAATCTGCACAATAAGTTTTCGTTCGACCGCTTTTTTGAAGGCAAGTCAGCTGGAATGATGAATATCTATATTCGGCCGGTTGTCCAGGCTTGTGAGGATTTTGCCAAATCTAAAACCGGAGCTCTCATTGTAATTACCAAGAATTCTGAGTTGCTTGATTTTGTTCATACCGGAGAGTTACTTAATGCTGTAATATCAAGACGTCTTATTGAGTCTGTGTTTTTTAAAAACAGCCCATTGCATGATGGGGCGGTGATCATTAATCGTAATAAAATAAAAGCGGCCGGATGTATATTGCCTGTTTCTCAAAATATGGAGCTGCCTAAGCGGTTTGGGCTTCGACACCGTGCCGGAATGGGGATTACCGAATCTACGGATGCGGTGGCGATAGTGGTTTCGGAGGAGAGGGGCAGAATAAGTTTTTTTCAAAATGGAAGAGGAGAATATAACATATCTATAGAAGAGTTGGAAAGGAGACTTGAACAAGCAGGATTAACCAATTAAATTCGCTTTATGATTGATTCTTTGATTACAGAAATGCCCGGATATAGTGAAGGTTGGCTCCTATCACTCAACCCTGGTCAGTATCTTCAATTATTTTTGATGATACTTGTGCTGGTGCTGGCCTGGTATTTTACTCGTCCGGAGAAATTTTCAGCCCGTGCCTCAGAGATCAGAAAAATTTTTCTGATAACCCTTGCCTGGGTTATTAGAGGGATTGTTATCATTGGATTAGCTTTGTGGGCTTTCAATGTGTTGGGATTGAATATTCGCGAATTTTTCGGTACTCCGGTAGTAATTATCACAAAGGAAATTCCTGTTTCTCCGTTTTTTATCCTGACATTGATTGTAGGCGTTTATCTGGTCGTTGTCTTCAATAAGCTAATAAAAAGATTGGTGAGTAAAGCCGCCCGGAAATGGAGATTTGATCGGAATATTGGCAAACAATTGCGACGATTTGCCATGTTGATGCTTGTTATTTTGATTGGCAATATCTGGCTCAAACTGGCCGGATCTTTTATGTTGGATTTATTCAATGATAAACTGTTTGCTATCAATAAAGTTGCCATCACACCAGGGATTCTGGTTTATACACTTTTTATTCTTTATGGTGTTGCTATAGGTATTCGGCTGATAGAGGTGATTTACACCCGACATGTTCTTTCCAAAGGGTTGAATATGGGACAATCCAAAACGGTGTTTCAGTTGCTTAAATATGCTCTTTGGGTGGTGGCTATCATTCTTTTACTCGACTCTATCGGAATCAATATTACTGTGTTGGTAGCCAGTTCAGCAGCCTTGCTGGTAGGACTTGGCTTTGGTATACAGGGGCTTTTTAATGACTACATTTCCGGCCTGGTAGTTTTGTTCGAAGGATTGATCAAAGTAGGTGATGTGGTGGAAATTGAATCTGAGCTGATTGGAAGGGTGATGGATGTCGGGTTGAGAACTTCCAAAATCCTGACACGCGACAATATCATTATGATTGTTCCCAATCATAACTTTGTCGGCGATAAGGTTATTAACTGGAGTTACAATGAGCCCCGAACCCGCTTCAATGTGGATGTTGGAGTTGCCTATGGATCTGATGTGAGACTGGTAGAGAAACTTCTTATTGAGAGTGCTCTGGAGCAGGAGGAGGTAATTAATGAGCCCAAACCCTTTGTCTTGTTTCGGGATTTTGGTAATTCTTCGTTGGATTTCCGACTCTTTTTCTGGGTGGAAGAGGTTTTTTATGTAGAATTGTTGAAAAGTAAAATAAGGTTTTCTATAGATGCCAAGTTCAGGGAAAACGATGTGGTTATACCATTTCCGCAGCGTGATTTGCATTTAAAGTCGGGTTGGGAAGGCTCAATGGATAAATAGGGAAAAAGGTTTTTGAGGTTGATGATGAGTTAACTCCTGATTTATAGGGATGTGTTTTTCCGAAGTTTTGGAAACTCTTATAAACTTAGAAATTTTAAACTGATGAGAGTAGCAATTAGTGGAATTACCGGTCTGATAGGTTCAGCTTTGTCTGATCGACTATCCAAAACCGGGTATGATGTTATAGGAGTGGGAAGAGCTGATTTTGCACTTGGAATAAATCATTTGCAAAACAAGTTAGATGGAGTAGACGTAGTTGTGAATCTTGCCGGTGCACCTATTTTAAAAAGGTGGACTCAAAAGAGGAAAGAAGCAATATTGAGGAGTCGTACAGAAACAACAAGCCAACTGGTGGAGGCAATGAATGGTATGGATAAGCCTCCGCATGTGTTTGTTTCGTCATCGGCTGTGGGTATTTATGATGTTTTTGAAGTGCATGATGAGTATTCTACAGAATATGCTGATGATTTTCTTTCTAGGGTTTGTGAGAGATGGGAAGCTGAGGCCATGAAGGTTGACAAAGAAAAGGTTCGGTTGGCCATAATTCGGCTCGGGTTGGTGCTTGCTCGCGAAGGAGGCGCTCTGAAGCAGATGCTTTTGCCATTTAAGTTGGGGGTTGGCGGGAAAATTGGTGACGGATTGCAGCCCATGCCTTTCATTCATATCGAAGATCTGATTCGTGGCATTGAATGGATTATTCAAAATGAGGATCAAAAGGGTGTTTTTAATATGGTTGCCCCACAAATGATTTCTAACGCTGAGTTCACTTCAGCTTTGAGTGCGGTACTTAATCGCCCTGCTTTCTTTATTGTTCCTGAATTTTTTTTACGCCTGGTATATGGTGGTGCTGCCGGGGTAATAACGGAAGGGCAAAAAGTTGTTCCTCACAGGCTACCGGACAGCGGGTTTCAGTATCGTTTTCCAGATATCCGCCTGGCTCTTGCCGATCTGTTGAAAAAGTAAAAACGGGGCACCAGGGTATCCCGTTTTTTTATTTGCAGATTATCAGTTATTTGCTTAAACAGTAACTTCATCGAGTTGCGGACCGGCAATTACAAGTGCTTTGCCTTCTTCATTGTCCGTGTATTTTGCGAAGTTGTCGATGAATTTGGACGCAAGGTTTCTGGCTTTTTCTTCCCAGTCCTCGAGCTTACTGTAAGTATCCCTGGGATCCAGTATTTGAGGATTTACATTCTCAAGAGCAACGGGAACTTCCAGGTTAAAAATGGGAACTGTTTTTGTTTCGGCAGTTTCTATTGATCCATCGAGAATTCTGTCAATAATGGCTCTTGTGTCTTTTATTGAAATGCGTTTCCCTGTTCCATTCCAGCCCGTATTAATCAAATAAGCTTTGGCTCCTGCAGCTTCCATTCTTTTCACCAGCTCCTCGGCATATTTGGTGGGGTGTAGTGATAGAAATGCTTCGCCAAAACAAGCCGAAAAAGTAGGTGACGGTTCAGTAATCCCTCTTTCGGTTCCTGCAAGTTTTGCAGTAAACCCGCTGAGAAAATGGTACTTGGTTTGTTCCGGGCTTAGTTTGGAGACTGGAGGCATTACTCCAAAAGCATCGGCAGTGAGGAAGATGACTTTCTTGGCGTGTCCTGCTTTTGATATGGGTTTTACAATGTTGTGAATGTGATAAATGGGATAGGAAACTCTGGTGTTTTCCGTTTTGGAAGAATCGGTGAAATCAATTTTCCCATTTTGGTCAACGACTACATTTTCCAGAAGGGCATTCCGTTTAATGGCCTGATAAATTTCGGGTTCTGCCTCTTTGTCGAGGTTGATGGTTTTGGCATAACACCCTCCTTCGAAGTTGAAAACTCCATCGTCATCCCACCCATGCTCGTCATCTCCAATCAAAGCTCTTTTGGGATCTGTGGAGAGCGTGGTTTTACCAGTACCCGAGAGACCGAAGAAAACTGCAGTATCTCCTTCTATTCCCACGTTGGCAGAGCAGTGCATGGCGGCAATTCCCTGAAGAGGCAACAGGTAGTTCATCATTGCAAAAATCCCTTTTTTCATCTCTCCTCCATACCACGATCCGCCAAGGACGTGCATCTTTTCGGTAAGGTTGAATACCGTATAAACTTCAGAGTTTAAGCCATGCTCCTGCCATTTTGAATTGATCGTTTTGGCCGCATTTAATGATACAAAATCGGGTTCCCCATAATTTTTAAGTTCTTCTTCGGAGGGGCGTATGAACATATTTTTAACGAAGTGTGCCTGCCAGGCAACTTCCATTACGAAACGGACTTTTAAACGAGTGTCCGGGCTGGCTCCGCAATAAGTATCCATTACGTAAAGTCTCTTCCCGGAGAGTTGTCGAATGGTATTCTCCTTTAACTCGGCCCATACTTCAGGAGATACCGGTTTGTTATCGTTAGGGGCATGTGCAGAAGTCCACCAGATGGTATCCCTGGTGGTTTGATCTTTAACAATGTATTTGTCTTTCGGGGAACGCCCTGTAAACACTCCGGTATCTACCGCAACTGCATCCAATTCGGTGATCATTCCTTTCTCATAACCTTCCAGGTTCGGTGCGGTTTCGTCTTTAAAGAGGTCCTCGTAAGAGGGATTGTGGACAATTTCTTTTACGTCCTTGATACCATACTTAGTTAAATCTGGTTTTTGCATGTTTAAGGTTTTTGGCTTTTTGTAATACTCTAGCGGTGAGTTTTTTAAAATGAATTGTGCTAAAAGTATAAAAAATACCTTATAGAGCAGAAAAAACATTAAAAATTCCTTTTTTTTTTGCAAACATATAGCAGTTATATC
>DHQK01000165.1 GCA_002411085.1 Marinilabilia sp. UBA5340 | reverse complement strand
GATTAAATAATTCTTGATTTTTGATATAGGAAAGCCCGGAGATCTGTGAATGCAGGTTTTCGGGCTTTTTTGCTGTCAGCGCTACTACAAAGATACATTTTGAAAGCAGTTCACCACATATTGGAAAATGATAGCTACTAAAACAAGATGTTGGTGGCTAATTAATTTATTTGTAATCAGCAATTTTTTAGTGGTAACTGTTCTTGACATCCCTGACTTAATCGCCTGAAATTTAGTGAATGTATTTGGGTGTAAATTTAAAGTGTAAGGAGATGAAAACTACATTTTCAGTGCTCATTATTTTTGTTTTGAGCCTAAACACAGCAGTTGCTTTTGCAGGTGATGATGAGAAAACCATCGTCAATGTAATTGAACAGGAGTACCTGGCTTTTTGGGAAAAAGATTTGGATACCTGGGCCGACTATTGGGTGCATGAGCCTTCTGTTACAATGCTTTGGATCGGATCTATGGGCTATAGTTTTGTGACATCTTTTGATTCTTTAAAAGTATTAACTCAACAAAGGATGGAGAATAATAATACTGATGGGCCAAAAGTAGATAAGAAAGTAACTGATATGAGTATTTCGGAGGATCTTGCTACCGTCTTTTTGGATGAACGTTATGTTTATCAATTTGCCGGTGAAGAGTGGGGGATGCTAATGAAGTCGAAGTATGTATTAAAAAAAGTGGATGATCAATGGAAGTTTTTATCAATGACCACTTTTAATGAAACTTCTTATGAAAATACAGATTTGCTTTCCGAGTATCGGATCAATAATGAGGGTTATCAGTTATTGAATCGAAATGAGCTGGAAAAAGCTATAAAGGTGTTTGAATTGAATACTCAGCTCTATCCTGATGCTTTTAATACATGGGATAGTTTGGCAGAAGCATACATGAAAAAAGGTGAGGATGAAAAGGCCATCAGGTTTTATAAAAAATCTCTGGAGTTAAATCCCAGGAATGATCATGCTAAAGAGATGCTCGGGGAATTAGAAAAATAACGTGGATGTCTGTTTCTATAGATGTTATAGTCTCTCCCCTTTCAGAGTCTGTTGTGAGTGAAGCGGCTATGCATAAATAAAGGCTGTCCAAATAGTCATGAATTTCCATACTTTTGTCATTCTGAATCAAGTAAAAAATCTTTTTTTGTGATATCAAAACGCTTAGCAAAACAAATACATTGACTTTTTGGACACCCTCATTTGATTATGACTTTATGTCATTATTTGGAACTTTCCAATCCCTCTAAAAAACCGTAATAAGCTGGTTTGGGATTCATATTATTATCGTAAATACAGGGCCAGTCTTTGATTCGAAAAAAACCGGGTATCCATGAGTATTTGTCGGAGAAGCCCCATACAGTCATTCCGTAGCGCTGTTCAGGTGGGACATTCCGAATATAAGCTTCAGCCAGCCATTGGTATTTATCAGCTTGTGCCTGTAGCATTTCATCAGTCAGTTTATCGTGTATCTGGATACCTCCGCCCGGAGTGTCATCATGCTTATTGAAGATGATATCAATTTCTGATAGATGGATTTGCAAACCTGTTTCGGCAGCCTTTTTAAGCGCATACTCGATGGTTTTCTCATCTGTGTCCATTCGGATGTGCATTTGGAACCCAATGCCGGAGATGGGGACATCCTGGGCCTTTAGGTTTTCTATCATTCGAAGCATAGAATGCAATTTTACAGTGTCACGCTCAATGTTGAAATCGTTGTAAAAGAGGACAGCTTCAGGATCAGCTTTGTGTGCCAGTTCAAATGCACGGGCAATGTATTGTTCACCCATGGTTTCGTACCAAATGGATTTTCTGAATTCTCCTGTGCTATCCAGAAGTGCTTCATTGACCACATCCCAGCCGGCAACTTTTCCTTTGTATCGATTGCCATAGGTGAGAATGTAATCTTCCATGATTTTGTCGAGCATGGTGCTGTCAGGATCCATTTCACTGATCCATCGGGGAGTTCCTGAATGCCAAATGAAAGCATGTCCGTGAAGTCGAATGCTGTTTTCTTCTGCGAAATTCACCACATCATCTACATGTTCCCAATTGTATTGGTTTGGAGATCTGTGTACAGCATACATTTTCATTCCGTTTTCGAGAGTGATGCTGTTAAAGTCTCTTTTTACTATGGTTTTTATTAAGCTGTCATTGGCCAGTTGGTGTGCTCTAATGGCAGTGCCCACAGGAAAGGAAGCATTATCCTTAAGGTTTGAAGAAGACTTGGGAGTTTGGCAGCCCATCAGTAGAAAGATAGGCAGTAGACGTAAAAGTGTTTTCATCGATAATTGCATTAGTAAGAATTAGAAATTTTTCAGAGTGAGGGTGAAGTATGTAAATTTAATACGGAATAAATACAAATGTGTTTGATATTTCTTCCTAATGCAAAAAATTTGTTCAGATATCTGAGATTTTATTTGAATTCAAGTATTTAATTTTCTCTAAAATGATTTGATTGTTCGAAGATACGATTAACATTATTCTTTTTTTTTAGGAGAAATAGTCATCAGTATCGTCGGTTAAAGATAATTTACTATTTTGGATAAGAATAACCAACAGGCACAAGTTTGGAAGGCAGAAGGCAGAAGAAAAAGTATTGACCCAAAGTCATTTTCCAATATTCTAAAGAATGATAATTGTTCCTTATACCCAGCCTGCGTTTTTATTATATCCCTTTTTTAAGCAATATTTGAGAGTATGAGAAATGTGTTTTTTCTTGCTGTAGCTGTTCTGTTTTTTTCTTGTAGCAGAACAACTAACGGGCATCTTAGCTTTTATGATGCAAACCCCGAAGATGGTTACAATTATCCGTTTTTTTTGTTTGTACCTGAAGGAATATCTGCTGAAAAGCAGTTGACATTGATTGTAGAACCTAACAATTCAGGTTTTGTTGATGATGATTTTTCCAAACACCAGGAGAAGGCTGAACGGATAGCCAAACTGGATTTTTATATTGGCAACTATCTTTCAATCAATATGAACCAACCATTATTGGTTCCGGTGTTTCCCCGATCCAGAAAAGACTGGCAAATTTATACGCATGCCCTTGACAGGGATGCTATGCTTCAAAACGGGAATTCTTTGGAGCGTATGGATCTTCAGTTAATTCGGATGATTGACAGGGCAAAACTGGCATTGAATGAGCTGGGGTATGAGTTGGATGAACAAATTTTTATGACAGGATTTTCTGCCTCAGGAACATTTGCCAACAGGTTCACGGCCCTGCATCCGGATAAAGTAAAGGCTGTGTCTGCCGGGGGTATTAACGGTCTTCTGATTCTGCCTTATGACTCCTTGCAGAATGTTCCGCTTCACTATCCATTGGGCGTAAGCGATATGGATTCACTGGTAAATATGGATTTTCAGAAATCTGCCTTTGCTGCTACACCACAGTTCCTTTTTATGGGAGCTTTGGATGATAACGATGCTATTCCTTACGAAGACGGATATAGCATTCAGGAGAGAGAGCTGGTCTTTAGGTTGCTTGGCAAACAAATGATGCCTGACAGATGGGAGAATTGTATCGAAATCTACCAGGAGAATGGAGTGAATGCTGTTTTTAAAATCTACCAGGGAGTCGAACATGAGCAGACACCCGAGATAAAAGATGAAATACTGGAATTTTTCATACGTAATTTGGACTAATTGTATTGATCTGTTCAAACTATTTTAAAACCAGAAACTCTTTTAGGTCTGATTGTAAGATATCATCCAGTAATTGTCTGTTTTTGTTGCTTGTGCGGGCAAATTGAAATGCGAAAACTCCATGTTTTTTGTAGTCAATTTTTCGCAGTTCCAGAGGATCTTCAAAATGATCCTGAAATTTATTATAATCGATTTCTTTTATCTTATCTATGTGAATGTCTTTGGGAATATCAGCTACTACCATACTATAGATGTCATCATTTTTATTTTTCAGAATTTGCTCCCAGTCGGGTCTTTTTTGACCAAAATAGTATTCATAAACATTTATCCCAAAGGCATACCATGCAATGTCTGTCACACACCAACCGGCAAAGCGCATGGGGTTAACTTCAATAGGGGCCATGTTTTGATGTTCATCTACTCTGAATTCAATGTGAATGGGGAAATTGCGTAAATCCGCCAGTCTGCCCATATTATGAAGGAATTCGGTGAATGGATTCAGGTGTTTTTCAATGATCTGTTTTGAAGTGATGTACACCCTGTCGCTGACATCTTCATCAGATGAGAACAGGTGCTTTAGGATGTTGAGTACCACTGGCTCGCCCTCCTGATTGTAATAGACATCAACCGCAAATTCCTCACCCGGGATAATTTCTTCAATGATAAAATGGGAAATATTGATAACCTCTCCAGGAAAGTTACGCCCAAGTGAGTTTGTTTCATTTTTTAACTGGTCAATTGTTTTGATCCATTCCTGTCTGTTGTTGACCACATGAACGCCGATGCTAAAAAAGCCCACAGAAGGCTTGATGATGAAAGGGTAGGGCAAGGAGTCGGGATTAATATTTTGAAGCTCTTCAAAACTAACTTCTTTGAAGAAGAAATCCGGATACAACTTTTGTATAAGTCTGCGGAAACGGGCTTTGTCTTTAAATGTTTTAATCAATTCAGGAATGGGCGTAAATGACAGGTTGCGGGAAATCCAGTTAATAGAGTTTTCCGAATTGGAATAAACTAAGGGATATTTATTATTTCTGATGGCTGCTGTAAATGCTGTCTCATTGAGAAAACGAAGATCAGAGCGTAAATTGAGTTCTTTTACTGCCTGATTTTTCAGTACCGGGTATTGGTTTTTGAAGATGGTATCCTGCAGAATTTTGGAGACATAAGGGTGATCGAGTATTATCATTTTACTATCTTGTTTGATGAGTTTTTGGGGTTGAGGCAAATATAATCAGTATTTTTTGAAGGAAGGCTGAAGGCACTTCCTTGAATTTTTATTAGTATGAAATTTTGCTGATTTATTGTTCTTACAGGAGCCATCCCGATTATTGAGGACTCGTTTCATCCGGATAAATCGTTTACTCATAGAAAACACTTTGTAAGATAGACAATCATCTGTTTATTTTGGTAATTGGGTTGATGTTTTCGATTGCTATTAAATGGTACGGTATTTAATGGCAATAGTCCTTTATACTTAAAGATTCTGAAAATTAAATCTTTAAGTTTGAATGGATGTTTTTTATAAAATTAAGAATGTTAATATTATATGATTTTTCTGATATCTAACTTTTAAAAATCTAATGATCTAGTTGTAAAATAATCTGTTTATGAAATTGCTTAGCGTCTTAGGTCTGTTCTGCTTAACCACTTATGTCCTTTTTGCTCAAAACCCCACTCAGTCAGTCAGGGGTGTTGTTCGTGATGCTGCAAACAGAGAAACCTTGCCGGGGGCGAGTTTGATGCTAAGGAAGTTGGAACGGGGTACCATTACAGATATGGAAGGGCAATTTTTGTTTTCAGAGGTTCCGGTAGGCAGATATACTCTTGAAGTACGTTTTGTAGGATATGAACCGGTAGTTGTCCCCGAAATTGTTGTGGGGTCGGCCAAAGAGGTTGTGCTGGAAATAAAAATGGAAGAACGAGTTTCCGAGTTGGAGGAGGTGGTGATAAAATCTGCGGTGAGGAAAGACCGGCCACAGAATAATATGGCCATGATCAGTGCACGTACTTTTTCGGTGGAAGAGGCCCGCCGTTATGCCGGAGGCTTGGATGATCCTGCCCGTATGGCCGGAAATTTCGCAGGTGTTACAACTGGAGGGTTGAATGTCAATGCGATCGTTGTGCGAGGTAATGCTCCAAAAGGTCTATTGTGGAGACTTGAGGGGATTGACATTCCGGTTCCAAGCCATTTTGCTGGAGGCAATGTTGCCGGTGGAGGAGGTATCTCTATTTTTAGCAGCCAGATGCTGGCCAATTCAGATTTCTATACGGGTGCCTTTCCCGCACAATTTGGCAACGCCATTGCCGGGGTGTTTGACATGCAGTTGCGGAATGGAAATAATCGCCGGCATGAATATAGCTTTCAAGCAGGAATTCAGGGTGTTGAGCTTGCTGCTGAGGGGCCATTTCGCCAAGGGGGGCAAGGCTCTTTTTTGTTCAATTACCGTTACTCTACCATGGCACTCGTGTTTCAGTTTCTGCCTGAAACCAGGGACGGAACAGAAGTGCCGGTCTATCAGGATCTATCTTTTAATTTGAATATGCCTGCAGGGGATATTGGTAATTTCTCGTTTTGGGGGATCGGAGGGCTCAGCGAAACTACCTCTAAAGGATATGATGATACCTCAGATTGGGAGTCACCTGAAAATCGCGAGCACATGAATTTTCAGTATAATATGAGTGCTGCTGGTTTAACGCATCAAAAAACTTTGTCAGAAAGATGGTTTCTTCGCAATGTTTTGTCAGCCACTGTAAGTCAGCAATTGAATAAAGAACGTATTCGATTGGATGAAGAGATTCCCACGCGTCTTTTTCCGAAAAACAGAGGGGAAAATGTGGAAGGAAAACTCACTTTTTCTACAGTCGGGAACTATAAGGGAGGATCACATTTTAGTTTAAAAGCCGGGTTAGACTTCAGTAACCTGTTTTATACGATTGAAGGAGAAGGGAATGATTTAAATACCGGAGACTATGCTCTCTTGCTGAAGGGAAAAGGAAATACTTGGATGATCAACGGGCATGTCCAGGGTAAATATCGTTTTACAGAACAACTTTCTTTTTCCGGCGGTTTTCATGCTTCCTGGTTTGGACTCTCTGAGGAAGTGAGGTTAACGCCCCGGGCCTCTTTTGCCTGGCAGGCAGCCCCCCGTCATCGCTTTTCTATGGGATATGGGCTCCATTCGCAAACAGAACCGTTGTTTGTCTATTTTGTCGAAAACAAAGGATTTATGCCCAACAAAGATTTAAAACGTTCGGGGGCTCATCATTTTGTATTAGGATATGATTGGTCGCCGATGGATCATTTGCGACTGACACTGGAGCCCTATTATCAACGTCTTTTTGATGTTCCTGTCGTGGCAGGGACTGCTTATTCTATGATCAATTTCAAAAATGACTGGACGTTCGACAAGGTTCTGGTAAATGAAGGCACCGGAACAAATATTGGTATAGATCTTACATTTGAACGATTTCTTAAGGATGGTTTTTATTATATGCTTAGCGGTTCAGTTTATGATTCAAAATATGTGGGGGGCGATGGTGTTGAGCGAAGAAGTCGTTACGATGGCGGGTATGTGTTGAACCTGCTGGGCGGCAGGGAATGGACAATAAGAGGCAAGAATCTTTTGGGATTGAATCTGAAAATTACGCTGATGGGCCCTCAGTGGTATCATCCGGTGGATGAGGAAGCTTCTCATATTGCCCGGGATGTGATTTACGAGGAAACAACCGGCTTTACTGATCGCTATGCAGATATGGAGGCCAATACCGATTTTACTTTTACCTACCGCATTAACAGTTCAAAGACTTCTTCTGTATTTGCTTTGCAAATCAAAAACCTGATTGGGAAACAATACCAGGGGAAAATGTATGACTTAAAGAGCCAATCCATAGAAAATGAGTTTTTTACAAGTCCCATTCCCTTTGTTAGCTACAAGTTGGAGTTTTAGAGGCTGTTTAAAAACAGAATAAAAAGTTTTCTGACACAGAGAAATAATTGAGTGGCTTATTGCAAATAAATAAAAACTATGAGTTTCGATATTAAGCGAATCCACGAATAAAGAGAAGACACAGCGGTTGCAGGGAACAAAATCGCAAAGCGATTTTTGGCTCCGTGCTCTCTGTGGTTATTTATTTGCTATGCATGCAATATGTAAAATGCTATGTGGTTGAAATACAATATATAAACACGATGTTTTTATTCTCCGTGAAAACTTTAAGCAGTTTCTTGGTTTTTTTAATCATTCTTAATATAGACTATTGTTGGGTTAAAGGAGGTTTTTTTGTATGTTATGTGTTTGATTATTTGACATTTCGGAATGCAATGTGTAGTTTTATGTTGAAGAAACAAAAATCAGAAATTGTTTTTTCCTGAATTTTTAACCCAAAAACCCCTGTGTTATGAATGATTCTTACCCGACTCGCCGTATTTTTTCTTCACTTTTTTTGTTGCTTGCATGTCTTTTTTCCTCTTTTTCTCAGACTCTAATTAATTTTGATGACGATGATAAGTGGGTTCGTGGTTCCAGTACAATTTCCGGCTATGCCACTGATCACGCTTATGAAGATGGGTTGTTTCGTGCAACCGGCGGAGAGGCTTCGAGGGTAACCACTAGTTTGCAGGATGGTGTCCTCAAGGCAAAAGGAAACTATGCCTGGAAGCTCAAAGATATCACATCCGTTGACTGGCGGATAACTATTGCATCAGGCGGAGTTGGTACCTTCAGTATGGAAATCAGGCGTTGGGATGATGATCCCGGGCCTCACTATTTATTGGATTATTCCATTGATGGCGGTACTACCTGGATAGAGGTAGTCCATATTAATAATTCTACACTTGATAATTCCAGTGAGTGGAAGCAATTTGGCGGAACCATCAATAGCAGTGATGATGATATTCTGATACGTCTGACCCCGACTCAGGGAACTGAGCGGGTTATGATCGACAATTTTCAGTGGACCCATTATACTGCAAACGCCCTTGTTGGGACTGAAAAGACAAGTGTTCAAATCTGGCCCAATCCTGCCTCAGCGTTTATTTATGGTAAGTCAGATGTGCCTCTGGAAACTGTGCAATTAATCAGTATCGCCGGTCATAGGGTAAAGGAAATGCATCTTTCCGGAGATAATGAGTTTTCCCTTTCTGTGGGTGAGGTGAAAAGCGGTGTTTATCTTCTTCGCATGATTCAAAGTTCCCAAAAAGAATCTTTTTCACGTGTGGTAGTATCGCATTAGTTTATTTTACTGTTTTTTTGGTACTCACCTGGTTTCCACAAAGATTGTTCAAGAAAAATGGAAGTATTCTATTTTATTCATCAATCTTTGGATTTGACTTTACTATGGAAAGATCTCTGTTTAATTTTCCTGATACAAGACCTTCCTGATCAACAGAAGCTTCTGCGAATCCATAATCTTTGAGGATTGGCTTGAGTTTAGACATCTCTTTTTCTAACCTGCTGATTTCGGCTGCCGGGACTTCAATGGTTACATTCCCATTGCGGTAACGTGCCCTTACATCTTTGAATCCATAGCTGTTGATAAGTGTTTCCGCGTTTTCAACCATTTTGAGTTTTTCCACTGAGATGCCTTCGCCATAAGGAAATCTGCTGCTGAGACATGGGCTTGCGGGTTTGTCCCATTCTTTGAGATTGAAATAGAGGGCCATTTCCCGGATGTCCTCTTTCTCAAAACCACAATCTGCCAAAGGACTTAAAACACGATATTGATGGGCCGCTTTTAATCCCGGACGGTAATCTCCCAGATCGCTTTTATTGCTTCCGTTTATCATAGTGAAATCAGGGAATTTCTCGGCCTGCAGCTTCTTCATGCCTGTATAAAGAGAATTTTTGCACCAAAAGCAGCGATCTTCCGGATTGCTATTGTATCGGGAATCCTCTATCTCGCCCGGAACAATGGTTTGGTAGCTGATGTCATGATCGATACAAAATTTCCGGGCCTGTTCGAAGTCTTTTCGCTTTAATGCTGGCGAATCACCTATGATGGCTACAGCATTGTTGTGTCCTAAAAAATGCCGTGCCAGAAATGCAGCCAGACAGGAGTCGACTCCTCCCGAAAGGGCTATTAGTGTTTTTGAATGTTGGCTAAACCATTTTTTCGTTTCTTCGTATTTGGTATTATTAATTTGTTTTGACATAGAGAAATGATTTTATGCTATCAAAATGATAGGAAAAATACAAAAAAGTTTGAATATAACCTGATAGTGGCCTCAAAATTGTCTTTATTGTACAGACGATCTGGAATTTCACTGAAAAATCAGGGCTTGAAATCTATAAATATTTTACTGATGAAAAACATTCAATTTAGTGCAGTGGTACTGCTGCTTTCGTTAATCTTTTTTTCCTGTGAAGAAGGGAAGATCAATCTTTTTACCGTAAACCAGGATGTGGAGTTTGGTGAACAGATGACACAGGAGATTCTTTCCAGTCCTTCGGAATATCCCATTTTGAGCAGGCAGGAATATCCGGAGGCTTATGAATATCTCGAAGAGATGCGTGATGAACTGCTGGCCACCGGAGAAATAAAGTACGCGGATGAATTTGAATGGGATATATATATTATTGATCAGGACGTTCTTAATGCGTTTGCTGTGCCGGGAGGAACTACATTCTATTATACCGGCCTGATAAAATTTCTTGACAATGAAGCTTCTTTGGCAGGAGTGATGGCACATGAATTTGCCCATGCTGATAAACGGCATTCTACCAACAGAATGACAAAGATGTATGGAGTACAAACATTGTTGTCCGTTATCGCTGGAGAAGAGACGACAGCTGTTGAAGAGCTTCTTTTGCAGCTTAGTGGGCAGGCAACAGCATTGGCATTTAGTCGCGATGACGAGTATGAAGCAGATGAGTCTGCTGTGCAGTATCTTTATGGTACGAAATGGGATGCCCGTGGAGTAGCTTATTTTTTCGAGAAGATGGGGACAGAAGCTGATAATCCTGATTGGATGGTTTATTTTCAGACACATCCTAATCCATCAGATCGAATACAGAAGATTTATGAACAGCACAAAAGTCTTGGGGGCAAAGAGGGAGATGTATTTGCAGAAAGGTATCAAAACCTCAAAAACAGTTTGCCATAAACGGCCCGGGGGGAACTGCCAGCATCAAATTATTGGATTCTTTATCTGTGAATGAAGAACGATGCTTAAAAAAAATGAAATGCCAATCTGCCAATATGATTTATATTTTTTGTTTATCATGAGTTTATGCACTACTGCAATTTAATTTAGGAAAGCGTTTGCATTATGCACAAAGATCACCTTTCTGTTTTTTTTAGGGGAGGTGATCTTTTTGTTTGGTTTAAAGTGATTTAGAGGTGTTTTTTGCGAAAGTGTGGGCATTAAAAAAGGGCTGCCGACGAAGCCGACAACCCTTTAACCTTAACCCTAACCCGATACAAATATATGCCTTTTTTTAAAAGCGGGCAAAAAAAAGCAATTTTTTTTTCATTTTTTTTGCTCTGATGTTAATCCGATGCAGTTTTATTCATCAGCCTCTATATTTTTGTATCCAATTCTCTCCTTTCCCGTAAGTATAAAAACTTTCATTAATAATAACTATAATGGATCAGAATCATTCTTCCTCATTTTTATTGTCACTTGTTTCATCACTTTCTCGTTTGGAGAAATGTGATGAGGTGATAATCGGATTGGTAGAAGGATTGAGAAGTCTCCTGGACGGGGTCGATGTTGAGTGTTGTGGATGTGAATCAGTTGTGTGTAAAGATGCAGTATTATCTGAAAAGGGAGAGAAGAGACTTGATATTCTGCAAGAATACCCTTCAGTTGGTTTAAAGAATGAAGATTACCTATTCTTTGAACTATTTAGGGGTAAGGGATTATATTTAAGTCCGGCATCTTCTCTGTCTGATGATGATCTACAATTGATTAAGCAGACCATTGATATTGTTTCTTCTTTTCTTCAGAAGTTGGAAAAAGTAGATAATGATTCAGAAATAACTATCTTATCTTCTTGTGATGATCTGTCAGAGGCATATCACATTCAACAGCTAGAGGACGAAATAAAGAAGCGTTTACTCTATGAAAAAAAACTAAGGGAGAGTGAAGAGCGCTATCGCCTAATTCTTGATAACAGTCTCGACGCTATTTTGTTGGCTACTCCCGGAGGTGAAATTTTGTCGGCAAATAAGGCAGCCTGTAGTATTTTTTGTATGACTGAACAGGAAATATTGAATGCTGGTCGGGATAAGCTTGTAGATTTAGATGATCCAAGGTTGTATAAAATAACAGAGGAGAGAGAAAGAGCAGGTAAGGTAAACGGAGAGTTGTTCTTATTTCGCAAGGGGGGGCGGCGGTTTGAGGCCGAAATTTCCTCAGCTTCTTTTTTAAATAGAAAAGGGGAGCCACGTATTAGTTTGGTTATAAGGGATATTACTCATGCAAAAAAAGCTGAATCTCAGTTGATGATGTTGAGCCATGCTATTGAGCAAAGCCCTTTGAGTATTATTATCACCGATCGTTCAGGAGTGATGAAATATGTTAACCGTGCCTTTACAACCACCACAGGTTACGCTGAAACGGATGTTATCGGAAAAACACCTCGCATATTTAAATCTGGAAAACAGCGAAGAACTTTTTATACAAATCTTTGGGATACCATTTTGTTAGGTCATGAATGGAATGGAGAGTTGATAAATAAAAAGAAGGATGGGAGCCTTTATTGGGAGTATGTAACCATATCTCCGGTTAAAAATGCCGAGGGAGAGATTATATATTTTGTTACCATCAGGGAAGATATTTCCGAGAAGAAAAAGATGATTGACGATTTGGTGAGAGCCAAGGAAAAAGCTGAGGAGAGCGACCGATTGAAGACAGCTTTTCTGGCCAATATCAGTCATGAAATCCGTACACCCATGAATGGGATTCTGGGGTTTCTCGAGTTGCTGAAAAATCCCACGCTTGGCGATGAAGAAAAAAATAATTTCATTGAGGTGGTCAATAAGAGTGGAGACAGGTTGCTAAGAACCATTAATGATATCATTGAAATTTCAAAAATTGAGTCGGGGCAGGTAAGAGCAGATTACAGCAGTGTGGATATCAGAGATGTCATGGAGTATTATTTGAAGTTTTTTGAACCATCAGCAAAAGAAAAACAGCTTGGATTAAAGATTGGCCGTCAGATACCTTCCCACAAATCGCTCATTCGGACGGATCGGTCTAAAATTGATGCAGCGCTTTCTAATTTGATCTCTAACGCAATAAAGTTTACGTCTTCAGGATATGTGGAGTTTGGTAACTTTATGGATGAGGGAACACTGGTGTTTTATGTAAAAGATACCGGGATTGGGATTCCTCCCGATCAGATGAATGCTGTGTTCGATCGTTTTATTCAGGCGGATCTGAATATGACCAAGCCATATCAGGGTACGGGGTTGGGACTTTCAATTATCAGAGGATATATACATTTGCTCAATGGGGAAATATGGGTGGAGTCGGAAGAAGGAAAAGGGAGTATCTTTTATTTTTCCATTCCATATTTTCTGGTCTGAATTATTCATGAATTAACCAGGTTTGTGATTGAGATATTTATCATTCTAAATCTAATTCCTATGCATAAAAAAACAGAAGAAGACCCTTTGCAAAAAGCCATATTACTGGCTGAAGATGATGCTTTAAGCTCTTCGTATTTTCAATCTGTGCTATCAGGAGAAAAGTACATTGTTATAACTGTTGAGAATGGTGATGATGCTGTGGATGTGGTTCGTTACAACCCTAATATTGCAATTGTTTTGATGGATATTAAAATGCCCATTAAAAGTGGCATTGAAGCTGCCAGAGAAATCCGGTCTTTTAATAAAGAAATACCTTTGATTGCTCAAACAGCATTTGCTTTGGCTGGTGACAGAGAGACAATTTTGGAAGCGGGATTTAATGAATATATCTCAAAGCCGATCAGTCGAAAGGATTTAATTGCTACCATACAAAAGTATATTTAGTCTGTCATTTGCATAAAACAGACAATTTGTTGTAGGATAGAAAGCCCTGGAGCAAGGCTGCTTTGTTTTTTTCTGAAGTTTATTTTCCATGTTTCGTTGTCCTGAATACTTCTCAAAAACCTTCGGATTTTTTTATATTACGGTACTTCGCAAAAAAAAATTGGATATTTTTCTCACTTCACTGGTTTTATATATGAGTCATTAGGGATAGGTTGTGTTTTGGTTAAATGTCACATATATAATATTTTAATTCTTTTTGACGTAGAAAAGAAGCTCCGGTTTTCCACTTTGATGTATCTAAGATGTAACCTTTTTCTTTAAAAGGCCTGTAATTAAAATTTACTTCGCTTTTACAATTTTAATAGTTGTTCACATATACGTGTTCATCTTCAAAAAACTCAAAAAGTTTTGTATAACTAATTGTAAAAACATGAAAAAAGCGAAGTTATTCAAAGGTAATTTATTCCGGAGTTTTCTCCTGTTAAGTTGTCTTTTATTTTCTCTGCCACAGGTAAATGCACAAGAATTACCTGTAACGGGAACAATTACTGATGGAATGGGGGAACCATTGCCGGGTGCCTCTGTCGTAATTAAGGGAACGACCAATGGTACTATAACCAATGTTGATGGGAAGTACTCACTGGAAGTCCCATCTGATGCTGTTTTGGTATATTCATTCATTGGAATGAAAACTGCTGAAGTAAATGTTGATGGCCGGGGTGTTATTGACATTCAAATGAAAGAAGAAATTGCCACCCTCGATGAGTTGGTGGTAATTGGATATGGATCTGTTAAAAGGAAGGACGTTACGACCTCCATTTCAAGTGTTTCAACCAAAGAGTTGGAAAAAAAGCCTATTACCAATGTGGCCCAGGCCATTCAGGGACGGGCTGCCGGTGTGTCTGTTATGAAGCCCAGTGGCTCTCCTGATGCAGGGATGGTGGTGCGCGTTCGTGGTACTACCTCTCTAAACGGAAACAACGATCCGCTGTACGTGGTGGATGGAGTCCCTATGACGGATATAGCTTTTCTGAACCCCAATGACATTGAGAGCATGCAGATTCTGAAGGATGCTTCATCTGCAGCGATTTACGGGTCAAGAGCAGCAAATGGTGTGGTAATGATCAGCACGAAGTCCGGAAAAGAGGGTGTGGCCAAAATCACTTTCAACGGACACGTGGGTGTTACCGATCTGACCAATACCATTGACCCATTGAATGTTGATCAGTATCGTGAGTTGATTGAAGATATTGGTTTGAATATGAATCTTCCTGAAAATCTCACTGATCGCACCGACTGGTATGATGAAACCTATCAGACGGCACTGACTCAAAACTATCAGATGTCTGTAACCAATGGAGATGAGAAAATGAACTATTATCTTTCAGGTGGTTATAGCAGGGAAGACGGTGTTGTTGAAGTTTCTTTCTTCGAGAGGTATAATTTTAAAGCCAATATTGAGAATGAAATTCGTCCCTGGTTAAAAGTGGGAGCCAATGTTTCCTATTCTGATTACACAGGAAACGGTATCATTTCAGGAGCCGGGTCCAATCGTGCAGGCGTTGTTTTATCAGTTATTAATACTCCCACGTATGCTCCTGTTTGGAGTGATGAAAATCCGGGGCAGTATTACAATAATTTTTACGGGGCCAACATCACCCATCCTGTGAATAATATGTCCCGTAGCGAAGACAATGAAACCAATAACCAACGACTGATCGCCACAGGTAATGCAGTGATTACTTTTACCGATGATTTGAATTTTAAATCAACAGTGACACTGGACAGAACTTACACACATCAGGTTTCATTTCTGGATCCTTTAAAAACTGCCTGGGGGCGATCTCAGCACGGTGAGGCCAGTGATAATCGTTCCCTGGGGACTGTCATGGTTTTTGACAATGTGCTGAATTACAGTAAATCTCTGAATAGACACGATTTTGACCTGATGCTGGGAAGTTCCGGGACGACATCCACATGGTCACAAAGTTATCAGACTGTTTCGCACTTTCGTGATGGTAGTATTAAAACTCTGAATGCCGGAAATAAGGTTTTGCAAGGTAACGGAACTGTTGCTGCAGATTGGGCCATTATGTCGTATTTTGGTCGGTTAGGGTACAATTATGATGAAAAATACCTTGTGACCATGAATATGCGTGCAGATGGTTCGTCCAAACTGCACCCCGATCATCGTTGGGGTTATTTCCCTTCTGTTTCAGGAGCCTGGAGGGTCTCTTCCGAGTCGTTTATGAATGACGTTAGCTGGTTGGATGACTTAAAAATCCGTGGTGGCTGGGGACAAACAGGAAACCAGTCGGGCCTTGGCGATTATGCCTACCTGCAGCGTTACAATATTTATCGTCAGAACTGGTGGGGGGAAGATGCAGATCCTAATGCATTGGTTACTTTGCGTCAGTCAAATCTTCGAAATACCGATCTTACCTGGGAAACCACCACCCAGAGCAATGTAGGACTTGACCTTACGGTATTGAAGAGTCGTCTGACATTGAATATGGACTGGTATCACAAGAAAACGACCGACATGTTAATGACTGTTAGCTTGCCGGCCGGTTCAGCAGCAGCCAGTACCATTATGCGCAATGAGGGGGAAATGACCAATACAGGGTTTGAGTTCTCACTGAGCTCACGCAACATTAGAAAAAGCCATTTTTCCTGGGATACAGACTTTAATATCTCGTTTAACCGGAATGAGCTGACAGCGCTGGAACTGACCAAGGTTTATACTTATGCCAAAACCAGTGACCACATTGATGAACAAGTTGTTCGCAACGAGCCCGGGCGTCCGCTCGGTGGATTCTATGGTTACATCAGCGATGGCGTGGATCCTGAAACGGGAGATCTGATTTATCGCGACTTAACCGGGGACGGGGTGGTCAATTCTTCAGACAGAACTTACATCGGAGATCCCAATCCTGATTTTACTTATGGTATGACCAATACAGTGTCATATAAAGGATTGTCGTTGAATGTTTTGCTTCAGGGAAGCTATGGTAACGATATTTTCAATGCATCCAGAATGGAGACTGAAGGGATGTTTGATGCCAAGAATCAATCTACTGCAGTGCTGGATCGTTGGAGAATTCCCGGACAGATTACTGACATGCCCCGGGCAGGATACAATATCAAGAACTCTTCTTATTTCGTGGAAGATGGAAGTTATCTCAGGGTTAAAGATGTGACCCTCTCTTATGAATTTGACGGCGGAGTGCTTGATCGCTGGGGAATTTCCCGTCTACAACCTTATGTTTCTGCATCCAATTTGTTGACCATCACCGGATATTCAGGAATGGATCCTGAAGTAAACCAATGGGGCAATAGTGGTGCCGTTCAGGGGATTGACTGGGGCTCTTACCCGCAAACAAGATCATTTGTGTTTGGCGTAAATGTTGAATTTTAATCGAATACAGCTATGAAGATAAATATATTAACAAACGGGTTGGGAATGTTGTTGCTATTGTTGACAGCATCCTGCTCATTGGATAAAGATCCAATTTCTGAGTTTTCCGAAGTCACCATGGGGGTTGTAGATGAATCCGGAGATCGTATTAAGTTTCAGGATAGGAGTGAGATGTTGAGCCAGTATGAGGGGATGTACAATATCCTGAAAGATCGTCAGGAACACTGGTATCTTGACTATCTTTTGCTTACGGAGGTTCGCGCAGATAATGCCTACGCCGGAACTACAGGTGCAGAAGTGATGCCGGTTGAAGATAATTCACTGGATGGAAGCAACAGTGTGTTGGCACGCGACTGGAACAGGTACCTGGAGGATATTGCTTATGTCAACTCCATTATCGAAAATATTGATCTGGTTCCGGATGCTTCATTCTCCGACAGTGAAAGGGCAGAGTGGAAAGCAGAAGCGAAAATTTTTCGGGCTATGGTGTTGTTGGATATGGTTCGGATATGGGGCAATATTCCGGTAATAACCAAAGAGGCAACAGATATTACCGCCGACAATATCGAAGAGGTTTATCCTGTTTATTTTCCTCCGCAGAATACTGCTGAAGAAGCCTATCAGCAAATTGTTAAGGATTTGACAGAGGCGGTACCTGATGCTCCTGCTGTTGGGGGTGATAAAACCATCCTGACAAAAGGGGTGGCCTGGTCATTGCTGGCAAAAGCTTATGCAGAAGAGGCCATCAGGGACTATGATAAGGTAATCGAGTACAGTGATAAAGTAGTAAATGCCGGTTATTCGCTGGTAGATGATTATTCGCTGCTTTTTGGAATGAATGAAGCCGGAACAGATGTGGCCGCGCGTAATACCTCCGAAGCCATACTGGAAGTTCATTACTATAGCGGTGGTGGTAACTGGGTGACCTGGATGTTTGGTCGTAACCTGATCAATTGGGATCAGAATTTCAGCTGGGCCAAGTGGGTTACACCTTCCCGCGACCTGATTGCTGCTTTTGAGGCAGAAGGAGATGATGTGAGACTCGGTGAATCAGTGGTTTTTTATGAAGCCGGATGGAGTCTCTACTATCCTTCAAATAATTATCCGTTTATGTATAAGATCCGATCTGAAAACAGCAGTATTATTAAACTGAGACTGGCGGATATACTGCTTTTAAAAGCGGAGGCTCTTGTAGCTAAAGGAGATCTGGACGGAGCGGCAGTTATTGTCAATCAAATAAGGTCAAGAGTGAATCTTCCCGGCTTGTCAGAGTCTGTGAAAGGGTCGGCTGCAGAGATGAAAGAGGCTGTTCTGAAAGAACGCAGACTTGAGTTGGCCTTTGAAGGGCAGCGGTTGTTCGACCTGATCAGAAACGATAAGTTGCAGGAGGTGATGAATGGCATCAATAACCGCGACAGCGGACGTTTGCCTCAGGCCCGTTCTTTTACGGAAGAGTCGGAATTATTCCCGATTCCGCAGTCAGTGCTGGATATCAATTCAAATCTGGAGCAAAATCCCGGATATTAAAAACGGATTGTCGGATCTGAATTTGTGTCAGATTTTTATACTACTGACAGATTCAGATCCGGTTAATCCCCAAAGCAATGATTAGTTATGATAAATAAAGTGTTTTATACTGGTCTTCTCAGTCTCATGTTTATGTCATGTGGCTCCTGTTCTAAAGAGGATTCAGGTGTTGATGAGCAGAAGGATGATAACCAGGCAGAAGTGCCGGCAGGGGATGTGACCCTTTTTACTACCACCGGCAACAGGGCTTATGATTTTCAGCGGGGGGCTGTGGATTTTAGTGAAACGTCCAATATGTCACCTACCACTATCACCGTAGATCCCTCGGTGAAATATCAGGAAATGGATGGTTTTGGTGCTGCCATTACCGGATCAACCTGCTATAATCTCATGAAAATGACAGATGAGGATCGCGCTGAATTTCTTAAGGAAACTTTTTCCAATGAGGAGGGAATGGGATATAGTTATGTGCGTATTGCCATTGGTTGTTCCGATTTTTCTCTAAGTGAATACACCCTTTGTGATACTCCGGGAATTGAGAATTTCAGTCTTCAGTCAGAGGAACTGGATTATGTGATTCCTGTTTTGAAGGAAATCATGGAAATCAATCCTGATTTGAAAATTCTGGGTTCTCCATGGACTCCGCCGAGATGGATGAAAGTTAATAATCTAACCGATCTTCAGCCATTCAATTCCTGGACGAGCGGACATTTGAATCCTGCTTATTATGCGGATTATGCCACCTATTTTGTGAAATGGATTCAGGCACTCGCAGGATTTGGAATTCATATTGATGCAGTGACGCCTCAGAATGAGCCTTTGAATCGTGGAAACTCAGCATCTCTTTTTATGGGCTGGGAGGAACAGAAGGAATTTGTGAAAGTTCTGGGTCCTGCACTTGAGGAAGCTGGTTTGGGAACAAAACTGTATGTTTTTGACCACAATTACAATTACGATAATATGAGTGACCAGGAGGATTATCCTGTGAAAATCTATGAAGATGATGAAGCAAGCCAATATATTACCGGGGCTGCCTATCACAATTATGGAGGTCATTTTAGTGAGTTGGAGGATATTCATCAGAAAGCTCCCGAAAAGGAATTAATCTTTACGGAAACCTCTATCGGGACGTGGAATGACGGGCAAAATCTTGCCAAACGTTTGATGGATGATATGGAGCATGTGGCGTTTGGATCTGTGAATAACTGGAGCCGGGCGGTAATTGTTTGGAATTTGATGCTGGATTCGAACCGTGGCCCCAATCGTCCGGGCGGCTGTGAGACTTGTTATGGTGCAGTGGATATCAGTGTGGATAATTACAAAAGCATCACACGGAACTCGCATTACTATATCATTGGTCATTTGTCGACTGTGGTAAAACCAGGTGCCAGAAGGATTGGAACTAACGGGTTTACGGAAGAGGGAATTATCTATAGTGCTTTCGAAAACAGAGATGGTTCCTATGCATTGGTGCTGATGAATGATGGAGTTGATAATAAAATGATTACAATCAGTGATGGCGTTAACCATTTTTCGTACAATGTGCCTTCGAATGCAGTGGTTTCGTATCGCTGGAATAAGTAAAACTTAACTTTTTGAATATTATGAAGCGAAATATTTTGTTTTTCAGTGTTTTGTTGGCTTTGGTTGGTTTTGTTGCCTGCGAAGATGATGAAACTATTGTGGGGGATCCTACCCTGACAGTCGAAAGTAATTTAACCGCCGCTCATTTTGGCGACAGTATCTCTTTTACAGCTACCGTGGCTGACGATGAAGTGCCTTTGTCCACACTCAAGGCACAGCTATTCTTTGGCGATGAAATGGTGGAAGAAACCGTGATCAGAACCAAGACCAACGGCCAATACACCGGTAAAATCTATGTACCTTTCCATAAGGACATTCCTAATGGAACAGGAAGACTTAAATTCGTTGTTCAGAATATTGAATTTGCCATTGAAGAGCAGACTTATGATGTGGCACTTTCGCGACCTGAATATCCATCTGTTACGCTTGTTACCGCTGAAGGAGATTATTCCATGGAAAAAGTGGATGACTACCTATATGCTGTTACAGCCATGTTTCCACAAAAAGTCAAAGGATACATCAAAGCGCCTGCAATAAATAATGCCGGAAATGATATGACTTTTGGCTGGTCATCAGGTGAAATTACCGAAGGAACTGATACGGATATTACCTTCTCCAGCTATGCTGCCGGGGAGTATGAGATTTTCTTCAACATCCTGACTTATCAGGCTGGTCCTTTTATTTCGCTTGAATTTGCAGGTCATGAGATGGTAATGGTGGATGAAAATAACTATAAAGTGGAAGCTGAACTGGAGCAGGATCAGGTAATAGAACTCGATGGTATTCCTAATCTTGAGGACTGGTGGATTGACCCGGATTACTTTGCAGACAATGGAGACGGCACCCTTACATTTAAAGCCATTAGTGGAAAATACAGGGTGACAGCCAATTTCTCCAACGAGTATTTTGTGGTTGAATCTATGAGTGGCAATGATCTGGCAACCCTGCAAAGCGATGGATCAGGAGCACTTTGGATTATTGGGGAAGGAATCGGAAAACCGTCCCTTGCGAATCAGGTAGGCTGGAATACTGACAAAGCGCTGTGTCTGGCTCAGATTTCTCCAAAAGTTTACCAGGTGACTGTGGTTGGTGGCGAGTCCATTGATTCCAATTCCATCAATTTTAAGTTCTTCCATCAGAAAGGATGGGGTGGTGAATATACAAATGCCAATCTTTCTACCACGAGTGATATTGTATTGGTTGGCGATGGCGAAAATGGCCGTGATCCAGGAAACCTTGGTTTTGCAGATGGTATTACCCTGACTCAGGGAGCGACCTATGTATTTGAGGTAGATATTACTGCCGGATTGGAAAATGCTGTACTGTCTGTTACTCAGAAATAAAAACTAATGAATTATTTAGTTTGAATCAACCCCGCAAGATAAATGTCTTTATTAAAAGTGATTTTCTTGCGGGGTTTAGTTTTTGTTGAGATTTGCCAACGATGCTAAAGTATCCTTATCCTTCCTGTTCAATCAAATTTTCAATCCCTGGATGTTTTTTCTTTAGCCGGTAGCGAGCGGTTTCTACACCCCTAACGGATATATTAAAAATGCTGGCCATTTCTTTATTGGTTAGTTCCATTTTAATGAATGCGCACATTCGTAAATCCTTGGATCCTATTTTGGGATATCTGGTTTTTAATTCATCGAACAACTCCTTGTGAACACGTTCCAGGTTGGTGTCAAACAGCTGGTATTGTTCTTCATCATTGAGGTTGAGCTCAATGTTGCGAACGATGTTAAGAATATTGGTTCGGGTATAATCATTTTTTGCTTTTTGCCTGATTTCATTAAGCTTTGCCTGAATGTCTATCAGTAATTCTCTTTTTTTGGCAATCAAAACAGCATTGTTTGCAAGGTCTTTACTTTTTTCGATAATATCGGCTTCGATACGTTCTTTTTCCTGATGAATGCGTTGATTCTCCTGTTCGATGCCACGCAATTCCTGCAGTTTTTGTTCTTCCAGTCTGGTTTTCTCTTTTTCTTTTATGATAATGGTTATTATGATTCTGATGGCTGCATATACAAGGGCTGCAAACATCAGAATCCAAAAAAGATTCCACGGCCAGGCAGCATACCATGCCGGTTGAATGGAAAATTTTACCTGGGCGGGTTGCGCATTTTCGCCCGAAAGACTTGTTGCTTTAACCTGCAATGCATAACTGCCACTTTTTAGAAACGGGAAGTTGACCCATGGTTCTTCCTGCCATTCAGACCACTCCTGCATCTGGTTCATGAGCCGATAGCTGTATCTTATATTTTCTTTGTCGCGAATGAAAGGGGCTGCGAATTCAAAGTTCAGGTTTTTTACTTTGTGGGGAAAAATCAGTATTTCTTCATTATTTTTTATATTGATGGTGTTGGTGGTATCTGACAGCGTATAGGTGACTTTCGCAAGTGTAGTATTCAGTTGGGCAGGATTTAGCCGTGATCTGGCTCCTGGATGAAAAGCAAAGAGCCCATTTGTGGTTCCAAGCAAGACTTCATTGGTTTTTTCCAGCGGAACGATACATTCCATGCCCCTGTTGAGTGTGCCTTTGAGAGAAAGAAAAGGGTTGGTTATGACCTTTTGCATATCGTTTCCAAAGAATCCTATCCTGTCATCAATAACACACCAGGTCGTGTCACCTTGTTGTACAAGTTGTCGTATATTTTCTTTGCGTCCAAGGAGCGCATTCAACTCCTGGTGTGGTTTAAATGCTTTTTGGTTTGTGTCAAAAACATACAAGCCGTTATTCGTTGAAAAAATATTTTGATTGTTCCATCGGTGTACGTTGATATTAAAGGGGGAGGGCAGTCCATGTTGCTCATTAAAGTGCTCTGTGGAAACAACCCGGGAATGGTCTTCATTGGTTTTTATCTTAAAAACACCTTTGTATCCATGGCAAACCCAATAAGAATCTTCTTCTTCAGGGATGTTTATCAGATCACGTGTGGATTCATTGAAGCCGGACAATTGAGTTCTCAAAACAGAAAATGAGTTTTCCGTTATTTGTATTAATCCAAGACCATTGTAGGTGCAGACAAAATAGAGATCGGTTGTACCTGATACCGGGAACAATTTCCAAACTCCTGAAAACCCCTTGATTTGTATAAGTTGCTTTTCTTTTATCCGAAATAAGCCACGGTCATGCGCACAAAACAATTGGTTGCCTATGGGCTGTAAGGACCAGGTCTGGCCCTCTAGCATAGGGGTTTTTTTGAAGTTATTCTGATGAAGGATGCTGTCCGTATAAATTTCTTCCGATTGAAAAACACCCTGGTTGGTAGCCACATAGAACTGGTTTTCGAAAATAGTGGCATCATATACAGAAGGTCCCTTTATGATATTGGTGAGCGGAGTGTTGGGGTCAAAATAATCCAATCCTTTATTTAATAAAACCCATATTGCTCCTTCCCTTGATTCATAGAGGTTTAAGACGGTTTGGTCTTGAAGCTCGCTGTATGTACGCAATTTTTTGAACCTTTGATTTTGAAGGCTCCAGGTTGAGAGTTTGTTACTCAGTGTTCCAATATATATATCCCCGGAGGAAGATTTGATGGCTGCAGTATATGTCTGGCCTGATGATTCAGCATTGAGTTGCTGAATATGCCGGGCAGACCTGGTTTCTAATGATATTTCAAATAATGAGCCTTCTTTGGTCAATAATAGAGGCCTTTGGGGGTTTTTACTATCAAAAATTTCTAGAAAGCTTTCATTATTAATTTCTTCTGATGAGAAAATAGCTTCCATTTGTGATTGTTCCGGATCGAGTATGTATAGCTGATCATCATCCAGAACAAAGAGGTTGTCATTGGCTATGGTGACAAAGGTGAAGGCGCCTGAAGCTTCAATGATTTCTAGATTGTTGTCTTTGATTAGAATGAGATAATTGAAAGATCGAAGGACTATTGTATTTTTTAATTCCAGGATTTCCCAAATATTTCCAGTTTCAGTGTATTGTGGTGGTAGCAGATGGCGCATAGACCGGAAAAAATCCCGGCCACTGGCATCTGTTTCGATGGTTCCAAACTCGTTGTATCCTCCTGCATACACGGTGCCATTTTTCGAGCAGTGAAGGCTTCTCACTGCACTGTTGTTGGGTAGAGATATTTTACTCCATCTTTCTCCGTCAAAACGAAGTGCCCCGTAATTGTTTCCAAAATACATAATTCCTGAAGGGGTTTGGCAGGCATCCCAAAATTGTGCATCACTGTTAAAATCATGGTGTGCGTAATGGGCAACTGGTGGATTGCCCACAATCTGTCCAATGGACGAGATGGTGCCGAAAATTGACAACAGCAGAATAAGGGCACAGTTTTTTTGTGTAAATGCAATAGGCTGCGTTTGCTGAACCATAGGGAAACAATATAATCAATAAAAGAGAACAACTAAATCGTGGTCAGCGCAAAATTAGAGATTATTTGAAGTAAATCAAAAGCAGAGTTTTCTATGGGCGAGTAAATCAAAAGCCAGAAGTGTAAGTGAAATACCCAAAAAAAGAAAAGGTTTTTAAAAATCTCCTCTTATTGCGCAAAAAAGTCCCCATAGAAAAAGAAACCGTTGTTTAGTTTTGAAAAGTTAATTTATGTTGTCAAGTCTTTGTTGGGTTAGCTTTTTGAAACTTTTAGAATTAAATTAAGGTGTTTTTGGGAAATCAAATTACTTGCTCTTTTAATAATCCCTGTTTTACTTGCCCTTTCTGCTATTTCCTGCACTGAAGAAGATAATGATGTGGAAAACTATGAAGCTATATATCATTTTACACAAATAAATTAAAAACATGAAAAACAAGCACTTATTTGGTAACTTAATCCCTGTGATTGTTCTGACGCTTGGGCTGGTGGCATGTCAGCCACCTCAGCAAACAACCGAGAACATCTCTGACAATGAAACGGTTTACGGACCAGTTGAAAAGACTTATGATTTACCGGAGGTTTCCGGAACAGTTTATTACGTGGCTCCCGACGGTGTTGCTGATGCAAAAGGTACTTCATTGGATGCACCTACTACCATTGAATCTGCCTTGTCGCGCGTAGTAACAGGTGATGCAGTAATTATGCGTGGGGGAACCTATCGTAGTGGGAATCTGACTTTTAATCAGGGGATTACTATTCAACCTTATCAGGATGAAAAACCTGTCCTGAATGGTACACTTGAAGCAACGGATTGGCAGCAAGATGAGAACGGACTTTGGTTTACTAAATGGGAAAGTCTTTTCCCCGGAGAGCCTGAGTCTTGGTGGAGACCAGAGCGAAACCTGAAATTTACGCCGCTGCACCGCTTTAATAATGATATGGTTTTTGTGGATGGAAACATTCTTCAGTCTGTTGGCAGCAAGGATGAGCTGGATGATGGAACTTTTTTTGTGGATTACGATTCAAAGGAAATTTTTATCGGGCAAGATCCAGCCGGAAAAAAGATGGAAATTACGGCCTTTAGAAAAGCAATTTTCCGTACCCGCGGAGAAGTTCATGGCAAAGTGAGTGATGGTAAAGGTCCCATTATCAGGGGTCTGACGGTTACTCAATATCCGGATACCATGGTACATATTGATGGATTCTATCCACAGGGGCACTCCACTGATGAAGCGCATGGAAATGATGTGGTGGGTACCGTATTTGAGAATTGTACCTTTTCTAAAAGTTTGCGTATTGGTGTCTTTGCCATTGGCGACAGCATGGTAATGCGCCATTGCAAAATTACAGATACCAATACCGAGGGACTTTATGTGGTGGCCTCAGATGATGTTTTATTGGAAGGGAATGTTTTTGAAAACAACAATATAGAAAAATGGACCGGTTTTTATCCCGCAGCCGTTAAGATTTTTAATCAGTCGCACAGGGTTGTTTGTAAAGAAAACCTGATCATTAACCATCCAAATTCTAATGGTTTATGGTATGATGTGGGCAACGTGGATGGAGTTTTTGTCAACAACCGTGTGGAAAGTGTTGGCAGTCCCAAGGGGCCTTTCAGGGACGACCAGGTGTGGCCCAGCAGCAACGGCTTTTTCTTTGAGATTTCAAAAGGTGTTACTGTGGCCGGAAATGATTTTGTGAACAACAACCAGGGAATGTTGATTTTGAACAGCTCAGGTGCAAAAGTCTATAACAATACTTTTGTAAACAGTCGTGCCAGTTTTGGCAGAGATGAGCGTGGATCAGATCCTGACCACTTTGGATGGCACATTAACACCGGCCCGGGTGTGGATGAGCGCGAAAATCATGAGTTTGTGAATAATTTGATGGTTGACACCATGGGACTGGAGTTCCCTTTGCTTTATGTCTGGCAGCCAGCAGAGATGTGTGATCGATTGACAGAGCCCACATTGCAGAAGTTTGATAACAATGTGTATGTGAAAATGACTCCTGAGGAGGAGACCACTATTGTTCTCTGGAGTCCGGCAGATAATGAGAAATGTCAGACTCAAATTGCAGATCCCTCTGATTTGAGTGCAAAATATGAGAATTTTGAGGTCAATAGTAAATTTTTTAATGGCTATGAAGGAGCCCTTTTTGTAAAAGAGGATCCTATGAATATTGTGGTAAATCCGGCTTTTGAAGGTCATGTGCAGGCAGCTCCAATTCCTGAAAATATAATATCAGCAGCTGAATGGAGTGGTGAAGATGGTCCTTTTGTAGGAGCAAAATAGTATTAGTCTTTGATTGATAAGGGGGGAGACCGGGTCTTCCCTCTTTTTCTGTTTAAAAAAACTTTTTACCATGAAAACACAATTATTATTTCCGTTTGGGTTTGCAGTCCTGGCAG
Organism: Marinilabilia sp. UBA5340; assembly: GCA_002411085.1. Classification (GTDB taxonomy): domain Bacteria; phylum Bacteroidota; class Bacteroidia; order Bacteroidales; family Marinilabiliaceae; genus Marinilabilia. The sequence goes on along the minus strand of DHQK01000165.1, from coordinate 25,341 downwards.
TGACAGGGTTATTTGCCTGTCAGACACCATCTCCGGCCAATGAATCCGGGCAAAAAGAAGAGGTCGTTTATGGCCCTTATGATGTTACGTATGAACTTCCCGATGTTTCGGGAACCATCTATTATGTTGCTCCTGATGGCGATGCCAATGCGGATGGTGCCACCCTGGATAACCCCACTACGATTGAGGCTGCCATCTCGCGAGTGGTAACCAATGATGCTATTGTAATGCGCGGTGGGACCTATCGTACAGGTGACCTTACCTTTAATCAGGGAATTACCATTCAACCTTATCAGGATGAAAAACCGGTGCTGAACGGTACTTATATTGCTGACAATTGGCAAAAAGATGCAGAAGGTTTATGGTTTACAGAGTGGGAACGATTTTTCCCGGGTGAGCCTCAGTCATGGTGGAATAAGGAACGGAATATCGAAAGCACTCCGATGCATCGTTTCAATAATGATTGTGTGTTTCTAAATGGTGAGTATCTGCAATCTGCCGGCAGTAAAGAAGAGTTGGACGAAGGAACCTTCTTTGTAGATTATGACGGAAAGAAAATTTACATGGGCGCTGATCCCACTGGTCAGTTGGTGGAGATTACTGCTTTCAACAATGCAATTATCAGGACACCTGAGGATGTTCATGGTAAAACAACAGACAAAAGAGGTCCTGTGATTATGGGTATTGAAGTTACTCAGTATGCCGATATAAGTGTATTGATTGACGGGCTTTTCCCTGAGGAAATATCGCCGGAAGAGGAGCATGGTAACGATGCCGTGGGAACTGTTTTTGAAAATTGTTCTTTTACCAAGGCGTTGCGAGTGGCTGTATTTGCTCATGGAGACAGTATGGTGATGCGCAACTGTAAAATTGAAGACACCAACACCGAAGGGCTTTACATTGTTGCTTCTGATGATGTTTTGCTGGAGCGAAATATTTTTGCACATAACAACATCGAAAACTGGCGGGGATATTTTCCTGCTGCCGTTAAGATCTTTAATCAGAGTCACCGCGTTGTTTGTCGTGAAAATCTGGTTACAAATCAGCCTAATTCCAACGGAATCTGGTATGATGTAGGTAATGTAGACGGTGTTTTTGTAAACAACCGGGTTGAGAATGTCGGTCAGGTTGATCAGGCCGCTCTTGGTGATAAGGTTTGGGTTGGACGCAGCGGTTTCTTCTTTGAAATTTCAGAGGGTGTTATTGTGGCCGGAAACGAATTTGTGAATAGCAATCAGGGTATTCTTATTCTTAATGCTGCCGGAGCAGAGATTTATAACAATACTTTTATCAACAGTCGCGCCAGTTTTGGGCGTACTGCCCGGGGTGATGGTGCCGATCATTTTGGATGGCATGTCACCAGTGGCCCGGGTGTTGAAGAGCGGGAAAATCATGTATTTGTGAATAATCTGATGATAGATACTGTGGGAATGGAAACGCCCATGCTCTACGTGTGGCAACCTTCCGAGATGTGTGAGCGACTCAGTAAATCCACCCTTAAAGCCATTGATAATAATGTGTATGTGAAGATGAAGAAAGAAACCTCTCCGTTGCTGGTTTTGTGGAGTCCTGCGCAGAATGAGGATTGTCAGGTGCGTATCTCAGATCCTGCTGATCTTAATGCTTTGTATGAATCTTTTGAGACAAATAGTAAGTTCTACAATGGATTTGAAGGATCATTGTTTTCCGGAGATGCACAAGTTATTCCGGAATTTGAGGGACATCAGCTCGCATCTGATATTCCGGGAAATGTAAAGAGAGTTGCCGGTTGGAGTGATTCTCAAATCAATTTTATCGGAGCCCGATAGTAATTGCTTGCAGAACAAAATTCAAATAGAAAAGGCCTGTCGGATTGATTCCCGACAGGCCTTTTTTGCGTTGATTAAAAGATTTTATTTTTCTACTCCAAAAACCATAATGGTTCTGGTTTGGTATGTTTCATCAGGATTGAGAATTGTTGACGGGAAGTTTTCATGATTTGGAGAATCAGGGAAATGCTGAGTCTCCAAACAAAGGCCGTTGTACTGCTCGAATACCCAATCTCCGGATTTTTGTGAACCATCGAGGAAATTTCCGGAGTAAAACTGTAATCCGGGTTCTTCAGTGTAAATTTCCATGGTACGTCCTGATTCCGGGTCTTTTAATTTCGATGCAAAGGTCATTGCTCCTTTTTCGGTTTTATTCAGCGCATAGTTGTGATCATACCCGCCTGGAACCTGGTCGATGCGTGCGCCAATAAGATGAGCTTCTGTGAAATCAAAGGGTGTTCCTGCAACCGGTTTTATTTCCCCAGTTGGAATCAAAGTCTCATTTACAGGAGTATAGGCGTCAGCATCGATGGTTAGCTCATGATCCAGAATACTTCCCTCTCCCGCAAGGTTGAAAAAAGAGTGATTTGTCAGGTTTACAGGTGTTGCTTTGTCTGTGTTGGCCAAATAATCAACAATCAGACTATCCCCCTTGAGGGTATAAGTAACTGTTACTTCCAGATTTCCCGGGTATCCTTCTTCTCCATCTTTGCTGAAATAGGAGAGTTTCAAAGCCGGGCCTTCAGGTGCATCAATTGGTGTTGCTTCCCATACTTTCTGGTCAAAACCATTGGTGCCTCCGTGCAGATGGTTGGGGCCGTCATTTAACGATAACTGGTAGGTGCTGTCATTGAGAGTGAATTGTCCTTTGTCGATGCGGTTACCATAACGACCGATGATAGCACCAAAAAAGCTTCTTTTTTCCAGATAAGGATCCAGAGAGTCAAATCCCAGCACAACACTTTCTATAACTCCTTCTTTATCGGGCGTATTGATCTCGGTGATTACTCCTCCGAAAGTAGTGATTTTTACTTCCAGACCGGTGTTGCCTGTTAATGTGTATAGGTCAACAGCTGTGCCTTCGTTTGTTTGTCCCCAGCTCTCTTTTATGACCGAGGGTTTTTCTTTCGGACTATTGCAGCTGAGAATGCTCAGTCCCAAAAACATGACTGTTAGAAAATGAAATGGATTCTTTTTCATGGTAGAATTGTTTATTGATTGTTTTTAAAAATAATGAAACCAGTTTAACCTGATTCTCTGTAAATATTTTGAGATTTGTTTTGACACGTTTTTGTAGGTTACACGTGGTATTATGCTCATCTCTTATCGATTATGATCTGCCTTAATTTCATAATAAAAAAATATAAGAGTATATTAAACATTTGTAATGGTTTTTTATGTTGTTAATCTAATTTGGATTTGAGTGATTTAATGTCTTCACTAATAGTATTTTGTGTTTTAAAAACCATTCTTGTGAATTGTGAGAAAAACATCAAAACACTTCTATCAGTGTGGTAATATGTCGCTTGTAAAATTAGGACGATTGATTGAATTGCAAATTTATTTAAAAAAAATCACTAAAAACATTTTAAAAGTAGAAATTACTTTTTAATTTTGAAGCATAAAATCTGATTTTTTTTTGAAGTGCCCGGATATTTTGTGTTTAGAAATGATATTTCAGGGATAAGTTTTTGAGAAAAAGACCCTTACCTTAAGATGATTACTAACGGTTCCCAATAGGAATATAAATCCTTTAAATAAATGACCTATCAACAACATTATACAAATGCTTCAAGGCATTATCTCGCAGTTGATTGTGTGATATTTGGTTATGAAAATTATGAGTTAAAACTCTTATTACATAAAAGACCTATTGAACCCCAGATAGGGGGATGGTCACTCATGGGTGGTTTTTGCGGAAGCGATGAAAGCCTCGAAACTGCCGCCAACAGAGTTTTACATCAAAGCACCGGTCTCAAAGATATTTATCTGGAGCAGGTGCAGGCATTTTCTGATCCTGACAGGGATCCCGCAGCAAGAGTAGTTTCTGTGGCCTTTTTTGCCCTGATTCGTATCGACAAGCATGATCCTGCGTTGGTAGATGAGATGGGGGCACGTTGGTGGCCCATGGATGAAGTCCCTGGGCTTGTATTTGATCATCCCCGAATTGTAGAGAAAGCCAAAGAACGATTGCAGATGAAAGCCAGCCTGGAGTTAGTTGGGAAAGAATTACTTCCTGATCAGTTTACACTTACCCAATTGAGACGTCTTTATGAAGCTATTTATCAGCGTGAGCTGGATCCAGGTAATTTTCGGAAAAAGGTGTTGGGTTTGAATGTTTTGGAGCGATTGAATACAAAAAATACCGAAGAGTCCAAGAAGGGAGCTTTTAACTATCATTTCCGTCCCGATGCGGACGAAATGAACGGTCAGGAACGAATAATAAAAATTTGAGCACAAACTTAAAAGGAACAAGACGATGGAAAATTTTAAAGATTATGAAGTTTGGTTTGTAACCGGAGCCCAGTTATTGTACGGTGGAGATGCTGTTGTTGCAGTTGACGGACATTCCAATGAGATGGTGAAAGGTATGAATGCTTCCGGTAACCTGCCGGTGAAGATAGTTTACAAAGGAACAGTAAACTCTGCCAGGGAGGTTACTGCCACCATGAAAGCAGCCAATAATGACGACAAATGTGTTGGGGTAATCACATGGATGCATACTTTTTCTCCTTCCAAAATGTGGATCCACGGATTGCAGGAATTACGTAAACCTATTTTGCATTTCCATACACAGTTCAATAAAGAAATTCCATGGAATGATATTGACATGGATTTTATGAATTTGAACCAGAGTGCCCATGGTGACCGGGAATTTGGTCATATTATGGCACGTCTGAAAAAACCACGTAAAGTAGTTGTTGGTCATTGGCAGGATCCCAAAGCTCAGGAGCGTATTGCCGTATGGATGCGGGTTTCTGCTGCCTGGGCCGATGCTCAGGATCTGCGGATTATCCGTTTTGGCGATCAGATGAACAATGTGGCTGTGACCGACGGTGATAAAGTAGAAGCCGAAATGGTGATGGGATATCACGTAGATTATTATCCAATTGCCGACCTGGTTGCTGTTAAGGATAAAGTAACAGATGCTGAAGTGGCCGACCTGGTGAAAGTTTACGAAAACGATTATGATTTTGCCGACGATTGCAAAGCTGGAGGAGCCAACCGGGGGCAGGTAGAGCATGCGGCTCGTATCGAAATTGCGCTTCGTCGCTTTCTGGATGAAAAAGGAGCGAAAGCTTTTACTTCCAATTTTGATGATCTTAATGAAGTGGATCAGCTTCCCGGGCTTGCTTCTCAACGCCTGATGGCCGATGGATATGGTTTTGGCGCCGAAGGAGACTGGAAAACCGCTGCACTTTATCGTACCATGTGGTTTATGGGACAGGGACTTCCCAAAGGTTGTTCTTTCCTTGAAGACTATACCCTCAACTTTGATGGGGAAAACAGTACTATTCTTCAGGCACACATGTTGGAAGTTTGCCCTTTGATTGCAGAGCATAAACCCAAGTTGCAGGTTCATCCTCTCGGCATTGGAGGTAAAAACGACCCTGCCCGCCTGGTATTTACCAGTAAGCCCGGCCAAGGTGTTGCCGCTACCATCGTAGATATGGGGAACCGTTTCCGTATGATTGTAAACGAAGTGGAATGTGTGGAATCCAAACCACTTCCCAAATTGCCTGTGGCAAGTGCATTGTGGGTACCCAAACCCAACTTTGAAGTGGGAGCTGCTGCATGGATTCTCGCAGGAGGAACACATCACACCAGTTTCTCTTATGACCTGACAGCAGAATACCTGGAAGACTTTGCAGAGATAGCTGGAATTGAATTCCTATTGATCGGTGATGATACCACCATTCCGGAATTCAAAAAAGAGCTTCGTTGGAATGATATGTTTTACAAGTTGAATCGTGGAATATAATATTTCTCTAAACTAAATAAACTATGGAATCAGCTTTTGCAACATTAGACTGGGTGATTTTTGCAGTCTATGCTTTTATTATTCTTGGGATGGGCCTTTTTATCTCGAAAGGGAAGAAAGGGGTGGAAAAAACCGCTCAGGATTACTTTCTTGCCAATAAGTCTCTGACCTGGTGGGCTATTGGTGCTTCCTTGATTGCCGCTAATATTTCGGCTGAGCAATTTATAGGTATGTCAGGTTCGGGATATGCCCTGGGAATAGGTATCGCTTGCTATGAGTGGATTGCAGCAGCGTCACTGATAGTAATCGCCAAATATTTTATTCCCATTTTTATTGAGAAGAAGATTTATACGATGCCTCAGTTTCTTGCCGAGCGTTATTCTCGTGGGGTGAGTACGGCTTTTGCCATCTTTTGGTTATTGGTATACGTTTTTGTGAACCTTACCTCAGTGACCTATATGGGAGCTCTGGCTATGGAAACCATTTTAGGTATCCCCTTGATGTATGGTATTATTGGCCTGGCTGTTTTCTCCGGTATTTATTCTATATACGGCGGACTTAAGGCGGTGGCATGGACCGATGTAATTCAGGTTTTTTTCCTGGTATTTGGAGGTTTGGTGACTACCTACGTAGCCTTGGATGCCGTCGGCGGAGTTGGTGCCGGTCCTGTAAAAGGATTCACAACATTATTTGAAGGTGTTCGCGATCATTTCCACATGATTGCAGAACAGGATAACAGACCTGATGTATTTCTTGACCTTCCTGGTTTAGGTATTATTTTGGGAGGTATTTGGTTGACTAATTTTGGATACTGGGGTTTTAACCAATATATTATTCAAAAAGGTCTGGCAGCCAAATCTGTTACTGAGGCCAAGCGCGGATTGTTGTTTGGAGCATACCTGAAAATGTTGATCCCTCTTATTGTGGTTATTCCTGGTATTGCTGCTTTTTATCTGAAGAGTGACCTGGAGATTGCCGATCAGGCTTATCCATACCTGCTGGCCAATTACATGCCTGTAGGAGTGAGAGGACTGGCATTTGCTGCACTTTCTGCTGCCATCGTTTCCTCTCTGGCATCAATGATTAATTCTACATCAACGATTTTTACTGTAGATATTTACAAGCCTTATTTCAACAAGAACGCCAGTGATAAAGAACAGGTACTTGTTGGGCGAATAACGGCCTTTGTTGCACTGACCATTGCAGTATTTATTGCGCCTATGCTGTCCAACCTGGAACAGGCGTTTCAGTACATTCAGGAATACACCGGTTTTATCTATCCCGGGGTGGTTATCGTATTCTTTATGGGACTTTTCTGGCGTCAGGCAACCAACAGAGCTGCACTTTGGACAGCTATTTTGACCTTGCCTCTTGGGTTCGCCTTTAAGTTCGGATTCCCGGATATGCCCTGGATGATGCGAATGGGGTACATCTTTGTGGTGCTTGTATTTGTAGCTACTATTATCACTTTTGTTGATAAGAAGTCGTGGACTACCGATACCAAACATACTGTGCGTCCGGCTTATATACGAGCAGGTCAGGTGATGTTGACTATTGGTATTATCGCGGCAGTGATAGGTGGAGTAGGTGTTAACATCTATTTCCTGAATAATCTGGGAATTGAGAGTATCTTTATGACAGCTGCGGCATTTATTTTTGTTGGTATTATTTTGATTACCAACGAGAAAATTATTGCAGCTGACAAAAAAGCGCTTGAGCTTAATCCCGAAAGTTTCAAAACCGGAAAAGCCTTTAATATTGGGGCTGTAGGAGTTATTGTGATTCTTGCACTATTGTATGGAGTATTCTGGTAAAAAAACAATAAGAAGATGGATTTAAAACAGTTAAAAGAGGACGTTTTTCAGGCTAACCTTGATTTGGTGAAGCACAACCTGGTAATTTTCACCTGGGGAAATGTGAGCGCAATTGATCGTGAAAAAGGGTTGGTGGTCATCAAGCCCAGCGGAGTGGCTTATGACGATATGAAAGCCGATGATATGGTGGTGCTGGATCTGGAAGGCAACGTGGTGGAAGGTCAACTGAAACCTTCTTCGGATACTCCCACCCATATTGAATTGTATAAGAATTTTCCTGAAATAGGAGGAGTGGTGCATACCCACTCCTCCTATGCTACAGCCTGGGCACAGGCAGGTGTGGATATTCCAATCATAGGGACAACACATGCCGACTATTTTGCCAGTGATATTCCATGCACCCGGGATATGACAAAAGAGGAAGTAGAAGGAGCGTACGAAAAGGAAACCGGAACAGTAATTGTGGAAGCTTTTGCAGATAAGAATCCCAATCATATTCCGGGAGTGATTGTAAAAAATCACGGACCTTTTACCTGGGGAAAGGATGCACATGAGGCTGTTCATAACAGCGTAGTGATGGAAGCAGTCGCTAAAATGGCTTTTGTTAGCAAGTCGGTGAATCCCGATGTAACGATGAATCCCCTTCTTACCAAGAAACATTTCGATCGTAAACATGGTGCCAACGCTTATTACGGACAGAAATAATTGATGTCCCGGTATCATTCTCTCTTACCCCGGGCCAATTCCAGGCCCGGGACTTATACCAAAAAACATTGCTTAGTTTTCGAATAGTATGTTTAAGCAGATCCTTACGCATTGGAACCAATAGCTTAGGAAATATGCTGATAAGAACTACTATCTAAAAACTACTGACTAAAAAAACTGAAAACAATGAGTTCAAAAAAATATGTCATAGGATTGGATTACGGGTCAGATTCTGCCCGTGCCGTGGTGGTTGATGTACAAACCGGAGAAGAAGTTTCTCAGGCAGTTAAGCATTATCCCCGATGGATAGAAGGTAAGTTTTGCGATCCTGCTGCCAACCGTTATCGGCAGCACCCACTTGATTATATCGAAGTATTGGAATATACTGTCAAAACAGCATTGAAAGAAGCCGGCGCCGGTGTCGCTGAAAATGTGGTGGGGATGTCTTTCGATACAACAGGAAGTACTCCTGTGTTTGTGGATGAAGCTGGTACTCCTCTGGCACTCAGACCTGAATTTGCAGAGAATCCCAATGCCATGTTTATCCTTTGGAAAGATCACACAGCAGTAAAAGAGGCTGCTGAGATTAACGAACTTGCCCGTAAATGGGATGTGGATTATACTCAATTCGAAGGAGGTGTGTATTCCTCAGAATGGGTATGGGCCAAAGCTCTTCATGTTTTGCGCGAAGATGAGGCGGTTCGCAAAGCGGCATACTCCTGGATTGAACATGCCGACTGGATGCCATCACTCATTACAGGAACAGAAAAGCCTGATCAGGTGGTGCGCAGTCGTTGTGCTGCTGGTCACAAAGCTATGTGGCATGAGAGCTGGGGCGGACTTCCTCCCGAAGAGTTCCTTACGGAATTGGATCCATTGCTGAAGGGTTTCCGCGATCGGTTGTTTAATGATACTTATGCCAGTGATACCAAAGTAGGTACTCTTACTCCCGAATGGGCAGAAAAGCTTGGATTATCTACTGATGTAGTGGTTGGTGTCAGTGCTTTTGATTGTCACATGGGTGCTGTCGGCGGTGGAGCCACCTCCAATGTGCTGGCGCGTGCTATTGGTACTTCTACCTGCGATATTATGATTGCTGATTACGAACAAATCGGTGATAAACTGGTGAAAGGCATCTGCGGACAAGTTGATGGATCCGTAGTCCCGGGCTATGTAGGCTTGGAAGCCGGCCAGTCCGGATTTGGCGATATCTATGCCTGGTTTAAAAATGTGGTAGCCTGGCCGCTTAATAATATTCTGGGAAAAACTGATTTGGTTGATGCAGAAACCCGTCAAAAGTTGATTGAGGAAACCATTGACAAGATTATTCCTGAATTGAGTAAGGAAGCCATGAATATTTCAGTTGATGAGTCCTCCATTATTGCAGTAGATTGGATGAATGGTCGTCGTACTCCTGACGCAAGTCAGGAAGTGACTGGTTCTATTGCAGGTCTTACGCTTGGGTCATCTGCTCCACGAATCTTCCGTGCATTGGTTGAAGCTACTGCCTTTGGTTCCAAAGCCATTGTAGATCGATTTCGTGAAGAAGGTGTTGAACTCAAAGCTGTAATTGGTCTTGGTGGTGTGGCTCGCAAATCTCCTTTTGTGATGCAGACCCTGGCCGATGTTTTAAATATGCCGATTAAAGTGGCTGCCACCGAGCAGACCTGTGCCGTTGGTGCTGGTATGTTTGCTGCCGTGGTGGCTGGTGTTTATAGCAATGTAGAAGAAGCTCAGAAACAAATGGGACAAGGATTTGAAAAAGAGTATACGCCCATTGCTGAGAATGTAAAGAAGTATGAAGATATTTACAATAAGTATCTGAAATTGGGTGCTTTTACAGAGAACGAATTGTAAGGATTTATTTTAAATTTTTATCTTCAGGGTGTTGACCTGTTTTTTCAGGTCGCACCTCATATTCATTTAATACTGTATTGATCATGAAAAAGGCCACTCTTCTTCTGATTTTAATTGTTTTCTCAATTGCGGAAATTGGTGCACAAAATCCGTTGATAATGGATGAGTTCACTGCCGATCCTTCAGCCCGCGTCTTTAATAATAGGGTTTATGTTTACCCGTCGCATGACATAAGGCTTGATTCAGGGCGATTTGCTAACTGGTTTTGCATGGAAGATTATCATGTTTATTCTTCCGAAAACCTGACTCAATGGGAAGATCACGGGGTCATCTTGAGCCAGTATGATGTGCCCTGGGTGGATCCTTCTACATATAGCATGTGGGCTCCCGATTGCATTGAGAAAGACGGTAAGTATTATTTCTATTTCCCATCTACAGCCAAAGACAAGTCGGAAGGAAGAGGCCGCCGCATAGGAGTTGCCGTTGCCGATTCGCCCGAGGGACCTTTTATTCCTCAGGAGAAACCCATGGAAGGGGTATTCGGGATTGATCCTAATGTTTTTATCGATACAGATGGGCAGGCCTATCTGTATTGGGGTGGTGGTGAAACACTTTACATGGCAAAGCTGAAGGAAAATATGCTGGAACTGGCAACCGAACCCAAACAGGTTGTGGATCTTCCTGCAAAGTTTAAGGAGGGCCCTTATTTGTTCGAGCGTCAGGGGAAGTATTATTTTACTTTTCCGCATGTGCCTGAAACAACCGAACGCCTGGTTTATGCTATGGGAGACAGTCCGATGGGGCCGTTTGAGTTTAAGGGAGTGATTATGAAAGAATCTCCTGTGGAGTGTTGGACCAATCATCACTCTATTATTGAATACCGTGATCAGTGGTATCTGTTTTATCATCATAATGATTTGTCTCCTGATTTTGATAAAAACCGTTCCATCAAAGCGGATAGTTTGTTTTTTAATGCTGATGGAACAATTCAGGAGGTAGTGCCAACACTTCGGGGGGTAGGCATCACCCCTGCAGATACAAAAATACAGGTGGATCGCTATAGTGAATCGCGAGGCAGCCGGGTTAATTATGAGTTTGTGGATTCATCTGACCCTCATAAAGGCTGGAGAATTATGCTGCCGGAGAAGAACAACTGGGTTCGTTATAATAAGGTTGGTTTCGATGATAAAAGTTTTGATAACTTAAAGATCAAGGCACAGTCTTCTCAAGGTGGGCAGATAGAAATAAGACTGAATGGCGCTGACGGTACGCTTGTGAGTGAAGTAGCCATCTCCGGAAATGAAGGATGGCAAAGCTTAAATAATGGGTTGTTGTCTGTCCCCGAGGGGGTTAATGATCTTTATCTTGTAAATGTTGGGGATAATCCCGTTGCAATTGATTGGATTCAATTTGAATAATGAAACAATATCCACTAATAAATTAAAACCAGTTCAAGATGAAACAAAAGAATCTATTTTTGACTTTGGTTGCCATTTTTATTTTGGCGTTACCTGCAGTATCCCAGAATAAAATGAACCTGGATTTTAACAATGCAGAGCAGACCATAAATAAAAATATCTATGGTCATTTCGCCGAGCATTTGGGGCGTTGCATTTATGATGGTATCTGGGTCGGTCCGGATTCTGACATTCCCAATGTTAATGGTTATCGAAAGGATATCCTGGACGCCTTAAAAGAACTAAATATTCCGGTGCTGCGCTGGCCCGGTGGTTGCTTTGCCGATACTTATCACTGGAAAGACGGAGTGGGCCCCAAAAGTGAACGTCCTAAAATCAAGAACTATTTCTGGGGTGGTTCTATTGAAGACAACAGCTTTGGTACACACGAGTTCCTGAATCTTTGTGAAATGATTGGTGCCGATCCCTACATCTCTGCCAATGTTGGTAGCGGAACCGTAACCGAGATGGTGGAGTGGATCGAATACATGACGTCAGATGAAGATATTCCAATGGCCAACTGGCGTCGCGAAAATGGACGCGAAGAACCCTGGGATGTTAAATTTCTTGGTATTGGGAACGAAAGCTGGGGTTGTGGAGGAGACATGCGCCCCGAATACTATAGTGACCTGTTACGTCAATATTCGCTCTATGCCGGACTTTATGGCGGTGATAAGTTTGAACGTGTAGGGTGTGGGGCCAATGGGGGCGACTACAACTGGACCGATGTATTGATGAAAAGAGCTGCCCGAAATATGGATGCACTTTCAGTGCATTACTATACCATCGCTACAGGTGACTGGAACAATAAGTCTGCAGCGACAGGATTTGGAGAAGATCTTTATTTTAGCGGTCTGAAAAATGCTTTGTTCATGGATGAGCTGGTTACAAAGCATTCCAATGTGATGGACAAATATGATCCCGAAAAGAACCTTCCGCTTCTTGTTGACGAATGGGGAATCTGGACCGATGTAGAACCTGGAGCAGATCCCGGACATTTGTTTCAGCAAAACTCCATGCGTGATGCATTGATTGCTGCTGTGACCTTCAATATTTTCCATCAGCATGCCGAGCGCGTTCAGATGGCCAATATCGCTCAGGTTGTTAATGTGTTGCAGGCGATGATTCTGACTGAAGGCGACAAAATGGTGCTGACTCCAACTTACCATGTATTCAATATGTACAAGGTACATCAGGATGCAACTTATATTCCTGAGCTACTTCAAACAGAAGATTACGAGGTGGACGGAGAAAAAATTCCTGCTGTGAGCGGAACTGCTTCCAAAAAAGATGGCAAAGTGAATGTCAGCCTTTGTAACCTTGATGCTGAAAAAGAACAAGTGGTAGAGGTAGATGTAGAAGGTGGTAACCTTAGCAAAGTGGTTGCTGCATCTGTATTGACTGCGCCTGAATTTAATTCCTATAACGCTTTTGATGCTCCTGAGACCGTTAAGCCTGTTGACTTTTCAGGTTTCAAAATTAAAAATGGTGTGTTGACCGTTACGCTGCCAGCACATGCTGTAGCTACATTGCAATTGCAATAATTGATATATTTTAGTAAAACGAAGAAAAGCCCTGCCAAATAAAAAGGTAGGGCTTTTCTTTATTTTTTGCATCCTACAATATGGATATATCAATCCTGGTTCCCGAATTAGTTGAATTGCCAACGTAAATAAGAAGAACTATAGGTCAACTAATCATTTCTTTTTACACATTAGGATGGTTTCCTTTGTTTTAAATCCGTGCTTGTTTTCCTGTGTTTCGTTAAATTCTCTTGTCTCTACAATGAAACCAACATGCTCAAGTCTGGCAGTCAATCCTTTTACAGAATAAATTCGTAGGTGATCTGCTTGACCGAAATGTATTTCTCTTTCCTTTGGTGTTTTGATATTTTGGTTTTCGTAAATCTGACCTTCTTTAAAAGGCGTCTGCACCAAACAAAATCCCCCTCTCTTTAGAACTCGCAGAAGTTCTTTCATTGCTTGCATATCGTCGTCAATATGCTCAAGGATGTGGTAACAAATGATCAAATCAAAAGTCTCATTTTCTGTATCTATCGCTTTTATGTCATAAGACTTCTCTGAAAGGAAATTCCCGGATAGATCAGAGCTGATGTAATGGATATTCTTCTTTTTCATGAGGTGGTAAAAACACCTTGATGGAGAAAAATCAAGAATTTGTGATTTGGAGTTTAAGAATTCAGTATCTATTACATGCCACAATCTCCTGGTTCTTTGCAGACTTCCACATCTGGGACATAGTTTGTCATTCTCAGTTGTAATAAAACACCGGATCTTTTTCTTACAAATATTGCATTGAAAACGATTGCCAATAAAAAACAGATAATAAAAATACCTCAAAGGAGATTCAAACCTGAAGAGAAGGTGAGAAGGGATCAATGATTGAATTGTCTTTTTTAATATTTTGTACATGAGCAGGAAGGGGTGTTTCGAGTGTAAACATTACAAATATAATGGGGTTGGATCAATCGACACTGTTTTTTATGGATTCTTTTAATTGATTCCATAAGTAAGGTAAATCCTATGACAATAGAAAAACCCCGTTCAGGAATACTGACGGGGTTTTACAGCTGTTGAATATAAATCCGATATTTTTATCATCCTTTACATCTAAATTCACTTAAACCAGGTAAATGAATTGGTAAAGATGGCTTAAAGATGACGTATTCTTGTATTCCAAAGGTTTTTGACTCTTAGCTATTCCCTTAGTTTACAATTCTTTTGTTAGGTGATTCCTTGCCAAACAGATAGGAATCTTTGTATCCGCCAAAATCAACCACGATTTTCTCAAATACAATACCCGGATCGAGAGGAGTGAGGGTGAGTATATGCTGCCCATCCGTAGTTTCAGGAACCTGCAATTCAGCTTTTTTCTCCACAACCCGGCGAGCCACAGTTGGGTAAAATACAGTGTAAATATTTTCCGGCTTTTCGTTCAGGTCAGCATTAAAGTTGATTACTTTTTCGTCGGCACCATTAAAGCCCACTTTATAACGATGACCTTCAAGTCGTTTAAAAGCCAGTGTTGATTTCACTACCACATGCACTGTCACCGAACTGACATCTTCGGGTAGTTCCATTTTGTAGGAAACAGATGCACCATCCAATGGCTCGGAATAGGGCATTACGGCTATCCCACCCAATGTTCGTCCAATGTGTGGAATCAATGTCCATTCTGCATCTGCTGCATCTTTCAACTCATAATAGTGCGGTGCTTCAATGGAGATAAAACCATCTTTGGGTTCGAAAACATAGTTGCCAACAGCTTCTTCCGGGTTTTCAATGCGATGTATTTCCGGAAGTTTGTCAGCTGGAAAGTTATCGTTCCATGAAGTGTATCCGATTTTTTTCTGCGACATCATGTTTTTCCATTTACCACCAGACATCACGTTGTTGTAATCGTAATTCAATGCCTTATCTCTTCCAAATGCCTCTTCCACTTTGTCAGCCCAGAAATTGGCGCGAGGATTGTTTTCGGCATAGAGCTTATGGTTCATGGCCTGGGCATAATACATTTCGTACAGGTTGGCCATAGCCTGAACCGGGTAAAGAATAAGCTGCTGGTAAGCATCTTTGTATTCCGGATCCAGGCTGAGATATTGACGCAGGGCCTCTGCTTCCAGTTTGATGTATTCATCAGAAACTTTTTTCCACTCTCCGGTTTCGAGATTATAAGTGTGACGGTCGAGCATTTCTGGTGTTACGCGCCCGTTATACTTGCTGTACAAATTCAGTATGCGTGCAGCTTCGTCGGCCTGGTCTTCACCGAATTGCTGAGCACAGAATTCACGCGGATGTTCCAATAAATTATCTGCAGTATAACGGGTAGGTTCCCATGCCATGTCCATAAATAAAGTTATGGGATATTCCATAGGTTTAAGATCGCCTACATTCACCACCCATAGCTTATCCACGCCATAATCGTAAGTCAGTTGCAATTGTTCCCATACATGTTGAATGGGGCTTACGTTTAACCACTTGGTGTTTCGTGGAGCACCTACGTAATCGAAGTGATAATACATTCCCCATCCTCCGGGATGTTTGAGTTCTTCTTCGTTGGGGAGACGACGTACATTGCCCCAGTTGTCATCGGCCAATAGGATGATGACATCCTCAGGAACCCTCATTCCCTGATCGTAATAATCCAGTACTTCCTTGTAAAGTGCCCATACCTGGGGGGTCTCTTCTGCCGGACGGCCGGTTACTTCTTCAATTATCTTACGCTGGTTTTCCACCACTCTTTCAAGTAGTTCCACGTTCGTTTCTTCCGACATGGCTTCGTCTCCATCGCCCCTCATTGCTATGGTAATAATGTCTTCTGTATCTTTTACCCTTTCTATTCCTTCCCGGAAGAATTCATCAATTACTTCCTGATTGGTGGCGTAGTTCCATGCACCGTATTCATCTCTGTTGCGCACCCACTCCTGATGATTACGTGCCATGGGCTCGTGGTGCGATGTGCCGATGATTACCCCCATCTCATCTGCAACTTTGCTATTCATCGGGTCGTCGGCATAGAAAGCCCACCCCCACATCGCAGGCCAAAGGTAGTTGCCTTTCAGACGGAGAATCAGTTCAAATACACGTGAGTAGAAGCGATGGTCGCCATAATCGGTTCCGTATCTTTGTTTTACCCAACCTGTTAGACTTGGTGCTTCATCATTCAAAAATATTCCCCGATACTGTACCGCTGGTTCACCGTCAGTGTAAATACCCGGTTTTACGAAGATGTTTTTTTTCTTTTTAACGGGTACGTCTGCCCACCAGTACCATGGCGAAACTCCCATTTGCTCCGACAAATCGTAAATTCCATAGATGGTTCCTCTTCTGTCGCTACCGGCAATTACCAAAGCGTTCTCTATACCGGGCAGAGGGTTTTTTACGGTTTTGATGATAAATTTTTCCCACTTTCCCTTCAGTTCATCGATATCGATGATGTTTTTGGAAACAAGTTTGTCAATGATTTTGCTTTGGCCAAGCGTTCCGGCAATAATCACGTTTTGGGCATCTTTGACTTTTCCGGTGTTCATAACAGGTTTGATATCCGAAACCCGGAAAATGTCTTCCTGTAGGTCATTAAAGGCGCGAATTACGCCGGGATCGTCATTAGAATCTATCAGCATGTGGGCTGATTCATTATTTTCAACCACGGAAAAGCTGCCATTGCTTTTTTCTTCGGTGACGTACTTTTTGTTGTTTGCTGCATTTGTCAGTAAGGTGCCAAAACAAAAAATTGCCACCAAAATGCTTGTTTGAAGTCGTTTCATATAATAAACTCTTTATGAATAGATTTTTTTAATTTGATTCCTCCTGTTTTTTGTCGTTGATAAAAATGACGTTGTAGGTTTTTATTATGCCATTGTGATCAAATTTCACTACGGCCTTTCCAGAAGTTGATTTAGCCTGTTGAATGTTAATTTTAACTTCTTTATTGTCCGATGTGGCCGTTACTTCCGGTACTCTTTGGGCATCAGAAGAAACAACTACAGATGTTTGATACAAATTGTAGGCAACAATACCATTTCCCTCTGTAGCCCGTACCGGAGTGTCAGGTATGTCAATGGCTTTACCATCAACTTCAATATTGACCGATGGAACTATAGGACGCTCAATTTGCTTGTTTTTTGCACTGAATCCAAGTCCTATGAAATCGCATAGATTCCCGGAATCAGTACTTTCAGCTACAAGGAATATCGCATGCTTTTGGTCTAAATGGTCGACATATTCTGAAACATCGATGGTGAATTGCGTGGTTTTTTGCAGGGAATTGGCCGGAACGGTGATCTCCCCAATTTTTTGCCCTTTCCAGGTTGAGTTATCCCAGGGGCCGTCCAGCCAAATATTCACTTTAAAGCTCTTTTGAGATTTTGGATTCAGGAATAGATTAAATGCTGTTTGGTTCCCAATTTTAGTGCCTTCAAATGCTTTTAGGCCTTTTTTATCTTCCTCAAGTCCGCCGAAACCAAAATACTTATAACCTATTATGGTACCATTTTTTACATTGGTAATGGGCATGTGGTTGTCCCATATATCCCATGAATCCTGCATTAAGCTTACATCTGAAAGGTAGCAGGCATAACCGGCAGAATAGTATTGATAGGGATCGAGTCCATAAATATGAAACCCTTCAGAAGTTACTTCTGCTCCGTTATACACATTGCCCTTGCTGTCTGTGGCTGTCCAGATTTTATCCTCCGCATAGGGGTCATACGCTCTGATTTTAACAGTTCCTCCTTCTGCCACGGGTTTTTCGTCCCATTCAACCTTAACAGGTGCTACCATTGATTGACGAGCGTAGCCAAAATTGCGGGGAGGTCTGTGATAAAATACATACCACTGTTCGTTGATCAATTCAATGCTTCCGTGGGTGTTATGGCCTCCATTGGTGGTCTGTAATCCGGATCCATCCTCATTTGGCACAGGGGCACGGGAATCAACCAGTACACCACCGCTTTTCCATGGCCCCAGGGGGGAATCAGCTACCGCATAGCGTAAGGTTGAGTTGGAACTACCAACTCCGTATTCAGGGCCGGAATATCCACTGTAAACAGTTACGTATTTATTGCCAATTTTCCGAATTGAAGACGCTTCAAAGAAATTGAATTTACCTAAGTCTTCACCTTTATAAATATGAGGGTAGTCAGTTCCTTTGGGATCCCTGATTTCTCCATATCTGGAACTGGCAGGCAGGAAATAATCAATGACATCTGTGCCCGGACGTACAGAATACATGGTCTTTTGATCTAACTCGGCTGCCATTGATCGCTGAAATCCCCAATAACCATAGGCTCTGAAACCTATTTCATAATCCGCATCATTGGGATCGGTAATATATTCAATATATACCGCCGGGTCAAATCCTAAAATACTGCCAGGTAGTGTCTTGGTGCCATCTTCGGTAAGGTTGATTGGTGTAAACGGGCCGTCAGGACGCGAACCTTTGGCTACCATAGCTTCGCGATTAGCGCCCCTGCTATGGGGATACAGGTAGTATTCTTTTGTACCATCTTTTCTCTTTATTTCCACCAGGTCAGGTGCATACATGACATCCCATTGTCCGTTGATTGAGTAGGTGAATACCGGGCCTTCATCGCGCCATTTTGTTAAATCTTCTACGGGAGCTGACCATACTCTGTTGTCCAGTCCACAGTAACGAAGATATTGAACGTCGTGAGATCCGATGATATAGACCCGATATTTCCCCGGATTGTCAGGATCTTCAAAAACACGTGGTTCGCCGTCCGGCACATGTTCCCATAACGGCAAAAAGGGGTTGCCGCCTTTGGTATGTATATACTGATTTGCTGGCAAGATTCTGTCCTTTTGATTGTTTTTTTCTTTCCCTGTGGTAAAGGAAATTAGTATTGGTGAGAGAATTAAAAGGAGAAATGTGTATTCTCTCTTAAAAAAATATTTCGTTCTTTTCATGGTGATAATTGGTTAATTCATTTCTGACAGTTCTATATCAATTTTAATAGATTGGGGTGTTAGTTATTGATTTAAAATATGCTGATTCTGGGAGTTGTATGATGTATTTATTATATGCTATGAATGCTAATTCTGTGCTGGTGTAATGATTTGATATTTCCCGCTCAGATGCATCAGACTGAAAAGGTATAGTAGTCCGTCGTAATAAGGATCGAAGTAACCATCTTCATAAGGTTCCAATTTTTCATTCCAGAGTTTGTGGACAAAGTCCATACTGTTTTTGTTATTATTGATATTGATAAGTGAGGCTGTGGCAGCTGTAGATATTAATCCCAGTGAATGTCTTAATTTGGGTTCGTAATTGCCCGCCGGAAGAATCCACTCAGGTTTTGATCCATCCAGGTTGTACTGGTCTTTGAAAGAGTCTATGCCCTGCGAACGAAGGAAGTTTTGAAAACGTTCCGCATAACTTTCCTGCCATTCTTTGTCTTTCCCATACCAGAGATAATCCATGGCAATGTTCATGGGTACCCGCCATGAGTCGTAACGAAATCCCGGTTTCATCCAGGGAGTGGGATGAGGTTCTCCGCTGAATTCTGTATAGTCAGAGTTGAGACCAGTGACGGGATGGCAGGCCCGGTGAAGGAATACTCTGGAGGTATCAGCGCAATCACGGTAGAATTGTTCGTGACCATCTTTGGCATATTCGGCCCATATTTCATAAAATGCCGGAACATGATAGGAGGGATCGGTCCAGTTGTAACCGTGACCTTCCGGGACAAAGGAGATTTGCTTGTGTTCCACATTGATGATGTTGTGAATATTATCTGTCCCGTTTTTCTCCCACATGGCATCCAGAATATTGCGCGCTTCTGCATAATAATCAATTCCGGTGTCATTTCCCCACTGGTTGGAGGCAAACAAGAGTGCAGTGATAAAATAAAATTCTCCATCTGATGCGCTGCCTGGTGAATTAATTTCCATCTTTCCCGGGTCAAAACTCCATGCAAAATAGCCTTTTCTTGGGCCTTCCTGATGTTGAAGGTATTTTTTTGACCATCTCCATATTCTGTCAAACACGTCCTTTTTATCTAGCTGAACTGCTACCATCATCCCATAAGAAACCCCTTCGGTGCGTACATCGTGATTTTTGATATCTGAAACGTATCCCATGGAATCTTCTACCTCGAAATAAATGCGTTCAGGCCCCTCAAAAAGGTCATAATAAGCTTTTTCTACCTTTTTGTCTATTTCTTCCTGTGTGTATCCGGCTTCCATAAACAGATTGCGGTAATTGCCTGTGTGATGATTTTTTGGTTCCTGGTCTTTCTGATTGTTTCCTTTCAAAGTGCAGGAAGTTATTCCAATAAGCATAATACTTATGAATGCGCTGTAGCTGAGAATTCTAACATTTTTGAAGTTGTCCGATTTCATTTTTCTTTGTTTTAATATAATGCGTAAGATTTTTTAAAATAATAAGTGGTTTAGGTGGGCTAAGCAGGGGTGACGAAATGGTAGGTTGGTTCGTTTCTTGATCCTGAAAATAATGTCGGTAAATTATGTCGGTTTTTCTTAATAGTTGTGGAAATATTTTTAAAAATGGAGGTAATTTACTTTTTTATAAAAGTATGGAGGCTGTAGAATAATCTTTTTTGTTTTCGGATATTCCGTTTTTAATTTTGGTTTTATTTTACCGATTTTCAGTGTTAATTGAATTTAAAAGCAGAGAAAGTTTTAATTGATAAAATAAATCTTGTTGGCATGTCAATTTTCTTTTGATATTGAAAAGCCTTTTGGGCAGATTCTGTTTTTTTGAAGTTGATATTTAAACAGAAATAAATAATTTTGAGGGAATTTTAAAGGAGATATATGTTGCGGATGAATAGAATTATTTGGAGAGCTTTAACGTCTATTCTTTTTTACCTGGTTTTTATTTCCAATTGTTTTGGTGTTAACTCAGAAAACAGAACATTTTATAAGGTAAACGATCTTTATGACGTTTCTATGTATGGTGCCAATTCTGTGTGCAGTGATCATCACGGTTTTGTGTGGATTTCTTCCAAAACAGGTGTCTTGAGACTTTCGGCCGATGATTCCCGTAAATATATGTTGCCTTATATAACTGCAGATATCATTAGTGTCAACCTATTGTGTGAGGATTCTCTTTTAATTGCTTATACCAACAATGGACAGTTCTTTGAATTCAATCCTTTGAGAGATGAGTTTGATGTAGTATTTGACATGAGGGATCTTTTGGACAACAACCATATCTTTGTAAATGATGTATTGGTTGGTCAATCTAATATACTGTATGTCAGTTCAAATTTTGGATTGTATCAATACAAAGACGGACAACTGTCTTTGATGACCGAAGAGCCGAAAAATGAGCGCGCTATAGAATGGGTGGATGAAAATCGTTTTATTCTTGGAAGATCGGATGGTTTATGGCTATATGATATTGAAAAGGGAGTGGTTAATCTATTGGTTTCCAATGATTCTGTTGACCCGTTTAATATTACCAGTTTGTATTATGATAACCTCCTTGAAAAGGTGTGGGTAGCTACTAATTTCAATGGCTTGTTTTTTTATGACTTCCGGAAAGATTCGCTGTATCCTTCTGCAATAAGGGGATTGCCAGGTAATCCTATTTTGGATATTGAAATCAATACGGATAGTACGATTCTGTTGGGCGTAGATGGTCAGGGCCTGTGGGAGTTAGATCGGGCCGGAACGAAAGTGCTTAATGTTTATAAGGAAAATGTCAATAATCCCGCCTCTCTGCAGGGGAATGGTGTTTATGATATTTTTAATGATCAGAATAAACGAATTTGGATTTGCACATACAGTGGCGGCGCTTCATTTTTTGAGCAGTCCTCTCCGGTTGTTAATCAGATTAGGCATCATATCAACCAGGATAATTCTCTGGTTAATAATATTGTGAATGATGTTTACGAAGACCAGCAGGGAAACTTGTGGTTTGCCACTAATAATGGTATTAGTAAATGGAATATTGAAACTGATCAGTGGCAGAACTTTTATCACAATGAGCAGGGGCAGGCTATTGTTTTCCTGGCTTTAAATGAGGGGCGAGAAGGAACTGTTTTGGCTGGCTCCTATTCACAGGGAATGTATGTTTTGGATGAAGCCACAGGTCGGGAAATAGCACATTATTCATCCAGAGAAGGGATTCAGGGCGTTACCGGAGATTTTATTTTTGATATTTTAAATGATTCTGCCGGAGATACCTGGATTGTTGGTGTTTTAGAAGATGTCACTCGGTTTAATGCTTCAACAAAGGAGTACACGAGGTACTCTACTTTGCCTGCTTATGTTGTTGAAGACTTTCGTGAAAATCAGAAATTATTTGGTTGTACCTACGGTTTGGTTAGACTTAATACCGATGATGGTTCAACAGAAACTTTGATGGGCGGTTATATTATTCAGGATATTTTGGTGAAGAATAATATAATATGGTGTGCTACAAGTGGAGATGGCTTAATAAGATATGATGAGGAAACCGGAGAATATGATGCCTACACTGTTAAAGACGGATTGCCTTCCAATTTCGTAAATAGCATCATTGAAGCAGATGGTTTCTTTTGGTTGGGAACTGAAAATGGCTTGTGTCGTTTTTCTGCCGAGGAAGAAAAGGTACTTACCTATTCCACTTTTCTGTCTTTGTCTGATGTGGCATTTAATCAAGATGCTGCAATCAGGTTACAAAACGGAAATTTGTTAATGGGAACCAATTTGGGTGCAGTGCTGTTTGACCCATCTCAGCTTCATTCTCCTGAGCTGACCGGGAGTCTCTTTTTTCAGGATTTTATCATTTCAGGGAGAACCATAAGAGACAGCTCTGTGTATAATTTAACAACCCCGGTAAATAAACTTGAGATGGTGAAGCTTCCATATAGTAGAAACACCATTAGTCTTGAAGTAGTAACTATAGGAATATCCTCCGGAGAATCAAAACTTTCATGGAAATTTGAAGGCATTGATGAGAAATGGTCTGCACCCACCGCTAACAGAATTATCACCTATGCCAATCTGCCGAGCGGTGATTTTGATCTTAAAATAAGACTTTATAATAATTCATTTACTCAAATTATTGATGAGCGCCAACTTAGAATTAAAGTAATACCTCCCTTCTGGGCAACGTGGTGGTTTTTTATGATATGCATAATTCTGGTTAGTAGTGTTTTGTATGTCGTGTTCCGGTACCACATTAATTTGATTCAAAAGCTGCATTCCGAAGATAAGATCCGGTTTTTTGCCAACACCGCACATGAAATAAGAACTTCATTAACACTGATAAGTGCTCCGGTTGAAGAGATTGGAAATGAAAAGAACCTGTCTAATAAAGGGAAATATTATCTAAAACTTGCCAGAGAGCAAATGAATCATTTGTTGGCAGTGACTACTCAACTTTTAGATTTTCAGAAATTTGATCAGGGGAAGGGACAACTGCACCTGCAAGAAGTAGATGTTGTTCAGTTAATAGAGCAACGAAAAGTGATGTTTGAGTCTTATGCTCAAAAAAGAGGGATTAACCTCAATTTTACTTCTGATATTAGCAAGTGTTTAACTGCTATTGACGTTGGAATGATGGAAAAGGTGATTGATAATCTTATTTCTAATGCCATTAAGTACTCAAATAAAAGGGGAACTGTCTTATTGAAGTTTATTTCTGGTAATAGAAATTGGGTTTTTGAGGTCGAAGATCAGGGTATTGGGATGAGTAAGAAAGATCAGCGTAAGCTATTCAAAGAGTTTTACAGAAGTGAAAATGCAGTAAACTCCGAGGTTGTCGGATCCGGAATTGGACTTTTAATGGTGAAGAATTATGTGGAGAATCATGGGGGTGCCGTGTCTTTCGAAAGCACAGAAAACGTAGGCTCCACTTTTAGAATTGAAGTGCCTTTCCATGAAATACAAAACAGTAAAGAAGTCAGGCGGGTGGAAGAAAAGGACACTTCTCCTGTAATAGAGTTCAGTGAGGTCTCAATAGCTGATTTAAGAGATACTTCCGAAGTTTCCAGTTTGAATATACTGGTAGTTGATGATAATGAGCAGTTAAGAGATTTTCTTGAAATATCTTTGAATGAGTATTACAATATTTTGTCGGCAAAGGATGGCGTTGAGGCGTTAGAGATAATAAAGAAAAAAATGCCGGATCTTGTAGTTTCCGATATAATGATGCCCAATATGAATGGTTTTGAGTTTTGCAGGGTGATGAAGTCAACCTATGAAACATCGCATATTCCCATTATTATGTTGACTTCGTTAAGCGATAAACCCAAACAGATTCATGGGCTGGGATTGGGTGCTGATGCTTATCTGACCAAACCTTTTGATGTGAGTTTGCTAATCAGTACTATTGATTCTATTTTGGCCAATCGAAAAGTGGTTCGGGATAAAGCATTGAAGCTTATTGATCATGATAAAAATGCTCCGATTATGGAGAATGAACTCAATGATCAATTTGTAAAGAAGGCCTTGGAGGTTGTAAATAGCAATATTTCTAATCCGAAATTTGGGAAAGAAGAATTTGCTTTTGAAATGAACGTTAGTGCTTCTCTTCTTTACAAGAAGATTAAATCGCTTACTGGTCAGTCCCCATCCGATTTTATTAAATCGGTACGCTTGAATTATGCAGTGGAGCTTCTGCAAACCAGAAAATATTCCGTAACCGAGGTTAGTGAAAAGGCAGGCTTTTCAAGCGTAGGGTACTTTAGTACGGTGTTTAAGAAGTACTATCGAAAATCGCCTACGGATATTCTTGGGGCTAAGGGATAGAGAAAGTCTTTATTTGGCTTTTCCGGATTCTCATCAAAATTCAAACGTCCTCAGCAATTTTGATTGGAGAATTGTTATTTGTTTCTTCAAATTTGCTTGTGGTTTGTCGTTTTTTTCTGTGCTTTAGGGGCTTAATAAAAAATTACATGAATTGTTCTGATAAGAGGATTTTACTTTTTTTATGATTCCAGAGTCTTAATTTTTCATTTTCTTTTAAAGTTTCACTCAATGTTAAATTGAGCATCTTCAAGTGGCTGATAGGTAGTTGTTTGCATGAAAAGTGATTCTATGTGCAAATTTCTCATGTTAAGATCTTTGCATTTCTGCTTTTAAGTTTTTTTTAACGGAATATTGTTCACTTACTATTTCACTCGGTTTTTCTGCTAGATATTTCCTTCCGGGAAATGAAACACTCAAAATTATCAGCTTGTAATATATTTTGGCTTACGTTTATTGTTGCGTGTTTTAGGGGGG
>DHQK01000022.1 GCA_002411085.1 Marinilabilia sp. UBA5340 | reverse complement strand
TGGCGTTGGATTCTGTCAACAGCTCACTTTCAACTTATGATACTAGTTCAGTTATTTCCAGGTTTAATCAATCGCAATCAGGCACCCGCACAGATCCTCATTTCAGAAAAGTATTTGAAACTGCCAAAGAGATAAATATTGCAACCAACGGAGCGTTTGACATGACGGTAGCCCCTTTGGTGAATGCATGGGGCTTCGGATTCACCAACAAAGAAGAAATGACGCCCGAAAAGGTTGAAGCCTTGAAGCAACTCGTAGGTATGAATTATTTGAAACTCACTGCTGATTCGATATTAAAAAGTCGTCCGGAAGTGATGCTGGATGCCTCCGCCATTGCCAAAGGATACGGAGTCGATGTGGCAGCCCGCACTCTCGCACGCTATGGATGTAAAAATTTCCTGGTTGAAATTGGAGGAGAAGTAGTCAACGAGGGGCTGAACTCGCGAGGACAGAAATGGAGAATTGGCATTGATAAACCCATTGATGACCCCATAGCATCCAATAGAGAATTACAATTTATTATTGAGTTATCCGGAAAAGCATTGGCCACCAGTGGCAATTACAGGCAGTTCTATATTGATGAGAAAACCGGAAAGAAATACGCACATACCATTGATCCGATTGCAGGAATGCCCGTGCAACATACCCTTTTGAGTGCGTCCATTATTGCCAATGATTGTATGACCGCAGATGCTTACGCAACAGCTTGTATGGTAATGGGGCTCGAAAAAAGTCTTGAGCTAATGAAAAAGCATCCCCAAATGGAAGGATGCTTCATTTATAGCTCTGAAAATGGAATGGAAGTTTCCCGGACGGAAGGATTTGAGCAATATATTGCTGAATAGCCCGGGAAACCTCCACTCTCATTTTTTAACCAGCAACTTCAGTACTGCAACTGTCTGCAGTTGTATTACAGGCACACGATCCGCCACTGCATGTTCTTAAAGTTGCATCTTTCTTAAAAAAACTTTTAAGCGCCAGCCCAGCAAATGCAAGACCTACAAAAAGAATTGCCAATCCGATTACTATTAAAATACTATTCATATTAAAACCCTCCTAAATTATCTACTATTACATTGCAAAGATAATATTTTTGATTTTCGGATGCAAATATCCTTTTAGTGTTTTAATATCTTCAACCTCAAAGCGGAAAGTCTGTAGAATAAATGTTCCAGTTAAAATTAATTCAGCGTATTTTTAAGAATACTACGCTTGTCTTTACTGGCCATTTTATGCTGAGTATTGGCGCAATAAATTCCGCGTTTGGCCATATCCCGATTACCACCAATATGTGTATTCGGAAATTTTCCACCTTTCTGAACAAGAATCCGGATGGCGAAAAGAGCCGTAATTGCAGCCATCAAAACAATCGTAATCAAAAGCAGTTTCAGTATCATTGTCAAGCACTTTTATCATGCAAAGATACAAAAAATCAACAGGGGTAAACATTCGAGGCTTTGTTTATGTTTGAATATTGCAACCAATAGACTTCAACTGATCTGAGTTATCAGGCTGAAAAAAATCATAACTTTGCCTTGTTGGATGCTTATGGAGAGCTAAACCGACACAATAGGACTAAAATGATGACTAATAAAACAAAAGAAGCAGGTATTATCAGCAACGATTCACCCAATAACGCAACCGGCGAAGCACTTAAATTCGAAGAATTCAGAAAAGAAATTCTCAACGATTACAGGCTGGCACATCTCAGCCGCCAAATGAGCGTTATCGCACGAAGAGAAGTGCTTAACGGCAAAGCCAAATTCGGAATCTTTGGAGATGGGAAAGAAGTGGCCCAAATCGCAATGGCCAAGCAATTTCGTGAAGGTGACTGGCGATCGGGATATTATCGTGATCAGACCTTCATGTTGGCTACCGGTATGATTACCCCACAAAGATTTTTTGCCATGCTCTATGGCGAAACCCGTACGGATTTGAACCCCGACAATGGCGGCCGATCCATGAACAATCATTTTGGCACACGCCTGATAGATCAGCACCATCAATGGGTCAACCAGACGCAAAGCAAAAACACCTCATCAGATATTAGTCCCACAGCCGGCCAAATGCCACGACTGGTTGGTTTGGCACTGGCTTCCAAACTTTACCGCGAACAAGAGGAACTTGCTGCATTGACCCAATTCAGCAACAAAGGCAATGAAGTTGCCTTCGGCACTATTGGGGATTCCAGCACATCGGAAGGTCTCTTTTTTGAAACCCTCAATGCCGCAGCAGTATTGCAGATCCCCATGGCTGTTTCGGTATGGGACGACGGATACGGAATTTCTGTTCCTGTAGAAAAACAAACAACCAAGTCAAGTATCTCCAAAGCCCTGAAAGGATTTGAGAAAGGAAGAGCTGACAAGTCGGGCATCCTCATTTATGAAGCGCATGGATGGGATTATGCATCACTCTGCCAGATCTATGACGAGGGCATCCAAAAATGCCGGAATGAACATGTACCGGTTCTGTTCCATATCAAAGAATTGACACAGCCCACAGGACATTCCACCTCAGGATCTCACGAACGGTATAAATCAGAAGAGCGCCTCAACTGGGAAAAAGAGAAGGATTGCCTGGTGCAAATGCGCCAATGGATTCTGGAGAAAAAACTGGCCGAAGAAGATACTCTCGATCAACTGGAGCAAGAAGCCAGGCAAGAAGCTGTGGAAGCTCAAAAAACTACACTCAAAGAATACCTCGCCCCCATCAAAACAGAGCGTGAAGAACTCATCCGGCTGGTAACACAAAAACGGTGCGTGTGCCAGGCATCAAAAGAAGAGGAAATACAAAACGTAATCGGTAACCTCAAAAATGCCATCACGCTCAACCGTAAAGAAGTCCTGAGTTCAGCCCGAAAAATCCTTCGCCACGTCTGCGTTTCATGCGACAAACCCGGAGGACTAAAAGATCAATTGCGCAACTGGGTCAGCAATTATTACGAAAATGGCAAAGAGCAATACAACCGCTACCTCTATGATACATCCGAAAAGTCACCGATGCAGGTAACACCGGTAGCACCTGAATACAAAGAGGATGCACCTATGGTACCAGGACGCGAGATTATCCGGGACAACTTCGATGCTGTTTTTGCCAACGATCCCCGGGTAATCACACTGGGAGAAGACACCGGAAAACTGGGAGGCGTAAATCAGACACTCGAAGGGCTGCAGCAAAAATACGGGGAATGGAGGGTACGCGACACCGGAATCCATGAGGCTACAATTATTGGTGAAGGTATCGGCATGGCCCTTCGCGGCCTACGCCCCATTTCAGAGATTCAGTATTTCGATTACCTGCTCTATACCCTGCACACACTAAGTGACGACCTGGCAACCACACATTACAGAACTAAGGGAGGACAAAAAGCACCCGTTATAGTTCGTACCCGCGGTCACCGGCTGGAAGGCATTTGGCATTCAGGATCTCCTTTGAGCATGGTCATCAATAGTATTCGGGGGATGCACGTTTGTGTTCCCAGAGATATGACACGCGCAGCAGGGATGTATAACACGCTGCTTCAGGGCGAAGATCCGGCACTGGTCATTGAACCACTCAACGGCTATCGCATCCGGGAGAAACAACCAACCAACTGGGGTGAATTCCGAATTCCGCTGGGAGTGCCGGAAATACTGACCGAAGGAACCGATGTCACCCTTGTCACTTACGGATCGTGCGTGCGTATTGCAGCAGATGCCATCCACCAATTGAACGAAACAGGCATTTCCGTTGAACTCATAGACATACAAACGTTACTGCCATTTGACACACAAAATATCATTCTGGAGTCTTTGAAAAAAACAAGCCGTATCGTCTTTTTTGATGAAGATGTTCCGGGTGGTGCTACCGCCTACATGATGCAAAAAGTCATTGAAGAACAGGGAGGTTTTTATTTCCTGGATCATAAACCGGTTACCATTACGGCCAAAGATCACAGACCAGCCTACGGCACCGATGGCGACTACTTCAGTAACCCCAATGCAGAAGACGTTTACGAAACCATCTATGCTATCATGGGAGAAGCATATCCGGAGAAATTTCCGCGGATTTATTAGGGTTGAGTTGAGAGTTATGGGTTTCAGGAATAATGCTCTTAGCCATGCACGTTTGTGCGTATCACCTGTCAAAAAAAGTGTCACCCCTCCGGGGCTTATCTTTTATATTCTTACATTCCATGCTACCATACTATCACCCCACTCCGGGGGCTGAAACAAATACACCGGTGATTACGAATATTACCAATGAGGCTCTCCTTATCATGGGAGTTGAACAAAGCACATTCGGTTTTTTCGGTTCAATTTG
>DHQK01000287.1 GCA_002411085.1 Marinilabilia sp. UBA5340 | reverse complement strand
AAAATGTACGGGGTGTGTCTTAGCTATGCCCAAAACCGGGAGCAGGCAGGTGATATTTTGCACGATTCATTTCTGAAAATATTCAGAAACATTCAATCCTACAAGAATCAAGGGTCTTTTGAAGGATGGATTCGCCGCATTGTAACCAATACCGCGATAGACCATATCCGAAGAAAAAGCAAAGACGTACCTCTGATTAATGAGGAAATTCCCGAAGTTGAGGAAATGAATGAAGAACCTGTTTCCATCAGCATGAATGAGTTGCACAAACAGGTTGCACGCTTACCGGAAGGAGCCAGATTAGTATTCAACCTATATGCCCTGGAAGGGATGACGCACCATGAAATTGCAGAAAGACTGAACATCACTACAGGAACATCCAAATCGCAATTCAGCCGGGCACGTCAATTGCTACAGGGATGGGTAAAAGAATTAATGTACAAAAAAGATGGACTTTCTTAAGTGGTATAAAAATACGGTAAATTCCGGCAAGGAAGAGCCCCCCAACTACACATGGGAAAATATTCAGAACGATCTGGATATTGATCGGGTTTATGAGCGCCTGGAAGGATCACTGCAGAAAGACCGCCGAAAAATGTGGATTTGGCGGGCATCCTCTGCTGCCGGTATTCTTTTGTTGCTTTCAGCAGGCACAATTCTCTTTAATCGATTCCATCAAACAACTACAGAAAAACCCCTGGCTAATAATTCTGCTACCCCCGATCCTGCCCATCTTCTATCTGACAGTATCAAAATCCCCCTTCCCCTTGTGGATACAGATTCCGTTCAGGGAATTTCGAAAATCACTAATATTGAGAGAAATAACACACTAATAGAACTTAAAACAGATCCAGAACAAGAAATTTTGATAACAAAACTTTCACAGGAACCAACAATTAAATCAAGAACAAAAAGTCACAATTCATTTCAATTCAAATCAAAACTCGCGGAAATTCCGTTAGCCAATAACATCGCTACCACCAGAATCAACGACAACAAGCTCTCATCCATGAGCTTCATCCTTTCGGACGCTAAAATTGTCATTCCCCATGAAGCACCTCTGGCTCATATAGAAATGTCGGAACCCGAAAAAGAATCATTCATTCCTGAACATAACAATCCCAAACAGATTTTTTCCAAAATCACCGTTTTTGCAGTCGGGGAATTAGCAAATACCTGGCTCATCAGTCCAAAAACGAAAGAAGCCTTTGATCCACAAGATTTCACCGCCAACCAAACAACCATAAAACAAAATTACGGAATCGGGATTTCCGGAAAAATTACAGAACGTTGGGATGTAGTGGGACAATTCAGTTTTGCAAGACAAAACGGTCAGCATTATAAAGAATATTATCAGGGTAAATATGTCTCTAACAACATTGATCTGGAATATACTGACATCGTTTTAAAAGCCAGGCACAGACCTTTTAAAAGAAATCTGAACCATGCATTTTCAGCCGGCCTTTACACCGCATTTCTAAACAATGCACATCAACTTATTAATGATGCCAAGTCTGATATTTCATCAGACTATACAAAAAATGATTTTGGTTTGATTGCCGGATACCAGTATTTTGCTCCTGTAACGGACAAAATAACACTTGCAGCCGGCGCTTTTTACCGGCAGGGGCTGAAAAACATTTTTGCAGGCAACAGCTTAGTTTCCGAAAACCTAAATCATTCTTCGAATACCTCTTTTAATTTTACCCTTTCGATTGGCTATACTTTTTCTTTATAATTCTTTCCAACCCTTTTCACACTCTCTCGTCTTTTATATAGAATCCGGAAAAACCGGAATAAATTTTGTATAATCAAAAAAATCAAGGGTAATTATGAAGAAATTAATCTTTCTGACAATCGGATTTATTACACCATTTTTATTTTCATCCTGTAACGAGGACAACAATTCAACCTCTGGGACAGGCACTTTAAAACTTTCCATTACTGATGCCCCTATCGAAACGGATGGCATCACCGCTGTCAATATTGGCGTCAAAGAAGTGCAATATCATGTGGAAGGCGAACAATGGAAATCATTTGAAGGATTTGAACCGGATACATTCAATTTATTGGAATTGACTGGTGGAGAATCTGAATTATTGGGTCAATTTGAATTAGGATCAGGCACTTATACACAACTGCGCTTTATTTTAGATGTACCTGCAGGAGAAGCATCATCAGCGATGGCCAATCCCGGATGCTATCTGGAATTTGAAGACGGGGCAACACAACCACTCTTTGTTCCCAGTGGAGCCCAGACCGGATATAAAGCTACCGGAAACTTTACGGTTCCAGTGAATGGTCAGGTGGAAGTTACAGCCGATTTCGATGCACGTAAATCTGTTGTCAAAGCCGGAAATTCAGGTAAATACATCCTCAAACCCACCATCCGCTTAGTTGTGAACAATCAGGCAGGAAGCATTGCAGGAACTGTGACCAACATTCCCGAAGGAAGTGGAATAATGGTGTATGCTTATGAAGATGGCAACTACACAGAAGAGCAAGCTGCTGCACCGGAAGAAGAAGCTGTACGCTTCCCTAATGCAGTAACCAGTTGGGAAGTAAACGAAACAGGGAATTACATACTTGCATTTTTGGCTCCGGGAGCTTATGATTTAGTAGTTGTAGAAACAATAGACGGTATGATTCATCTTTACGTGA
>DHQK01000293.1:17329-19287 GCA_002411085.1 Marinilabilia sp. UBA5340 | reverse complement strand
CCAGGGTGTGGAAGAAATCGCACTGCGAGGTAAAAGTGTATTTTATCCCGTTCCGGCTGAAAAAAGGCTTCACTTCCGGAACAAATATCATAAGCTGCCTTCAGGCGTTTTACGAGATACATAAAACGCCTTTCCAGTTCCTGGGTCATTTGAACAAATTCAGCAGCCATATTAAGCGTATTGAGTTGTTCCAACGGAGTACCGCCGAAATATTTTGAAGCATCGAACTTATGGAATATTTTATCGAGTAAGTCCAGATGATCTCGGGCAACAGTAACCGATTGTTGAATATCTTCAAAATTCTGACTGTCTTTTTTGTTGTAGTGTGCAAGGGCCAGGTTCATTTGGCGTTTTATGCCAATGTAATCTACCACCAGCCCTTTTTCTTTTCCTTCGTATTTCCGGTTAACACGTGAAATTGTCTGAATAAGATTATGCCGCTGAATGGGTTTGTCAATGTAGATGGTATCCAGAAATGGGACATCAAACCCGGTGAGCCACATATCTACAACGATGGCGATCTTAAAATTGGACTTGGGGTTTTTAAACTGACGGTCGAGCTCCTTTCGATATTCCTTGGTTCCAAGCATCTCGTAAAGTTCGGCCGGATCGTCTTTTCCCCGGGTCATGATCATTTTAATACGAGGCATGGACATGATTTCTTTCTGTTCCTGTTCACTAAGATCACTTCCTTCCTCACATGCCTTCACTTCACTCCATTCTGGCCTTAGATCAATGATATTTTGATACAGTTGCCAGGCAATTGGGCGACTGCTGCAAACAAACATGGCTTTCCCTTTAACCGTTGCACCTTCTTCTACTCTCTTTTCATAATGAGTCACAAAATCTTCTGCCACCGCCTGCAGTCGGTCCGGATCCCCCAGAATAGCATTCATATTGGTGGTAGCTTTCTTACTCTCCTCAATTTGATGTTCATTGGCACCTTCCTCAGCACAACGGGCATAATAATCTTCAATCTCCTGCAGTTTTCGGTTGTCGAGAATCACTTTAGCGGCCCGACCTTCATACACAATTCGAACAGTGATTTCATCATTTACTGATTCAGTCATGGTATAGGCGTCTACCACTTCTCCGAAAACATCCAGCGTGGCATCAACCGGAGTTCCGGTAAATCCTACGTAAGTAGCATTGGGAAGTGAATCGTGCAGATATTTGGCAAAACCATACCTCTTGCTTACTCCGTTTTCTGTAATACGTACTTTCTGATCCAGATTGGTCTGACTGCGATGCGCTTCATCGGAAATGCAGATTACGTTATTCCGGTCGGTTAAAAGCTCTGTATCTTCGGTGAATTTGTGGATAGTTGTCAGAAACACACCTCCGCTGTTTCGCCCTTGCAGTTTTTGTCTCAGATCCTCCCGGCTCTCAACACTCTCCACCACATTGTCGCCAATAAAGGCTTTTGCATTGGTAAATTGTCCGCTAAGCTGATCATCCAGATCGGTACGATCAGTTATTAAAACAATGGTGGGAGAGGTAAAGAATTTGCTTTTCATCAGCAGACGGGTAAGGAAAAGCATGGTATAACTTTTTCCACAACCTGTTGCTCCGAAATAGGTGCCTCCTTTTCCGTCACCATCCGGTCGCTGGTGCTGTTTGATATTGGAAAACAGTTTTAAAGCTCCGTAATATTGCGGATACCGACACAATATTTTTTCTTCCTTTTTAGAAACGTCAGGAACATAAATAAAATGGCGAATGATGTTCCGCAAATCATTCTTGTTCAGCATTCCGCTGATGAGTGATTTCATGCCGTCAAAGCCATCTTTGTTGAGCATTTGCCTGTCGGGAGCTGATCGCCAGGCATAAAAATAGTCGTAAGGAGCAAAGAAGGATCCCGCTTTGGTGTTTACACCGTCACTTATAATGCAAAAAGCGTTGTATTTGAATAACTCCGGAATATCTCTTTTGTACCTGGTGGTTAATTGAATATAAGC
>DHQK01000293.1:15694-17109 GCA_002411085.1 Marinilabilia sp. UBA5340 | reverse complement strand
TCCGATCAGAATATCTACAAATAAGCATCATGAATATTGGTGTTTTCCCTGATGGCACTTTTCAGTTCAAACACCACCAAAGGCAATCCATTGATAAAAAGAATCCCATCCGGAATTCGTTTTTCATACCCTTGTATTTCAAATTGATTAACGAATTTGTAGATATTCTGATCGGAATGAATCTGGTATTTTTCTTTTCCATCGGCAGCTACTGATAACTCTGCTGTCTGGCTGACAGCATCCTCTTTTGTTAACCCTTCAAAGTCAATAAGGCGAATGTAAAGATCTTTCAGTTTGTGATCTTCCCGTTTTAAGAGGAACCCGTCAGACACTTTCCGCATAACCGTCTTATTGGTTTCATAAAGATCTGAAGCCGGCAGTTTTTCCAGTTCACGAATGATGCCATCAATTTCTGAATCAGTAATGCCATCTTTTGAGTACTGTTTTTTAAGAAAGGCGCGAATATCGTCTTTGATAAGAACATCTTCTTCAGAACGATCGATTTGATCTCCTGAAACATATTGACAACCTTCTTCCTGAAGTAGATCTATAAAGACTTGTTCCAATTTGGCTTCGGTAAACTTCATGATAACTTTTTCAGTATGGTTTTAAATGAATCATACACCTCTTGCTCTTCCGGGATGGCTCTAAATGCTAAATTGCCTAACTCTGAATTATACTGTTGCTTAACTTGCTTCCAAACGCCATCAAAATCATTCATTAATATTGAATCCGTTAATGCTTTTTCTTTCCATCCGGTAGGATCATCAAATTGTAGTTTGTCATGCTCCAACAGCTTGTTAAATTCATCTTGAAAAGCTTCAGACATTATGAATCCGTTACATTCTTCATCCTGTAAAAGATGATGGAGATCGTAAAAGTGCCTGATTTTTGATCTAATGCCATCTATGGGGATGTCACTAAACGAAAAACGGATAAGCGATACCAGTTTTTCAATAACGGTTTGTTTTTTATCCAAAACATTTATTTTAAAGGAATCCATGTCATACTCCCTGATGAACTTTTCATTTCCCGATTCTCTGAAATAATCAGCAATAAATGCATGAATGGAATGTTGGGCATAAGGGAAAGGATTTGCGAATGAATTTATTTCAATAATTACCCGGTTTGAAGTATTGCCTTTAAGGGTTGTATTGTACTCAAAAAGAGACTTTCTAAAACGGGAACCTTTACTTGTTTGGCCTTCTATGTATTGTTCTTTCAGACCGTGAGTTAACTCTTTTTCAACCGTCCTGATTAATGTTTTGACATTGTTGGCAGATTGCCCCTCTTCACTAATAACGGCTAAATCCACATCTTCAGAAAAACGACTAATTAAATGATGACCCTTTGACAAAGAAGTTCCGCCTTTAAAGACTACCTGGTGGGCATACTTGCTTTCAGATAAGCGTTTC
>DHQK01000293.1:8619-15667 GCA_002411085.1 Marinilabilia sp. UBA5340 | reverse complement strand
AGCGTTTCAATAATAAGGTTATCCAATAGTCTTTTTCAATAAAGACAGGATTGATATTTAACTTTTCTGAAGTTAAACGAATGACCTGGCCAAAAGCTTTGGGATCGTCGTGTAGGGTCATAAAATATTCCAGTTTTTAAGGGTTGATAAGGTCTTGGGCGAAATATTTAACTTATACTTTGTAATTGGGTTTAATGAATTCTTCAGGGTTTTTAATTCAACTTTGCCATTAATCTCCTCCAATAAGGCACCCAATAAAGCCCTGGTGGATGGTGGATATAGCAAGGCCAAACGAATTAAATTTTGTTGTTTATCCAAATGGAGCTCCTTCAGGTGCCCTTTTAGAATAATGCAGGAATTGTCAATAGTGGTATCCGGGATGGTTTTTATAAATCTGATGGCATCCAATAGCTGTAATTGGGGAATATTATCTTTTGTAATGGTATTCTTTTGTTTGATAAAGCTGATTTTATACATTCCCCGTGAAAAGGAAGGGCGTGTTTCGTTTCGTCCAATCTGAATAACATTGCTTATCTGCGTCGTCAGCCTCAGTTGGTTATAGATGCTATATCCCGTAAGATAACCTGTTATTTTTCCGTTTTTCTCCAACAGATCTTTTACTATCTGGTATTGATCCGGAGGTAATGTGCCAAAGGCTGAATCCTCAGGCTTGTAATACTTGCCTTTAGAAAGTTTTTTTAGCTTTCCTGCCTGCACCATACGGTTAAGCGCTTTTATGACCGCTTCCTTTTTACTCACCTCCGATGTGAAATCAGCATAGGTGAATACATGCCCTCTGGGGAGTCGTTTTATTGTATATGATATGTTTTCAGTAACTTTCATGAGTTTTAGCTACAACAAATATAGAAAAAATGTCCAGTTTATTAATTAAAAAACTGGACATTTTGATATTGGTGAGTTCCTGCTTGTATTCTATCCGGTTGGTTTCGGACATCTCTTAATGCTTGTATGCTGTTGTTTCTTCAGCGGCTATGTCTAGATTCGCTTCTTCCTGTAAAATGGTTTTTGCCTCCGGAATGCGGATTTCTCCGGATATTAACTTTGGTAAGAGGGTATTGCGTATGTTTGTTAATCCTTGATTTTGAAATAAGTTGTTTTTTATTTTTTCAAAAAAGGTCATTGCTTGTCCATCAAAAGCATTGCAAATACTGTCGTTACCATAGGCCAGTTTGATGCTTTTAAAGGTGTCACGAGTTATTGTATTGAAAACTGAACCATGGCCTCTTTGCTGGAGATTTGATATGTTTTCTCTAATAGCATAATAAACAAAAAAATCTGAACCCCCATGTTTTCCCTGAACTCCATAACAAGATTGATTCATTGCCATTGGAGTGCCCACAAGAGCGCATTTCCCAACTGTTCCCCGCGCACTTATAATTGTTGTTCCTTTTCGTAGAATCTTGGTTGATGAATTTTCAACCCCTAATTGAGTTATTTTCTTCTCTGTGTCAATGACAAATACGTCAGAGTCGTTGGGGGCGTCAACAACCGAAAACCAAGGAATATTGCCATTCCAATATTCGTTAATTGAAGTCTTTGGAGTTCCTCCTCCTATTAAGAAAACTAATTCATCAAGAGTTTTTCCTTCCCACCCCTTCGGCACCCACTTATCCAGCTCCTCACAAAACTCAAACGCATCCGGAAAAAGCTTTTGAATATTTTCCGGCAGCGGCTTGCGCTTATCACCAAGTGCTTTCCGTTTTTCTGCGCGTTTTTGCAATGGCTCCGGGATGGGATTGCCTGCAGCAAGGGCTTTGTCAATGACCGGGTCGAAATCAACAAACCAGCTTTTGAATAGGGCTTGCGCCATCTGCTCAAGTGTTGCATTCATGCGCCGGTTCAACTCTATCTTTTCGTCGAGGGTTCCAAGGATGTGGGCGATGGCTTTTTGCTCTGTAAGTGGTGGGAGTTTGAAAGTAAATTTTGATATTTGCTTTAAACTTATATGTGGTATCGATGTACCTGTTTGAATTAATCTAATATAGTTTTCAAATGGAGTCGAATTAATTATTTGCCATAAAAATTTTTGAATTGAAAATTCATTTAAAGCTCTTACACGGCATACACGTTGAGCCAACAAAGATGGAATATCACTTGATAGTAATTGCGCCCGGTTTTTTCCAATTTTAGACCCATCCATTCCTATTACAATATCTCCCATATGGTTATGATATTGGATAAGTTTATTTAAGTCAAAATCCCAATACATGGCATCATTTCCCCAGCGGATAAATCCTTCGGAGATGTTTTTACCTCTAATGACTTTCATGTTGCCATAACTTCTATAATCCTTACTTTTAAAAGGAAATCCTGTATCGATGTTTGCTACTTCTCCTAAAGTAACTTCCTTCCATTCACTCCCCATAACCCAACACCTCCATGTTTTTACTGATTTCAGCATCCAGGTTGGCCGACTCCTTCATTTGTTGGTAAAGGGTGGTGGTCAGCTCTGTCATCTTTTCTTCAAAGGGGATACCATCGTCTTCCACTTCAGCAGCTCCCACGTAACGGCCGGGAGTGAGCACAAAATCGTTTTTGGCAATCTCTTCAAGCGTGGCCGACTTACAGAAACCGGGTTGGTCTTCGTATTCCAATGGTTTGCCGTCCAATGCATCTTTCCCCTCACGCCACGCATGAAATGTACGGGTTATGGTAGCAATATCTTCAGTGGTCAATTCTTTGTGTACCCGGTCAATCATAGTACCCATGTTGCGGGCATCGATAAAAAGCGTCTTCCCCTGACGGTCGTTATATCCGTTGCTCTTTTTGTGTTTGGTGAGAAACCAGAGACAAACAGGAATCTGTGTGGTATAGAAAAGTTGTCCGGGGAGTGCGATCATACATTCCACCAAATCGTTTTCTACCAGTTTGCGGCGTATTTCACCTTCACCGCTTGTGTTGGAACTCATGGAGCCGTTGGCCAGTACAAAACCGGCTGTTCCGGTATCCGATAGTTTGGAAAGCATGTGCAAAATCCAGCCATAGTTGGCATTTCCGGTAGGTGGCACATTGTAGCCGGCCCAACGGGGATCATCGGTCAACTCATCAGAGCCTCGCCACTCTTTTTGGTTAAAAGGGGGATTGGCCAGAATAAAATCGGCTTTCAAATCGGGGTGCTGATCTTTAAAAAAGGTATCTGCGGGGACTTCTCCCAAGTTGGCCGATATACCACGTATGGCCAGGTTCATCTTGGCCAGTTTGTAAGTGGTTCCGGTGTACTCCTGTCCGTATATGGAAATGTCTTTTTGACTGCCGTGGTGGCTTTGCACAAACTTAATGGATTGAACGAACATACCACCAGAGCCACAGCAAGGGTCATAGATCTTGCCTTTGTAGGGCTCCAGCATCTCTGCCAACAAGTTTACAATGCACTTCGGTGTGTAAAATTCGCCCCCGCCTTTGCCTTCTGCTGCCGCAAATTTGCCGAGGAAATATTCATAAACACGCCCCACAACATCGTTTTCTTTATCGGCAACAGTATTTATATTGTTGATGGTATCGAGCAATGACGAAAGCTTGCTGCCATCTAACCCGAGACGCGAAAAGTAATTATCGGGAAGTGCTCCTTTAAGTGATGGATTGGTCTTTTCAATGGTGCTAAGAGCGGTATCAATTTTAAGGGCAATGTCTTCTTGTTTGGAGTTATCCATGATAAAGCTCCAACGAGATGTTTCAGGCAAAAAGAAAATGTTCTTCATGTTGTAGAACTCTTTCATCTCAAGGAATTTCTCTTTGCCTTCATCAAGGAGTTCCTGTCGTCGTTCTTCAAATTTATCACTTACAAACTTCAGGAAAATCAAGCTTAGCACCACATGTTTGTATTCGCTTGATTCCACGGTTCCTCTTAATCGGTTGGCTGAGTCCCATAATGACTCTTCAAATCCTTTCTGGTTGTTATTCGCTTTCTTTTTCGCCATTATACTTGGTTGCAATTGCATTTAAATCAAACCCTAAAAGTTCTCTAAAACTTTTGACAAAAGCTTTAGAGGCTTCAAAAAACCTTTAAAATTAACAATTCCGATAAAGTAAAAGAAAGAAAAGGAAGGAAACATTTTCAGATAATCGTTTTTTGAGGACAAAAAAGTTACTTTTAGGGGAACAAAAGAATTAAAACAAATCGCCGATTACTTAGAAACTGTTTAAGTTTTATCCTTTGAGATGTTTTCGAGTCTTGAACTCTTATACTTCGTCAAAATTTCCTTAAATAGCGCTGCTATTCTCGTCAATTTTGACTTGCCTAAGTGCTCAATCCTTCAAAAACACCTACCAAAAACAAAATTTAAACAGTTTCTTAAAATCATTTATTAACTCTTTAAATCCTAACTATGATTGAACAACACAATTTCTTCAAAGACCCATTCCATGAATTTTTCCTGGAGAACCATCCCAACTTTGTGTGTAGCTTCCCTACCCGCGAAGAATACTATGATTGGCTTGAAAGCTATTCTTCTCAAGCGGTCGATTATTGGCAATCATTAATTGATTCCGATATCGATAACGGACATGCACAAATGATGGCTAAGGATGAATTTTTAAAACAATACAAATTTTCTCCTTATCATCATTTTCTTTCAATCTTTGAAGAGAACTTTCCTGATATTTACGAGTATTATCAGGACACTTCAATGAAAACCTTTTTGTTTTTGTCTTTTTTCTTTTTGTGCGAAGATGTATTTAAAAAATATCCTTCCGGTGAGGAATTTGCCTATTCTGATGATATGGACGATGAAATAATTGAGATCCTGACTGCGAGATTTCAAGAATTGAAACTTTTGCAAAAGGAATATTAATCCTGTAGATGGGTAAAAATGAATAATGCATTGATTCCACCGGTTTGCTGGTGGGGGTCAATGCTATTCTGATTGTTTGGATTCTGTTAGTTCAATTTCAAAGGAATGGTTTGGGTCATTAAAAAGTGAATTAAACAATTTGGGCAATTCAGTCAATAGAGCTAAAACAATTTCATCTTTGACAGGGACGCAGAAATAGACATCATCTTTGGGGTTAATTGGTTCTTTTTCCAGATCCGGGTATCGGAAGAAGTTGTCAAATTGCTCAAAAGGTCGAAACATCCTTAAAAAATCTCTGTCAGTTTGGGTTTCAGGTAACAGGGACAAATAATTACTGATATTGGCTCTTATAGCATCAAAAAACTCTGAAAAGATTAAAGAGTATTCTTCGTTTTTATCATAGATAAAGGTTATTTCCAGGTGATTGGCTGTGAGATTAAAAGATGTTGTAATATTTGTGTAATAGTTGAAACAGTAAAGAACTAAACGGACACAATTAATTGATTCGGCAAGATCAGTTGAATGTAGCAACAGCATCTTCCGAATCTCTTCTGCATTTGCCATTTCGAAAAAGAATTCATAGAAATTTGACTGAGAAAATTCCGGTGAAAATAGAAATGCATTTTTATCGGAGATAGATTTT
This sequence comes from Marinilabilia sp. UBA5340, assembly GCA_002411085.1. Lineage (GTDB taxonomy): Bacteria > Bacteroidota > Bacteroidia > Bacteroidales > Marinilabiliaceae > Marinilabilia. The sequence goes on along the minus strand of DHQK01000293.1, from coordinate 10,213 downwards.
TCTGACAAATATTGTAAAAAGGAAATGGGGGAAAAAGATAAAAGAAACAATTTTTGAGGGGTGCGTAATCGCGGATACCAACAGCCGCCTCCGGTATTTGAAAAACGGGCATAAGAGCCATTTGTAGAAAAATCACATATTTGAAAAGAATCGGAAAGTAGGCCGCCGCGTGCATCTAACACGAATGAAAGTGAATGGTGGTTGTTGATAAAAACAGGTATATCGAAGCCGGTAAGTTTTTCAGCTTTTCTGGCAATCTCCAAAATATGCTGGTTTTCTTTGGACAGGTTTTTAATATTTTGTTCCGAAGCGCTGTTTAATCCTAATGAAAGGAGAAATATTTCATTCTGTGATTTGACTTTGGTAATCGTAGTTAATTCCTTAAAGGGTGGGATTTCTTTCAGTCCGTTATTTTTTAAATATTTGTCAATTAAAAAGGTGTCTGACAGGAGATAAAATATCTGCCATGGTGCATATTCTTTTCGTGTTGGGATGTGCATACATTTCAATGGCCCCGATGTTTTATCTATATAGAGAGAAAAGAATTGTTTTTTGTGAGAAAACAGGATAAAAGCATTTGTTTCGGAATGTATTGTGGGGTTGAATAATGCAAGGATTTGATTGTAGTTAATAGCAAAGGGTTTCATTTTTCCTGACGAGTTTTGGGTAAATAAAGGTGCAATAAAATGATTAGCCGGAATGCCAAATTGGTTGTTTAATTGCAATTTGGTTTAAACTATTTGTAAATGTACCGAAAAATGCTTTGTGATGAAACGAGCATGGCAACGATTGCCACAAGGGAATATGTATAAGTTCCTGCATGCGAGTTCCATTAGACCTTAATAATTAAATTTTATACTAATGAATGGAAATAAATATTAATGACTTGCTTTTTTTGATTACAATGTGGCCGTTTTAAGGGAGGGGGAGATTCATAATTCAGGCATAAGGTTTTCAGCTTTTCTAAAGGAACAGCAAAAAAATCTACTGATAAAGAAAAATTAATGTAAATCATTAAGTTGCAGAAAGTCAGTAGATTGTAAGATGTATGTAAACCACTGTAAACTCATTGTAAACCTTTAATCATTTGAAAAATAGTTATATAGGGAGTTGGTTTACAGGTTTACAATAAGAAATAGAGCCTTATTAATGTAAGGTAGTTTTAAAAAAAGGTCAGTTAGGTTTTATAATTATGGCATGTATGGCACTTATGGTTTTTATGGCCGTTATGGTATATATGGCAATTATGGCAGATATTGTTCTTATGGGAAGTATGGTATTTGAAATAAAAAGAGGATTAACTTTTTCCAGATTCTTTCCGGAAATTTTTTTCAGCTTTTTCCGGGTCAGGATAATTTTTAATGTAGAGAGAAAGAGCTTCATTAATGACCTGACCAATAGGCTTTCGGTCATGCCAGGCAATCGCTTTTATGGTATTAAGCTTCTTTGAGTTTAAATAATAAGTCGCTTTTTTGGAACCGGGTTCCTCTGTTTTTTCTTTATCAGTAACCTTTGGGTTTTCTATGTTTTCTTTCGTATTCTGAATTAAGAAATCCAGTCCTTGTTTGAAGTCTTTTTTCGCCATCAGTATAGT
>DHQK01000293.1:0-8443 GCA_002411085.1 Marinilabilia sp. UBA5340 | reverse complement strand
CTTTTTTCGCCATCAGTATAGTATTTTATAGCTTGATAATTTCTTTGGTTAAATTGAGGTAGTCTTCAGCACCATTACTCTTTGGTGCGTATTGAAAAATGTCCGTTCCGGAACTGGGAGCTTCCGCCAGGGAGATGTTTTCCCGAATAACCGTTTTAAAAAGCTTTTGTCCAAAGTGTTCTTGTACTACCTGTGCAATGTCCCGGTGAAGTACTTTGCGGTTATTGTACTGCGTTAAAACAATTCCGCCCATTTCCAGTCCCGGGTTAAGTCTCTTTTTTACTTTATCAGTTATTTCTAAAAGTTTAGTTAATCCCTGTATGCTTAAATGATGGGGGAGAAGTGGGATAATATAAAGATCTGCTGTCGTTAAGGCATTTATCGAAACAAGCCCCAGGTTAGGAGAACAATCCAGCAGGATGTAGTCATATTGATCCAAAACGGATTCAAGCAATTCCTTTAGCAGATATTCTTTCCCCGGCTCTGCAGACATTTCCAGTTCGAAAGCGCTCAAGTCAACCGATGAAGGGAGAATGGCAAGATGTTCATCTATTTTTGTAGATTCCAGACCTAATTCACCCTTTAGTGTATTGTAGGTATTTGCCCTGAAATCAGTAACGCCAAATGAAGTTGTTAAATTGCACTGAGCATCCAAATCAATAGCCAATGTTTTTAATCCTAAATGAGCCATACCTGAAGCAACAGAGGCTGTTGTGGTTGTTTTTCCAACGCCACCTTTCTGATTGATGAAAGCGATTATTTTTCCCATAAGTTCAGATTTAAATTGATTTTTTTGGGAGAAGTAAAACTTCTCTCCTGTTGATAATAACTTTTAAAAGCTTCATCGAAATAAACTCAATAAAATAATATTTTTAAAATTAGAGTCCTTTGCTTCATTTTCAAATGTAACTTTTGTTACAGTCTTTGTTTTGTATTGATTTACAGTGGTTAATGTGGTTTTTGTTGCGTTACAAAAAGTCACAAAAGTTACATTACATTCAAATTTCCTTTACTAAGGCTTCTTTTCTTCTTCAATCCTTTTTTGTGTATTGTAACTATATGTAACCATTTATAACCTAAAAGTAACCTGATAATATTCCTTTATTAATTGAATATCTATAACTTATAATTAGAGTTACAATAGTTACTTTTCTTTTATAGGTTTAGAGGAAGAACTTTTAAGTCAAAAGAGATCACTCGATAAGTTTTGCCGTTAATTTTTTTTGCAGCCCCATCTTCAATAAAATATGGATGCCGCATTAGCAGTTTTTTCATAGCTTGTTTATCGATAGCAAGCCCGCCGGTTTTTTGCATGTGTTCAGCATAAACCATATAAGCTGTAGCGAAATGTAGATGCAAGCAAGCAGGATCAAGCAAATGTTTAGAATGCAATTCTCCGGTGTGAAGGTTGGTTTCTATGGCTTCAAAAAACTGTTCTGTCTCCCCGGTTTGGGTAAGAATCGATTGCTGAACCTTAGCAGTTTCCATTATTATTTGTTTTGTTTTTTCATATTCCATGTTCAGTTTCAAAGGATTTTTTAAGAGTTTTAAGCTTGATAACAAAACACAATAGTTTACCAAAATTCTATTGTCAAATTGAACTTCAGCATATTCCTTCTTCACATCATTAACTACTTTGTAATAGACCTGCCGGAATTGTGCATCCATAATTTTTCTAAATTTTAATATCTCTGTTAACAGACCGCTAAAGGTTTCAGCGATAAGGATATCTTCTAGTCTTTTATAGGCTTTTTCCTGCTCTTCAGAATAAGACTTGTCCATAAAGTCAAGCTGAATTAATCTGGAGTATGTTCTAGGATGTTTAACTGGTAAAAAATTTCCGTCAATAATGACTCCAGAGCATATTTTTCTTTGGGTTGTTCTGTTGTCATCTGAAAACATTGCGGTTTCATAACTAACCCTATCATAAATATTAACAATCAGGTCATCATTCTTTCCCGCATTATCAGATTTATATTCATTTAGAAAAATTAATGCATTACTATATTGGCTTAGCTTTCTTAATACAGCCTTTTCAGTTGAAGGTCCAGAAAGTGATAATGGAGTTTGTGGCTTGCCGAAAAGCCCTAATAAAAAATTCGAAAACGAGCTTTTTCCACTTCCGGATGTCCCGTATAAAAATAGTATAGGAAAAAAACCAATATCACGAAAAATAATATCACTAAAAACAGTAGATAGAAGAAACAAGAAGCCGATGATGCCTTTTTCTTGAAAAGCCGTTTCAATAAGTGTTTCGAACATCTCTAAATCAATACTTGTTTCCTTGTATATGAAATCTCTTTGAGCTTCATAAGCGTCCTTTTCTTTATAGATTTCACTCCATGCCGGCAAAAAGAGTTTTTCTTGTTTTAGTGTTACAATTCCAAATTGATCGATGATATGGATTTTGTCTTCCGCCATCACTGCGTTTGAGAAAATATAAATTGCATATTTTGGGGACCATCCGAGAGTTTCAATCCTAATAGCTTTTAGAGTCTTTTTTCCAAGCCCTTTTTTTATGATCTCAAAGTCTCTCGAAGTTCCAAAAAATTGAAGTTCTGAAATCGAAAAAATCGCAGTTTTGAATTTTTGTAATGAGGTAAGTGTTTCTGCATCAAGAAGCGTGAAGTTGGTTTCTAACTGACTTGATTCATTTGATTGAAACTTTACGTAGCGCAGAGAGTTTTTTGAGCCATCAGGGAAATGATAAATTATGTCCATTAAGAAATTGGATAATTCTCTTTTATTCCCTTTCCTGTCTCGGCCATAGTATTTTCCATTTTCCTTATAATATCCTTCAGTATTCCACATTTCTTCAATATCTTCTGAAGTCTCTTTAATGTGGTTCAGGATTCTGTTACTGTATAAAAGCTGATAACTTGAATTCTGTGTTAGCCAATGATCCAACTTGCCTTCAATTAGTAGATCGTTTATGTCTTTTCGCTTTTCATTGCTCTCTGGTAGAATCAATTTTCGTATTTCCAGAGAAATATTAGCGTTCTTAATCAGATCTGAGTAATATCTAAAGGCTTTCTCACCTGCGTCATCATCATCAAATGCCAGTACTACGTTCTTGTTCTGAACAAAAGGTGTCAGCAGATTTAATTCAATATTATTTCCCGAATCAAAAATGCTAATAGAAGAATAAGGAAATAACGACAACGCATTTATTACACCTTCTGTAATGAAAACGGTTTTTTCGTTTTTTTTGAAGCATGCAGAATACAGGCAATCTTTCTTACGAATCTGCTCTCCATTCGTGAGGTTAATGGCCTTACTTTTACCTTTTTCAGGATTTAGGAACCTGAGATTCAATAGCTGTTCATTATGACTGGGAAAAACAATCGCTTTCCGAATAGAGTCATAATAGAAACATCCCTTAGGGAAATTCTTAATATCGATTCCTCTTTCATTCTCCAAATAGCGAACAGCTTCAGTTTTGTTGTTATTCTTAATCGCATACAACCGTTTTTCCCATTCAGAGTAATGAGTGTCAGGTGCTTTTTTTAGCCCGTCACCATATTTATCTAATAGGTATTTGATTGCATCACCATTCGACACTTGCCTTTGTCCTGCTATAAAATTAACTACATCTCCTGCTTGATTACAGGCAAAACATTTGTACATGCGATCGTTCTTGATGCTAAAAGCAGAACTTTTGTTGGGCCCGTTACCGGAGCCACAAAAAGGGCAGGAAGATAAAATTACCGTTGCTCCGGTTTTTCTTATTTGCAAACCAGTTTCCTCAGAAATAACTTTCGATATCGATAAGTTTTCCTTAAGATTTATCCAATTAGTCATGTTTACAGGAATTTAGCCGTTGAGTGGAGTGAATTAATTAAATGCATATGTGTCAATTCGATCTCAATCCTATTCCCTGGCAAATCTTTTACTTGGGTAGATGAAGTTTGATTTACCTTGGCATTGAGCAGGAATTGCTTTTTTCCGGTCGTAGTATGAGGAAAAAAATACTTGTTAGCCCGCAGCTGATAATCCTGATTCTGATTGATGAGATTTATTCCATCAACAGGTGGATAGTCAATGAAAAATGACTTATCTTTGTCTTTCATAAAGATTAATAATTAAGTTTTTACTTAATAAAGAAGGTGGATGGCAGTCCACCTTTTTTATTTACATTCCGATTCCAGGATTTTTCCCTTTTCTTTTTTTCTTTTTCTTCTTTTTGTGGAGATCTTCATCATCCTCCTTTAAGGTACCAGACGATAGAACAGGGTTAAAAAGATTCCTATCCCCGAGATTAACCCGACTACCAAAGCCAATGTGATTAGCTTGATGTTCAGCAGAAGTCTCAGTTTTCTCAAATCCGATGTTTTCCTGTCCAGGAAAGCCTGCTGTTTCTCCATTATTTGAAGGCCAGAGGTTACCTTGATCTGTTGTTCCTGAAGATTTATTGATTCCTGTCTCAAGGCCATTATTAATTTTTGAAAGTTTGCCGTTATTGGTCTCAATGCCTCTTTCAGTTCCTGAATATTGGTGATGTTGGTTTTTTGCAGGTTTTCTACCTGGTCGTTCAAGATTCGCCGCCTCTCCTCGGTGGATTTCCTGGCTGCTTTCTCTATTTCTTTCATGATTAAGGTGGATTTGGTTATTAATATTTTTCCATGAATAGCCTTTTCCAAGAGCAGACCCTTTGAATGCCTGACCATTTAACTCAAAGCTAACCCCAAAGACTTTTTCCTGGTTGTTCTTGTGATATTGTACCAGAACTCCATATTCTGCAAGTTTTTTTTCAAACTCAGGGACAGATGTTGCCTTTGCCAATGACTTCCTGAGAACGATCTGTATTTGTTTTTTGTCCGGGATTGTTCCGGTTCGTCGATATAGTTCTATTTGTCCTTTGGAGAGACTTGATTCCTTACTGAATTTAGATTCCATAACAGGGGATAGGTCATACTTCTTTTCCAACTTGCGAATAGTTTCTTCGCTTCGTCTATAATCTCTACTGTCACTAACAACTTTTCCCTCCATGTCGATGCGATTAGCAATTAAATGAATATGAGGATGATCACGGTCAAAGTGTCTGTACATTACATATTGAGAATTTTCGAATCCCATTTCTTTTAAATAATCCTGACCTAATTTCTTGAATTGCTCGTCCGTGAGCTTTTCGTCTTTGCCAATTGCCAGGGAGCAATGATAGACGGCTTTCTTTACACTAGGCTTTAGACTTCTGATAATTCCGAATTCATTTGCCATATTCCTTGCATTATCGTTCATCATATTAGAATCGATGCATTTGCCAACCCCGTCATTTACTTTTGCCTCCATATAGTTAAGCACTCCACGAAACGATGTTCCTTTAATTTGTTTTCCGATCATCTGTAAGTAATTGAGCGATTTGACGTAGAAGAGCATTAGTTTCTGATATGCTGGAAAGTATCTTTGTATATTTTCCCTGATTGAGGTTTTTTGCTATTTGGTTGATGTTGTTTGAAATTCCAACCAACTGCTTATAGTAAGCTCGATGCATTGGAGTAACTTTAGATAGAACCAACGGTCTTTTTGAAAATGCCGCCCGGCGCAACCAATTAGCAATAGTTAGTCCTGCAAGCTTAGCTTGTTTGTTGGCATATTCTCTTTCAATATCGGTCAGGCGAATATTAATCTGATGGATTCTTAATTCCTCAATTTCTTTTTTTGGTCGAGCCATACCGAGACACTTTTTTCAATCGAAGTGAAGAAAAATGCAAGCGTTGTGATACGGGTTTTCCGTAGCTAAAACATGGCTTGCTCCTTACCTGTCGCTATCTTTTTCTGCGATTCCTATTTGCGTGAGAATAAACTTCTTCTTCCAGTTCCGAAATGGTCTTAACTGCTCCATTTTTCATAAAGGCATCAAGCTTCTCTCGTTCGAAGTAGATCTTTTTTCCGGTTGGCTTGGAGTGGGCGATAGAATTAGTATGCGTCAACTTATATAAATAAGACAAGGATAGCCCAGTGTACTCTGATGCTTCCTTAAGGGTCAGGATGCTTTTCTGGAAAAGAAATGCTGTCCGTAGTTCGTCGATTTTTCTTTCGAGTCTTTCAATTGCTTCCATCGTATTGTTGTTTTTTTTAATTGTTTTGGTCCAACAAATCAAAGCAAAAGAAAGGATTAAAAAACTAGTGGGTCGGAATTACCCTACTTTGCAAGTCGTAGATGTTCGTAGGTAACTCCTTAGTGTGGAGTGTATTATGCGCGTCAGCTTCTTGTGAAAGATTGCACCATCTTCCCCTCTCGATAAAGAGGCTTTTTTGCTATTAATAATATTGGATAATTCTCCTTTAATGTTTTGCCCCTCTAAGGTGAAATATTCACGAATAAACGCTTCGAAATTTTTTGTATGAAAAATGGTGGTTTCTTTCTCAATAATAGCCATGAATTGGATTAATTTAGTTGGGCTATTAAGCCAGTTGATTTTGCCTTTTTTTTGTTGAAACACTGCCATAAATTCTTTATATGAAATATCAATACAGTTATCCTTTTTTAATAATTCATGGATAGGTTTAAAGCATTTGTAACTAGTAACAAAATCGAAATTAATTTCACCTACATCTGAAAGTTTCTCTTTCAATATTTCAATTTCAATTTCTAATATTATTCTGTATTGAGGTGCCTGAATGAAGAGTTTTTCGGAGCCTTTTCTTGTTTCGTATTTATCCAGGCGACTTAACTCCTCTTGCCAGGTCTTAAGTCTTTTGTTTAATGACGGAATTTTGCTTACGTTAAGACGATACTGTTTTATTCTTTCGATAAATAGTCTGTCAAATTTTGTTTGATGGTCAAAATGAAATCCTGCATTGTAATAACTGCTATCCAGATGTTGCTGAATTAATCTGGAATTAAAATCATGATGGTAGATTTTATTTATCAACCTATCCTGATTTAGTGAAAACAGGAAATCTTCACATGATGAAATTATTAATGCAGTATGTAAGAGCACACTGTTTCTGACCTTTTTAATGTATTCATCTAAGGATCTGGGATGATTGCCTGTTTTTAATTCTTCCTGAATTGCAAGTGGAGTTAGTTTTTTTTGCAACTGACTAGCAATAAAATGATGGTGTATTAAGAATTCGTCTTTTTCGTTTGGCAGTCGATTCAGGAATGGAAAGTGCTCCTTTAGGTTTGTATTTATTGAAAATTCTTTAGTTAAAGAATTATCAATCGTCAAATGAATATTTCTAAAGAAATCATGATTATCCTCAGCATAATATACACTCTCACGAAAGTTTAGAGCTGTGATTCTTTTGTTGGTTGCCTGGATGTTACTTGATTCTTTTGTTTTATCAGAGGATATCGTCTGTTTTGTCGAGTAGTTCGTTTGAGAATTTTTCGAGATATGCTTTAGTTGTAGAAAGTTCGCTATGGCCAAGTGATTCACTGATAATTTCAGTACTGATGCCATTTCTTTTAAGTGTTGTTGCAAAGGTGTGACGGGCGACATAAGAAGTAAGGTTTATGTTTATTTCTAATATTTTGGCAATCTCTTTTAAATCAGAATTGTATTTTTTTAGAATCTTTTTAATTCTATGTGTTTTCTGAGTTTCTGTCCGATGAAATTCATTAAGTATAGGGAAAATATAATCTCCGGGGGTGTCATTAAAATGCTTAAGAATTCTTTGAATGTTTTCGGTTTCCTTAATGTTTAAGCGTTTATTAGTTTTCGATCGGTTGTAAATTATGCGGTTATCATAAATGTCATTTTTCTTTAATTGGGCCATATCAACAAAATTCATCCCCCTGGTATAGTAACTGAAAAGAAAATAATAATATGCTTTAGACAGATGAGGGTATTTTTCCACATCAAAGGATTTGAATTTTTGAAGGTCATTTTCAGATAAAGCTCTTGGGGTTGCCTTTGATTTTAGATGCGATAACGAGTATCCATCTTTATTGAACTGTGTTGAGAATGGATATGCACTTAGACTCACATGTTTCCTCCGAATTGCTTCATTGAATATATACCTTAGATCTCTCATGTGATGATGAACCCCGCCACCTGTGTTTCCATTTTTGAATAGGAAAGCTTCAAATTGTTTAAGGAATTCATAATTGATTTCGTAAAAAGAAACATCTCTGTTTTTGCAAAACTTTTTTATGGCGCTGTATGAAGCTTGGTAAATATTTTTAGTGCTTTCTTTTTGGAGTGCTTCTAATTCATCAATTATTATATCATAAAACTCAAAGAGTGATATTGCTTTTTCTTTATCCCAAAGTCTTGTCAGAAATAGTTCAAATGAAAAGAGTTTATTTTCTTTTTTAAGAGTATTAAGAATTTGTTCACTCCTGGTTTCAATATTGTCGATCAGCTGGTTCTTTGTTTTAAAATCCCTGACCTTGGAGGTGAATCTTGATAAATCTTCATTCCATTCTTCGGGCTTAGCTTTTAACCCGAGCGTAGCTATTTTTTGTTTTTGTTGATGAAGAATTCTTAAAACA
>DHQK01000027.1:44442-44727 GCA_002411085.1 Marinilabilia sp. UBA5340 | reverse complement strand
GGCAAACCTCCAGCCATTAAAATAGAATTCATTCTTCAACTGTCCCATATAGGAGGGATTGTTGAAAGACTTTGACAAAAGAATGTCTGAAATAAACTGTTGTTCTTTGTCCAGTGTAACAATCGCTTTTCCAAAAATGGCAATTGAATGTTCCAGAACGGGACGGTAATCATACATGGGAAGAGCAATGAAATTTACTTTTTTTGGTGCCGTCTGCACGGTGTCTTGTGTCTGACTGCTTGCTGCATTCATAGACACAATCCACAACAGGATGATCAGCGCTGA
>DHQK01000027.1:37694-44146 GCA_002411085.1 Marinilabilia sp. UBA5340 | reverse complement strand
TCAATAACTCATTCCTTCATTGAAATGGAACAGGGCATAATCGTCTCCTTCCATGTAGCCGGGAACGTCGGCTTGTTGGTTTTGAGCTTTTTCTTCCGAAACTGGCGTGGAAAAGGGCATTTTTCCGGTGGGATTAAACGCTCCGGACACCACATCAAGCAAAGCTTCAGGGGTGGTTCCAAAAGTGGCTAAAACACCTTTAACGTTATTGCTGTCAGACTGATAAACCTCGTCAATTACCCAGGGATTGGAGAAATTGATACTAAGAATTGCAGGCTTGGTATTGATTAACTGGCGGATGTATTCAATATCAACATTGTTTTGACTCAAACTAAGGTAGAGGGGAGAGCCGTCTGAATCGAAGAGTGCTTTTGATTTAGGCACAATCCAGAGGAGTATAATATCGGCCTTTTCGGGAGTTTCAACAAATTCCAGATTCCATTTATTTTCTTTGGGAATAATAACTTGTCCGGGAGTATTGTCCGTTGCTGTCATACAATTTTCAAAATATACTTTTGTTCCCGGTCTGAGGGGGAGAGTCTTTTCATTTTCATGCATCTCATTTCGCAGTAAAACAATGGACTTGCGCATGGCCAGGTCTGCTTTTTCCTGAAATTCCGGATTTCCAACAATGGTTTCCGCTTTTTCGGGTGAGACGTAAGGGTTCTCAAATAGTCCCAGTTCAAACTTTTCTTTCAGAAGTCTCTCTACAGATTTATCTACCAGGGGCATAAGTTCCGGATAAGTTTGCAATGTCTTTATTAAAACGGTGGGATCTGCAGTTCCTGAGAAAATATTGACTCCTGCTTCGATGGATTTCTTATATCTTTCCATCAGAGAGAGATTTTCCACACCCCATGGCATCATATCGATGGGGCCGGTGTCTGAGTTAATGATTCCGTCGAATCCCATTTCTCCGCGCAGTAACCCCTGTAAAACAGGTTTATTAAAGGCATAAGCGACTTCCGGATATTTGGTGTTTATTGGAATAGAATAATAGGGCATGATAGATGATGTACCTGCTTCTATCGCTGCTTTGAAAGGAATCAGATTGTTTTGGAGCATCCCTCCTTCAAATATTTCTCTTTTTCCCCATTCGAAATGAGGATCCTGTCCTCCTTCGGTTGCTCCTCCACCGGGGAAATGTTTGGTTGTAAGAGCTACTGAAGTTGAATTGAGCGAATCTCCCTGAAAACCCAGCACAATTTCGCGAATCATATCCGCTGCCAGTCGGGCATCTTCGCCAAAAGTACCTTCGGCACGCTGCCAGCGGGGCTCGGTGCAGAGGTCTGCCATATACATGTATCCTTTGCGCAGTCCTACAGCAGCCCATTCCTGCCGGGCAATATCAGCAAATTCTCGAGTCAGCTCAAAATCACGCATGGCAGCCAACCCTAATTCCCCTGGCCAGATGGAAAAATCAGTTTTGCCAACACTCAAACCGGCCGATGCATCCATGGTGATATGATTTCTGGGATTGGACGCTATTATTGCCGGAATTCCCAATCCATCTGATTCACACAGAGCCTGAAGGTTATTGGCCCACTGAGCAATAATTTTAGCAGAGGGATTGGCCCTTAATATAAAGTGTCGTTCATGAAATTCGGTAACTGCTTTGGTCGTTCCAGCTGCAAACATATTGGGATAATCAAGTTTTACGCGCGTGAACATATTTTGATCCATTACCAGATCGGATTCATTGAAGCCACTGGATACAGGGTCTTTGGTGACAGGTTCCTGAAATGTCCAGTCGTTTTCCATTCGGGTGGTACTGATCAGCATAAAGCCTGCTTTTTGTTCAAGGCTCATCCTGGATACAAGATCTTTGCTTCGCTCCATTGAAGATAATCGCCAGTCTTCGTAAGGATCCAGTTTGCCATTTCGGTTCAGGTCTTTGAATAGAAGATTATTTACATTCAGGATTTTGACTGAACGATATCCCAACTCAGGTTGAGTTTCGGAAGTAGATTTAGAATGATTACATGCCATCGTTATTATTGCCGATAACAATATCACTCCTGCGCGTGTAATTTTTTGATTTGCATTTTTCATAGCTTTTTGATTTTTAAATCCTTTCACAAGGTTATTCATAAAAGCTATTTCAATCGTCTCAACAAGCGCTTTTCTTTGCGATGGGACGTCCCAACCGATCGGATGAGACCTTTTCAAATTGCAGAATCAGACCAAAGACCAAAATATCCTGCTGATTTCAGCTTTGTAGTTTTCTTTTAAAGGAAGAGGGTGTTTCTCCGGTAATTTCTTTAAATATCCGGTTGAAAGAGGATTTTGAATTGAATCCGGCATCAAAAGCGAGTCCCAGAAGTGTAATATGACTGAGTTTAGGATCAACAACCAATCGCTTAAATTCTTCTACCCTGAATTCATTGATGAGTTGGAAAAAGTTTTTTCCGATGGATTCATTGATAACCAGAGAAATATTCTGACGGGTAATGTTCAAATCCCGGGCCATCTGTTCCAGACTGTAATCCGGATTTAAATAGGGTTTTTGCCGGGTGAGATACGCCATGATTGCATTGGAAATGGAGGTCATTTCTTCCTTGCTTAAACCCGATCGTTCCGACTTACCTCTTTGTGGATTTTTCCTTTCTTCCCGATTTACCGGTGTATCAGTATAGATGACCGGTTGCAGCAATCCAAATACCAGCAGAATAAAACCCAGTAAGGCCAGATTGAATTGATTGAACCAGAAGATACTTCTTTCGGGAGAAATGGGAATGAAATCGAAAAGCGGGATAAAGATAAGAAGTATGTAACTGACAGATATAATAGATATTACAATGAAAAACCAGCTGAGCGTTATTTCCTTTGAGGTGTATGAAAAGTAGTCTTTTATATTTTCCCTGTGTTTGATCAGCATGAGAAAGATGGCCACCAGGTAGCCGGTGATGGAAATGCTGATCGAGATGTAGACAAACAGAATCCGGAATGGCATTTTTGCACCGTAATAAAAAGAGGGCGCAAATGATTCATCATAAATCAGAAACCTGGATATACCGAAGAGAATAAACGGAATCAGGTGCAGACTATGAATCCACTTGAATTTGAACTCAATTCTGATAATGCTTTGAATGTAAAAGTAAAAAATGGGACCATTTAGAAAGAGAAATGGCAGATAACCAATTCCGATAATATCGGTAAGATTATCGGGAATAATGAATCCAATAAAGTTGAGAACATTGATGCAATACCAAAAAGCCAGCAGCAGATTGGAGGAATGCCTGGGTTTGAAAAAAACAAAGACTATGGCACTCAGCAAAAATTGTATTGTCACCAGGTACAACATAAATTCTGTATTAGGTTAGTAAATGTATCAAAAAAATAAAAGCCGGCTGCAAACCGGCTTTTTAATTCTAATCTCTAACTTCTAATTACAGTTCCAGATCCACATCATGTTGTTCATGCCACGGCAATCCCCGTTTATTGAGCTCTTCCAGAAACGGGTCGGGATTAAACTCTTCCACGTTGAAGACACCTGGTTGTTTCCACAAACCTTTAAGGAACATCATGGCTCCAATGGTTGCAGGTACTCCGGTAGTATAACTTACCGCCTGAGTTCCTGTTTCCTTGTAGGCCTCTTCGTGGTCGCAGTTGTTATAGATGTAGTAAGTTTTCTCTTTCCCGTTTTTCAACCCTTTGATGCGACATCCAATAGACGTTTGTCCTTTATAGTTTTCACCCAAATCACCGGGATTGGGCAATACAGCCTTAAGAAATTCGATGGGAACAATGTCCATTCCTTTAAATTTTACCGGATCAATTCCGGCCATCCCAATATTTTGAATTACCCGCAGGTGGGTAAGGTATTCCTGACCGAAAGTCATCCAGAACCTTGCTCTTTTCAGTGTTGGGAAGTTCTTAACCAACGATTCGAGCTCTTCGTGATAGATGAGGTACGACTCTTTGGGGCCTATTTCCGGATAGTTGAGAGGCTTATGTATTTCGTGGGGTTCGGTGAGTTGCCACTCTCCGTTTTCCCAATATTTCCCTTTCTGAGTTACCTCCCTGATGTTGATTTCAGGGTTGAAATTGGTGGCAAAGGCTTTTCCATGGTCACCGGCATTGCAATCCACAATGTCGAGATAGTGCAACTCATCGAAATGGTGCTTGGCTGCATAGGCAGTGAAAATGGAAGTCACTCCCGGGTCAAAGCCACAACCCAGAATAGCTGTGAGTCCGGCTTCTTTGAACTTCTCCTGATAGGCCCACTGCCATTTGTATTCAAATTTGGCTTCTTCTTTGGGTTCGTAATTGGCCGTATCAAGGTAAGAAACGCCTGTTTCCAGACAAGCATCCATAATGGTCAGATCCTGGTATGGCAATGCCACATTGACAACAAGATCCGGTTTGTAGCTGTTAATCAATTCTACCAGTTCCGGCACATTGTCAGCATCCACCTGTGCTGTTTGTATTCGGTTGCCGCCAATTTTTTCAGCAATGGCATCACACTTGCTTTTAGTGCGACTGGCCAGCATAATTTCCGAAAAAACTTCAGGTATTGAGGCCATTTTATGGGCCACAACAGTGCCGACACCACCGGCGCCAATAATTAAAACTTTACCCATTTTCAGATTTACATTTTGTGGTTTAAAAATACCCTTTTATTGTGGCAGCAAAGAAATGAAATTTTTTAATCTCTTTGCTGCATAGGGTGATTAATATAGCAATTTTATATTTTTACTGCGAATTTAAACCGTTAAAATAATGAATAATGTAATTAAAGGGCTTTTGCTTCCTTTGTTGATGGTTGTTATTGGTTCCTGCCAGCCATCTGAAGAGCAAAAAGTCGTAGGATTTTACAACTTAGAGAATTTGTTTGATACCATTGATGCACCGGATGTTAGAGATGAAGAATTTACCCCCGGTGGTGAGAAACAATGGGATGCCAGCCGGTATGAGCGGAAGCTTCAGAATATGGCTGCGGTAATATCAGGAATAGGAGCGGCCGAAGGAGTTGGTGCTCCTGCAGTGATGGGCCTTTGCGAAATGGAAAACAGAGAGGTGCTTGATGACCTTGTGGCAACCGACAGGCTGAAGGCCTTCAATTATCAGATTATTCATCAGGATTCTCCGGATGAGCGCGGTATTGATGTGGCTCTGATTTACCGTCCGGAATTTTTTAAGCCTGAATCATACCGAGCCGTTCCTCTGTTTATTATAGGGGAGGAGGGAAGCCAGATTTATACCCGGGATCAGTTGGTGGTTACCGGCACACTCGATGGTGATCGGTTGCATTTTATTGTGAATCACTGGCCATCCCGTTATGGTGGTAAAGAGCGGAGTATTCCGTTGCGAAAAGCTGCCGCAGAGCTTACTCGTTCGTTGGTTGATTCTATTGTGTCGATCGATGCAGGTGCCCGCGTGATTGTTATGGGCGACCTTAACGATGATCCTGTGGATGTGAGTGTGAAAAAATACCTGCGGGCAGGGGTTTCTTCTCAGGGAAATGGCAGTGACAGCCTGTTTAATGCTACGGCACCCCTTTTCTTTGAAGGAAGAGGTACACTTTGTTATCGTGACTTTTGGAATTTGTTTGATCAGATTATTGTTACCCCCAATTTGATGAAACCTGAATCAGGGCTTCACCATATCGTGAAAACTGAGATTTACGACAAACAATACATTCGTCAGCAGGAAGGAGATTACAGCGGGTATCCTTTTCGGACTTTTGTTGGCAATTGGTATCATGGTGGATACAGTGACCATTTCCCCAGCTATATTGTGTTGAAGAAAAAGTAACGAAGGGGATTAAAACTCAATCCCCTTCCTTGCTTTTACATCTTTTTGATAATAATGTCTGACCTCTTTCATTTCGGTAACGAGGTCAGCTTTTTTTATAAGTTCCGAAGGAGCGTAACGGCCGGTAATGACCAGCTCGGTTTTTTCCGGTACTTCGTCAATCATCGCCAATACTTCTTCGAGTTTGATCAACTGATAATAGAGGGCGATGTTTAATTCATCCAGCACCATCAGGTCGTATTTGCCTGATTTGATCAACTCTTTTACCTTAAGTAAGCCTTCCTGAGCCGCTTTGTAGTCTTCGGGCTCAGGATCTCTTTTAATGAAACACCTCCGTCCAAACAACTGATGATCTATTTGAGGTATTTGTTCGTAGATGAGTGTGACTTCACTGTAAGCCATGCCTTTAACAAACTGTCCGAAAAATATCTTTTTCCCCGCTCCGGCAGCTCTTACCATCAGCCCCAGTGCAGCAGTAGTCTTCCCTTTTCCGTTGCCTGTATAGATTTGTATCATGGGGCAAAGATAAGGAAATTCCCGGGCATGGGGCAGAGGGCATGGTGCATGGGGGAGAGGGCATGGCGCATGGTGCAAAGAGCATAGAGTGACTCTGACGCTCATTCCTCAACCCTCATCTCTCAATCCTTCTACTGTCTGAAACGGACCTCAATTTCGTCAACCTCCTCCATAAGTTG
>DHQK01000027.1:0-37453 GCA_002411085.1 Marinilabilia sp. UBA5340 | reverse complement strand
GCAAACTTTTCGGTGTCGGTTTCTCCCATCTTGTAATGATAAGGGAATAAAACGGTTGGTTTTACCATAAGGGCCGCTTCTTTACACATTTCAGGATTCATGGTGTAGGGCAGATTCATGGGGAGAAATGCAATGTCTATTTTGCCCAGATTTTTCATCTCCGGGATATTTTCCGTATCTCCGGCCACATAAACTTTGGTATCGCCGAACTCTAAAATATAACCATTGCCCCGGCCTTCGGGATGATATGGCGTACCGTCCTCTCTTTTGTGGACAATATTGTAGGCAGGAACAGTGCTGATGGTCCATCCTAAACTTTCTGTTTTATCTCCATTTTCCAGTACACTACCTTTTTTGAGTGCATCGAACCCCGCCTGGTTGATGAAGATTTGTGTATTTTCCTTTGAAATCAGTTCAATGGTTTCCGCATCCAGATGGTCCCCATGCTCATGAGTGATTAGAATTAAATCGGCTTTGGGCATGGAGGTATAATCTCCCATTTGGCCAAAAGGATCTATGTGAATTACTTTGTCATCGATTTCAAACCAAAGTGACGCATGACCAACATGATGAATGGTTAATGTTCCCATGGAGGTTTCAAAGCTATCCTTTTGTATTTTCTGTGCAAAGGGGGTAACGGAGCCTGTGAAGAATAAGGCGAGAATCAAACTAAGTAGTTGTAAGGTTTTTGTTTTCATGCCATTCTATTTTAATGGTTTCTGGTAATATAACTACTTTTTTGTATAAATGTTTTGGGTTCGGTGGAGAATAAGCAGAGGGCATGGTGCATGGAGCAAAGTGAAACGGAGCCTGAAGGGCTCCTATGTTTATAGCTGTTCGCCAAATTGTAGAATACCGACGCTGAAAGTGTCGTATGTTTAAGTAATGGTAAGATGTGATTTTTTTGAATGAAAGAAATATTTACTTGGCGCTCATACTTGTGATGAACTAAAGGAATAAGTCAAAAAAAGGACACCAATAACTGATGTCCTTTTTTTATGTTATAGTGTTGCAGGTTGTTACTGCAAGCTTGCAATTTTATCTCCCTGGTATTTGCCGGCAGCCAGTTTCTCTTTAATTTCTGAGAAGGCTTTTACGGTAAACTCCACATCCTCGAGGGTATGAGCGGCAGTAGGAATCAGACGCAGCATAATTTGTCCTTTGGGGATAACAGGATAAACTACGATAGAACAGAAAATATTGTAGTTCTCACGCAAATCCATCGTTAGATTGGTAGCTTCAGGCACTGTTCCATTCAGGAAAACAGGAGTAACCGGAGATTCTGTTTCTCCAAGATCAAATCCTTCTGAACGCAACCCTTTCTGAAGGGCTTTTACCACAGTCCAAAGTTGTTCTTTCAATTCAGGACTGTTCTTCAGTAGTTCCAGACGCTTCAATGCTCCGATAACCATAGGCATGGGCAATGACTTGGCAAAAATCTGAGAACGCATGTTGTATCGCAGATACTGAATTACATCTTCGCGACTGGCCACAAAGGCACCAATCCCGGCCATTGATTTGGCAAAAGTTCCGAAGATTACATCCACTTTGTCGGTAACGCCATAATGTTCGGCAACTCCGGCTCCGGTTGTTCCCATTGTTCCAAATCCGTGGGCATCATCAACCAACAGGCGGAAGTCATATTTTTCCTTCAGTGCTGTGATCTTGTGCAAATGGCCCAGATCGCCCGCCATTCCAAACACACCTTCAGTGATAACCAGTATACCACCTCCGGACTCTTTGGCTCTATTGGTAGCCATGTTCAGCATCTTGTCACATCGTTCAATGTCGTTGTGGGGAAAAACAAAGCTTTTGCCACCTTTAGCCTTGTGGAGGAAAATACCGTCCATGATGCAGGCATGTGACTCAGAGTCATATACGATTACATCTTTACGACTTGCCAGGGTGTCAATAATAGAAACCATTCCCTGGTAACCAAAGTTGAGCAGGTATGCATCATCTTTGCCTACAAAATCGGCAAGAGCAGTTTCCAACTCTTCGTGTTTACTGGTATGTCCCGACATCATCCGGGCTCCCATAGGATAACCAAGACCCCATTCTTTAGCGGCATCGGCATCTGCCTTTCGAACTTCCGGGTGGTTGGCCAGCCCCAGGTAGTTATTCAAACTCCAGGTAAGAACCTCTTTCCCGCGGAACGTCATGTGCGGATGTATTTCACCTTCCAGTTTAGGAAAAGTAAAATAACCGTGGGCGTCTTTGCCGTACTGGCCGAGAGGCCCCATGTTTTGACTTATTTTATCAAAAATATCCACTTTACTATAGCTTTTTAGATTTTACGGGCAAAGGTAATGTTTTTTGTTTATTTTCATTGTTCGGGGAGAAAAACCTGTCCGGCATGGATTTATGGTGCGAATGAATTGCGATGTGGCCTGGTTTTTGTTTGTCAACGGGATGTCATGGACAAACCAAGAAAAATCATAACAAAAACTTTTTTTTCAAAGTAAAACAGTATCTTTGCACGGAATTTTATCAGTCTGACTTTTCAGGTTGAATTGAATTCGGCAAATGCACCAAAAGCGCATATTGACAATGAGGAAATTGCTTGTATTATTGGCCGTTGTATTACTGGCCTCTTGTAGTGAATATCAGAAAATATTAAAAAGTACCGATTACGACCTTAAATACGAAAAGGCACTGGAGTATTACGAAGAAGGCGATTACATGCGTGCTTCTACTTTGCTGCAGGAGCTTATTTCTGTTTTTATGGGGACTGCCAGGGCGGAAGAAGCACATTATAAATATGCCAACGCGCTTTACGAGTTGAATGATTATATCACTTCGGTGTATTATTTCAGAGAGTTTGTAAAGAAATATCCCAATAGTGAATACGCCGAACAGGCGCAGTTTATGGTTGGTGCCAATTATTATCAAATGTCGCCCAAGCCCCGGTTGGATCAGACGGATACTCAAAATGCCATAGAGAGCTTTGAGTTATTCCTGAGTCTTTATCCGCAAAGTGAAATGGCAGATGAAGTTGTGACAATGATTGAGGAGATGGAGGAGAAGCTGGTATATAAATCTTACCTGAGTGCTAAACTTTATTACCATCTTGGCACTTATATGGGAAACAATTACCAGTCGGCTGTTATTACTGCCCGAAATAGTCTGGATGAATTTCCTGACACAGAGTATCGCGAGGAGTTGTCCTACTTAATTCTGGACTCCCTTTATATTCAGGCCATGAATAGTGTGGAAGATAAAGAAGAAGACAGACTGAGGCGAACACTGGATGAATACTATGCCTTTATCAACGAGTTTCCCGAAAGCTCTTATATGAAAGAGGCCAATAAGATTTTTGAGGATGTTACATCGATGTTAAAACATTATAACAATTAAATTTTCATTGCAATGGATTATAAAAAGTCAAATGCACCATCGAGCACTGTTACCTGGGACACTCAGGAGATGTCGTCTCAAACCGGCAATGTATATGAAACGGTAATGATCATAGGTAAGAGAGCCAATCAGATTGGTGTTGAGATGAAAGAAGAGCTCAATAAAAAGTTGCAGGAATTTGCTTCTTATACCGATAACCTGGAAGAGGTTTTTGAAAACAGGGAGCAGATTGAGATCTCCAAATTTTATGAGCGCCTTCCCAAGGCTTCTTTGCTTGCTGCTCAGGAATTCATTGAGGGAAAAGTCTACTATCGCAATCCTGCCAAAGACAAGATTGAGGATCAGGAATAGAAAATTTTATCAGATAAGGGCTTCTCTGTTTTGGGCAGGGAAGCTTTTGTTGTTTTTCCCAAATATGTTCGAATCGTTCCTTTCCTGGAACAACAAATCTCTCAGATGCTGAAAGGAAAGAAGATTATTTTAGGTGTTACCGGTAGTATTGCTGCTTACAAGGCTGTTTATTTACTTCGTTTGTTGGTAAAAGAGGGTGCCGAAGTGCAGGTTATTATTACTCCTGCAGGAAAGGAATTTATTACTTCTGTAACCTTATCGGCGCTTTCGGGGAAGCCGGTTTTGTCAGAGTTCTTTGCCAATAATGATGGTACCTGGCACAGTCATGTGGATTTAGGACTCTGGGCTGATATTATGGTGGTGGCTCCTGCGAGTGCAAATACCATGGGGAAAATGGTTAATGCTGTTTGCGACAACCTGCTGATTACTACTTATCTGTCGGCCAAATGCCCCGTTCTTGTTGCGCCAGCTATGGATTTAGATATGTTTGCTCATCCGGCCAACCAAAGAAATATTGAGCAGTTACGCTTGTTTGGTGCTCAAATTGTAGAACCCGGTACAGGCGAATTGGCCAGTGGACTGGAAGGGAAGGGGCGTATGGAAGATCCGGAGGTGATTGTTGAAAGGATCAAAGAAGTGCTGGGGACTGAAAAAAAAAAGTCGCTGACAGGTAAGAGAGTGTTGGTCACGGCCGGGCCCACTTATGAAAATATTGATCCGGTTCGCTTTATTGGAAATTACTCTTCCGGGAAAATGGGGTTTGCCATCGCTGAAGCTTTGGCCGATCGTGGCGCTCAGGTAGAACTCGTAGCGGGCCCTGTTTCGCTTTCACAATCCAATTCATTAATAAAACGTACGGACGTGATTTCTGCCAGGGAGATGCACAAAGTTTGTCAAGGGGTTTTTCCGGATTGTGATGCTGCTGTTTTTGCTGCTGCAGTATCTGATTATGCTCCATCGCAACCCGAATTGGATAAAATCAAACGAAAAGATGAGAATTTATCTATTCACCTGAAAGCCAATCCGGATATTGCAGCTACATTAGGAGCAGCCAAGCAAAAACACCAGGTAACGGTGGGGTTTGCATTAGAAACCAGCAATCAGGAAGCCAATGCCCTGAAGAAAATTGAAAAAAAGAATTTTGATTTTATTGTGCTTAACTCTCCCAATAAGGCGGGAGAAGGTTTTATGACCGATACCAATCGCATTACCCTCATTCATAAAGACCATAAAAAAGAAAGTTTTCCGTTAAAGAGTAAGAAAGAGGTGGCTGAAGATATTGTATCGGCCCTTGAAAAAATGCTTTTGAAATGAGAAAACTCTTGTTTATTTTCCTTTTTTTACTGATTTCTTTGACTGCCGTTCAAGGTCAGGAACTTCGTTGCGCCGTTCAGGTGGTGGCTCCTTCGGTTCAGGGAACCAACCGAAACGTATTTCAGACATTGCGTGAGACCATTTATGAGTTTATGAACAACCAGCAATGGACCAATGATGTGTTTGAAACCTCTGAGCGCATAGAGTGTACTTTCCATTTTACCATCAATGAGGTAATCGGCGTTGATCAGTTTAAAGGATCTTTACAGATCCAGGCACGCAGGCCGGTTTTTAACTCTGCCTATTCCACAACCACGCTCAATCTGAAAGACGAAAATGTGGATTTCAGATATGGAGAGTATGAACAATTGGTTTATAATAAAAACAATCTGGAGTCCAATCTGGTCGCATTGCTGGCTTACTATGCGAATATCGTTTTGGGTTATGATTATGATACCTTCAGTTCGGAAGGAGGTACTCGCTGGTTTGAAGAAGCGGAGCGTATTGTGGGAATGATGCAGAATGCACGCGAAAGTGGGTGGAAGCAGTTTGAGAGTCGTCAGAACAGATACTGGCTGGTGGATAACCTGCTGGAAGAGGATCACCGGCCATTGCGGGAGTGCTATTATCAATACCATCGGGAAGGTCTTGATCAGATGTCTGAAGAACCCGAAGAAGGCAGGGCTGTCATTGCCGAATCTCTGGATTTGCTTCAGGATGTATATCGCACGGATCCCAGTTCTTATGCCCTCCAGGTATTTTTTGATGCCAAACACCAGGAATTGGTAAATATTTTCTCGGAGTCTTTCTCAATGGAAAAGGCTGAAGTGGTGAATACTCTTACAGAGATTAATCCTACCAATTCGGATGCTTATGAGGAGTTGTTAAAAAACAATTAGAATAAAGTAATATGCTGAAATCTTTATCCATAAAAAATTACGCACTTATTGATAAGGCGACTATTGAGTTTGGATCCGGTTTTACAGTGATTACCGGAGAAACAGGCGCCGGAAAATCTATCATGCTCGGAGCGCTTGGTTTGGTTCTTGGGCAACGGAGTGATGTGTCGGTAATTGGGGATAAAGAGGGAAAGTGTGTCATTGAGAGTGTTTTTGATGTATCGAAGTACAAGCTGCAAAGCCTCTTCCGGGATGAGGATGTGGATTATGATCATGAAACTGTATTGCGGCGGGAGATTCTACCTTCAGGTAAATCGCGTGCTTTTGTAAATGATACGCCTGTAAACCTGAATTTCCTCAAACTATTGTCAGATCGCCTTATTGATGTTCACTCACAACATCAGAACCTGCTTCTTGGCGATAATCGCTTTCAGTTGAGTGTAGTGGATACGGTTGCCGGAAACCAGGATCTTCTGACCAAATATCAGGAAGCCTATTACAATTACAAAAGGTTATTGACGGAGAAAAAGAGGATTGAAGAGTTGAATGCCCGACAACGAAACGATAAGGATTACTGGGATTTTCAGTTCAAACAGTTACAGGAGGCTGCTTTGAAAGAGGGAGAACAAGCCGACCTGGAGCAGGAGCTGGAGACGTTATCGCACGTAGAAGAAATAAAGTCAGCTTTGTCGGGGGCCTCATTGGTACTGTACGAGAATGAACAACCGATGGTGCAGGAGTTATTTCACCTGAAAGATGCCTTGCAGAAAATTGCGGATTATCTTCCGCAGGGAAAGGAATTGTTGGAACGATTCACGTCAGTTTATATTGAACTCAAAGATCTAGCCGAAGAGATTACCGAAAGAGGAAGCGATGTTGAATTTGATCCGGTCCGTCAGCAAATCGTTCAGGATCGACTGGATTTGATATATTCTCTTCAGCAAAAGCATCACGTAGATTCGGTGGAAGCACTCATTGAAATTAAAGCGGATCTTTCAGCTAAGCTTGAGCAGCTGGCATCTTTTGACGAAGAGCTGGCGCGCGTGGAAGCGCAGATCGCAAAAGCCTTGAAGAACCTTCAGAAACAAGCATCACTTCTGACCGCAAGCAGGGAGAAAGTCTTTAAACAAATAGAAAACTCCATTCAACAACAATTGCATGAGTTAGGCATGCCTCATGCTCGTTTTACCGTGAACAATCAGAATAATTCGGAGTTTGGGCCAGAAGGGGCAGACGAAATTTCTTTTCTTTTTGCTGCCAACAAAAGTTCTCAACTGACCGATATCCCGAAGGTGGCCTCCGGAGGTGAAATATCGAGGGTGATGCTTTGTATCAAATCCTTATTGTCTTCAGCTAAAGGACTTCCTACCATTATTTTTGATGAAATTGATACTGGTGTATCCGGAGAGATAGCTGACCGTATGGGACGCATCATGTCCGTGATGGGGCAAGATATCCAGGTCATAAGTATTACGCACCTTCCACAGATTGCCGGAAAAGGCAATCGACACTTCAAAGTTTTTAAAACAGAAACCGATCATCAAACTATTTCCTCTGTTAAGTTGTTATCTACTGATGAACGATTGACGGAAATTGCCGGAATGCTCAGTGGATCCAGTGTGACAGATGCTGCTTTGGAAAATGCACGGTTACTCATGGAAAACTGATATCATCGGAATAAATCATCAAAATTGAAGATTTTTAATGCCTAATTGGTGTGTATTTTTGTTAAATATCTCTGTGTGTCGGAGTTGTAAAGGCATGTATTTCAGCAATTAGACTTATTTTAAAATAGATTCGATAAATATAAGGTTTCCGGTTGCTTTCACCAGCCGCGATTTTGCAATATATTTGCAGCCTGAAAAACAATTTTACCGATATGGGAAATAACTTGTTAAAAGGGAAACGAGGGATAATATTCGGCGCCCTCAACGATATGTCAATTGCCTGGAAAGTTGCCGAACTTGCTCGTGAAGAAGGGGCTACATTTACGTTGTCCAATACACACGTGGCCTGCCGGATGGGTGAGGTTACCGAGCTGGCCGAAAAGACAGGTGCAGAATTGATTCCTGCTGATGCTACAAATGTGGAAGATCTTGAGAACGTTTTTAGAAAATCGACAGAAATATTGGGTGGAAAGATCGATTTTGTTCTTCATTCAATCGGAATGTCGCTCAACGTAAGAAAGAAACGTGTTTATCACGATCTGGATTACAACTATCTTCAAAAAACACTTGATATCTCTGCTATCTCATTTCATAAAATGCTTCAGGTTGCTTTCAAGCTGGATGCCATGAATGAATGGGGATCTGTTCTTGCCCTTTCTTATGTAGCCGCTCAGCGTACGCTTTACGGGTACAATGATATGGCCGATGCCAAAGCTTTATTGGAATCTATCGCACGTAGTTTTGGCTACATTTTTGGCCGTGAGCGCAAAGTGAGAATTAATACCATCAGTCAGTCACCTACCATTACCACAGCAGGTAGCGGTGTTAAAGGTTTCGATGGCCTTGTTGACTTTGCCGACCGCATGTCTCCACTTGGAAATGCTGATGCACAGGATTGTGCCAACTTCTGTGCCCTTATGTTTTCTGATTACGCACGCAAGGTAACAATGCAGAATCTTTTCCATGATGGAGGATTCTCCAGTATGGGTATGAGTATGCGGGCCATGAAGCAGTACAATAAGAGTTTCGATTCGGGGGAGCTAAAGGATATGTATTAAAAAATACTTCAAAATATTGTTCTGTACAGAAGGCCATTCCGATTTTTTGGGAATGGCCTTTTTATTAAGTATATTTGGGGCCGATTTTCAGACCATAAACTTATTTAAAGGTTGCTTTTTCTGTTGCTTGAGTTGTTCATCTTTGATGAATGAAAATCAGGTATTGAAGAACCCAGTCAAGCAGGATATAAGGTAACTTTTCCAAAAGAAAAACTAAATGGACAAATACCAGATTAACCACCTTAAGGAACTGGAAGCTGAATCGATTTTTGTGATTCGCGAGGTGGCCGCCCAGTTTGAGAATCCAGTAATGTTGTTTTCGGGCGGGAAAGATTCTATTGTTATGTTTCATCTGGCACGCAAGGCTTTCTGGCCTGCAAAGGTGCCTTTTCCTTTGATGCATATTGATACCGGACACAATTTTCCCGAAACCATTGAGTATCGCGATAATTTGATGGAAAAAACAGGAGCCCGTTGCATTGTCAAATATGTTCAGGATACGATCGATCAGGGTAAAGCTGTGGAAGAGACCGGTGTAAATGCCAGTCGTAACAAGATACAAACCATTACCCTGCTGGATGCTATTGAAGAGGAGAAATTTGATGCTGCCATGGGTGGGGGACGACGTGACGAGGAAAAGGCCCGTGCCAAAGAGCGTTTCTTTTCGCATCGCGATGAATTTGGACAATGGGATCCAAAAAATCAGCGTCCCGAACTCTGGAACCTTTTCAATGGTAAGAAAAACATGGGAGAACATTTCCGTGTATTTCCCATTAGTAACTGGACGGAGATGGATGTGTGGCAATACATTTACATGGAAGAAATTGAATTGCCTTCTCTCTATTTTACACATAAAAGAGAGGTGTTCCAGCGGGATGGTGTATGGATGGCCAAAGCTCCTTTTATGCAACTCAAGGAGGGGGAAAAGCTTGAGATGCGCGACGTCCGTTGTCGTACCATTGGTGATGTTACCTGTACCGGAGTGACGCTTTCAACGGCCAATAACCTTGAGGATATTATCCAGGAAGTAGCTGCTACCCGCGTTACGGAGCGTGGTGGTCGTGCCGATGATAAACGTTCCGAGTCGGCGATGGAAGATCGTAAACGGGAAGGATACTTTTAAGAGTTCTGAGTTCAGGGTTTTGAGTTGAATCTCAATGAAAACAAATTGATAATTGATCATTGATCGTTGATCTCTGGTTATTGATAATTGAAATAAAATGAGTGGAAAAGAATCCGGATATTTAGATATGGAGCTTTTGCGTTTTACCACTGCTGGTAGCGTGGATGATGGCAAAAGTACCTTAATCGGTCGTTTATTGTTCGACTCCAAAGCCATTTTTGAAGACCAGATGGAGGCCATCGAAAGGGCCAGTCTGCGTTCTGGTGGCGAAGATGTGAACCTTGCTTTGCTTACCGACGGTCTTAAAGCCGAACGGGAGCAGGGGATTACTATCGATGTGGCATACCGTTATTTTGCTACTCCCAAAAGAAAATTTATTATTGCCGATACTCCCGGTCATATTCAGTATACCCGTAATATGGTTACAGGTGCCAGTACGGCCAATGCCGCCATCATTCTGGTGGATGCCCGTCACGGGGTATTGGAACAGACGCGTCGGCATACATATATTGCTTCTTTGTTGCAGATTCCGCATATCATTATTTGTGTCAATAAAATGGATTTGGTGGATTATGATCAGACCGTTTTTGAACAGATTAAAACCGATGTGGAAGCCATCTCGTCTAAGTTGAGTGTTAAAGATGTACGATATGTTCCCATTAGTGCTCTGGTGGGTGATAATGTAGTGGAACGTTCCAAAAATATGGATTGGTACGAAGGCCCAACCTTGATGTACTTGTTGGAAAATCTGCACATTGGCAGCGATATTAATCGCGACGATTTTCGGATGCCGGTTCAATATGTGGTGCGTCCGCAGTCAAAAGAATATCACGATTATCGTGGTTATGCTGGTCGTATAGTCAGTGGAAGCTTAAATGTGGGAGATGTGGTGAAAGTGTTGCCTTCAGGGTTCACATCCAAAGTTAAAACCATTGATCTGTTTACCGATAGTCTGAGTAAAGCCTTTGCTCCTCAATCGGTTACAGTTCAGCTGGAAGATGATATTGATATCAGTCGGGGCGATATGTTGGTGAAAGAAACCAATGGTCACGAGCCTGTTGTGGGGCAGGATGTAGACGTGATGATGTGCTGGTTTAATGAACGAAAAATGGTTCCGCGCGGGAAGTATACATTGCGGCAGACAACCGCTGAGATGCGGTGTATGATTAAGAGTGTTGATTTCAAGATGGACATCAATACTCTTGAGAAAAATACCGAAGATCTTGAAGTGGGAATGAATGATATTGTGCGGGTGAAATTGCGCACTACCAAACCGTTGTTCTTTGATTCCTATAATGTTAACCGGAACACAGGCAGCCTGGTACTGATTGATGAGAGTACCAACGAAACTGTAGCAGCCGGAATGATTGTGTAGGTCTTACATTACGGTCAAAATATTTTAAAACTGTCAATACTTTGTATTGGCAGTTTTTTTATGTCTTAATGTGGGTGTACTTTTTTATTTCTCTTTAAAGAAAAGTTAAATCTTTAAAAAACTACTTTGGTTTTTTGAGTTTTCAGATTACATTTGTTTACCAAAACTGATATGATGGAAATACGTGCACGTATCATAAAAGGGGCCGGGCGGTTGTTTTATTCGAGGGGAATAAAGCGGGTGACCATGGATGACGTTGCAAATGAAGTGGGGATGTCTAAGCGTACGATTTATGAAATCTTTCGCGATAAGACAGAGATTCTGAGGGCATCCGTCGATTTTTTGACTGACGAAAACCGTCATAACGTGGATGCGATGTTTAAAGAGTCCATGAATGTGATGGAGGTAATAATTAAAATTCTCCGTTACGGACTCGAAAGTATTGATGTGGTTACACCTATGTTTTTGGAAGACATGCAAAAACTCTACCCACACGTATGGGAGGAGACGATCAAAAAAGGCAGAGAATCAGCCCAGAATCAACTGCAGGAATTGCTTGATCGCGGAAAGAAGGAGGGGCTTGTTCGGAGCCAAATTAATACCAGACTCGTTTCCCGGATTTTTTACGAACAACTAAATCTGATTCACAGCAATGAAGCCTTCCCTGTTGAGGAGTTTCCCAGAAAAGAGTTGTTTGAGAATATGTTTCTCAATTTTGCCCGTGGAATTTCAACCCGGGAGGGCGTTGATGTGCTGGATAGGCTATTGGATGAAATACATTGAGCGAAATGAAACAGTTGTGCAGAATATTTTCTGAGAAAATTAGACTTAAGATGAAAAAGAAATCGGAGATTCAAATATTTTTAGTTCCGGCTCTTTTCTTTTTGTTAATTGGAACAACAATGCAAGCGCAGCAAAAGAGAGAGGCAGATACACTTTATTTAACCCTTGATAAGGCATTAAATGTTGCATTGTCTGAAAATCCTACCATTAAGGTTGCTGAAAGAGAGATCGAAAAGGTAGATTATTCCAGGAAAGAAGCCTGGGCCGGATTGATTCCGTCTATTTCTGCAGAAGGAAGCTATAACCGAAATATCAGAAAGCCGGTAATGTTTCTTTCGGAGGATATGGCAGCAGGATTTGGAGGCAGTACAACTATTGAAATTGGGTCAGACAATAGTTATTCAGCTTCTGTTAGTGCTGCTGTGCCGTTGTTTAATATGTCGCTTTTTCGTAACATTCAAATGACTGAGGTACAAATGAAAAGTGCGTTGGAATCGGCTCGTCAATCGCGCATCAACATGGTCAGTGAGGTAAAGAAAGCTTACTTTAACTGCCTGCTGGCCAATGATTCCTATAATGTGATGCACCGAAGTTTGCAAAATGCCCGTGAGAATTATGAAAATACCAGGCAACTTTTTGCACAGGGAGCTGCAGCTGAGTATGATGTAATTCGTTCGGAAGTGCAGGTGCGCAACCTGGAACCCTCTTTGACCGAAGCGAAAAACGGACGAGAGGTAGCTTTATGGATGTTGCGTATTTTGCTGGGGCTGGAGCGTGATGTTCCGGTGAAATTTGAAGAGAACCTGATGGCTTTTAATCAATTGATTGAAGCAATGCCGTCGGTACCAGAACAGGATATTTCTCAAAATACCGACATCCGCCAGTTAAACATTCAGGAGCTGCAGCTGGACAAGCAGTTTGATCTTACCCGGGCTCAGCGTTTCCCCACTCTTTCAGCCTTTGTCAATTTTCAATACCAGGCCCAGGCCAATCATTTTCAGTTCAATGATTATACATGGGCCAAGCCTGTTGTGGCAGGGCTGCAATTGCAGATTCCTGTATTCAACGGTTTTGCCAGGCATTATCAGGAAAAGCAGGTTGAAATAAGCTTGGAGCAACTCTCTTTTCAAAGGGAAAATGTGGAAAGACAAATATCTGTATCCCTGCTCAATGCTCATTCTGCCATGGAAGCGGCAGCTGAGAAAGTTGAGTCGGGCAAAGTGGCTGTCAGGCAGGCTGAGCGTGGATACCAGATTGCTCAAACACGCTATGAGACTGGCGTTGGCACGCTTCTGGAATTGAATGATGCGGAGGTAGCCCTTACGCAATCACGATTGAACCTGAATCAGGCGAGATTTGATTTTCTCGCTGCACGTGCTGATTATGAAAAAGTGCTTGGTGATAATCTGCCTGATAATTAGTGAGAAGTAATGAATTAAAAAAGAGCCAAAAACCTATAATTGATACGATATGAAACCCATTGTGTTGAGAAAGCGATATCTGTTTCTGATGGTCCTGCTGGGTGCTGTAAGCTGCTCCGGGCCTGATAATAAGAATAGCAGCGAACAAGCTGCAGAAAGTCATAGAGTGGAAACTGCTTTTTCAGAAGTCCGCCATGTGGATCAGGAAATGACGCTTACAGGAAATGTGGAAGCTTACGAACAAAATATCATCAGCCCCTCAATGCAGTTACGGATAGATGAAATTCTGGTAGAGGTGGGCGATCCTGTACGAAAAGGACAATTACTGGTGCAGATGGATCCTTCCCAGCTTGTGCAAACGCAGGTGCAACTGAACCATCTGGAAAAAGAGTATGCCCGGTTAGACACCCTTCACAAAGCAGGGAGTGTCTCTCAACAGCAGCTGGATCAGATGCGTACGGAGCTGGATGTTACGCGCTCTGCTTTTGAAAACCTGAGAGAAAACACCCGGTTGGTTTCGCCCATCAATGGTATTGTAACGACTCGTAATTTTGAAAATGGCGATATGTATTCCATGGCTACAGGTGCTGGTGTCCTTCGGGTGATGCAAATCAATCCGGTGCAGGTAGATGTACATATTCCGGAGACCTTTTTCCCGTTGGTAAAGACCGGAATGCCCGTTTCTATGAAGCTTGACGTTTACCCGGAGGAAGAATTTGCCGGGGAAGTATTCCTGAAGCACCCGACCATCAATCCTGCAACCCGCACTTTTACAGTGGAAACAAGGTTTACCAATCAGGATCAGAAAATCCGTCCGGGAATGTTTGGTCGTGTAAAAATTGTTTTCGAAACAGTGGAGAGAGTGACTGTTCCCGATTTGGCTATTCAGCGTCAGCAGGGAACCAACGATCGGTTCGTTTTTGTAGTGGAGGATGGAAAAGCCATTCGTAAAGTGGTCAAAACAGGTCGTCGTGTAGATTCATTTTATGAAATTACTGATGGTTTGTCTGCTGATGAGGAGGTCGTTGTGGCAGGTCATGCAGGGCTGCTTGATCAAATGAATGTAGAAGTGGTGAAGTAGTTGGGAGGATTGTTAATTAGCTAATTATTGCGAAATGAGCATATACGAAAAGGCAGTAAAAAAGCCCATATCAGTTATTTTGATATTTGCCGGAGTGATTATAATGGGACTCTTTTCCCTAAGGTACCTGCCCATTGATCTTTATCCGGAGATTGACCCTCCTATGGTGAGTATTTTTACTTTTTATCAGGGAGCGAGTGCTGCGGATATCGAAACCAATGTCACCAGGATTTTGGAGGATAACCTTAATACTGTCAATAATCTGAAGGAATTAACTTCCACCTCGAAAGACAATACTTCGTTGGTGCTTTTGGAGTTTGAGTGGGGAACGAATCTGGATGAGGCCACCAACGATATCCGGGATGCTTTGGGGAGGCTGGAAACTTATCTTCCCGATGGGGTGGAGAAACCCATTATTTTTAAGTTTAGCACCAGCATGATTCCCATCATGTTGCTTTCGGCAACTGCAGACGAAAGTTATCCTGCGTTGACAAAAATTCTGGATGAAGGAATTGTCAATCCCCTCAATCGCATCGAGGGGGTGGGAGCCGTTTCGTTATCGGGAGGACCCAGACGTGAGGTTCAGGTTAATGTGGATCCTCGTAAGATTGAGGCTTACAATATGTCGGTGGAACAAATCGGAGCTGTAATAGGTCAGGAAAACCTGAATCTTCCCGGTGGAAACCTCGATATTGGAAGTCATACCTATCCCGTGCGCGTAGAAGGGGAGTTTAAGTCGAGCGATGAGTTGAACCATCTGGTACTGGGCAATTTTAATGGACAGGTGATCCGGTTGGGGGATGTGGCTACCGTTAAGGACACGCTGGCCGAGACTACAATTGATGAAAGAGCTAACGGTCGGGTAGGTGCCCGGATCGTTATTCAAAAGCAATCGGGAGCCAACTCGGTGGAGATTGCCCGGGAAGTACGCGAACAATTGCCGGATTTGATGAAAAATCTACCACCCGACGTGGAGATCGAGACCATTTTTGACACCTCTGAGTTTATCGAAAACTCTATTAATAGTCTGGCCAATACTGTGATGTATGCCGGTATATTTGTGGTATTGGTGGTGTTGTTTTTTCTGGGGCGCTGGCGAGCCACTTTTATAATTATTTTAACCATTCCGGTTTCGCTTATTGTTTCTTTTATTTACCTGTATACTACCGGTAACACTTTGAATATCATCTCGCTTTCGTCCCTGTCCATTGCCATTGGAATGGTTGTGGACGACGCTATTGTTGTGCTGGAGAATATTACCCACCATATTGAAAAAGGCAGTTCGCCCCGTGAAGCTGCTATTTACGGAACCAATGAAGTAGGGCTTGCAGTAGTGGCCACTACATTGACGGTTGTGGCCGTATTTTTCCCGCTTACGCTGGTTCAGGGGTTAAGTGGAATTATGTTTCGGCAGTTGGGGATGATTGTGACACTGGTGGTGATTGTTTCCACTATTGCGGCTTTGACCCTTACGCCTATGTTATCTTCACAGATGTTACGACTGATGCCTCCCAGGAAAAAGGGCCTGGCAAATTCAGTGTTCGGGACATTTGAAAAGTTTCTGACATGGCTCGATAATTTTTATGAACGAACTCTTGGGTATGCCGTACGTCATCGGATTATGATAGTTATTGTTTCTTTTGTTCTGTTTCTGGCTAGTATCTCTTTGGTTTCTGTTGTGGGAACGGAGTTTATTCCACCTGCCGATAATGCGCGAATAGAGGCTACTGTAGAGCTGCCAATGAGTCTCAGGTTGGAGAAGACACAAAAGGTAGCCCGTGAAATAGAAAACATCTGGCAGGAAAAATACCCTGAAATTGAAGTGATATCCACCAGTGCAGGGGTAGCCGATGAGGAGAATATTTTTTCCGCATTCGGAGAAAATGGCTCCCATATCATCAATTTTACACTGCGCTTATCCAATAGTTCTGAGCGGGAAAGAGATATTTACCTGATTGGTGATCTCATGCGCGAAGATCTGGACAGCCTTACAATTATTGAAGATTATACCATCTCCCCTGGTGGTAGTAGTGGTGGCATGGGAAGTGGAGCCAGCACTGTGGAAGTGATTGTTTCCGGGTACGACCTGGAAGAGACCGGAAGAATTGCCGACCACTTTATGGACAAAATGGAAAGCATGGAAGGACTTCGGGATATTGAAATCAGCCGGGATGATCCCAAAATTGAATATCAACTTGTGCTGGATCGTGAAAAATTGGGTATTCATGGTCTCAGTACTTCGGTTGTCGCGAATGCAATGCGGAACCGCATTAACGGTTTGATTGCAGCCCAATATCGTGAAGACGGAGATGAATATGATGTCAGAGTACGTTTTTCCGAACCCTTCAGGGAATCCGTACAGTCGATAGAAAACATTTTGGTTTACAATCAGCAGGGAGAAGCCATCAGGATTCGTGAAGTGGGATATGTGGAAGAATACATGGCCCCTCTCTCCATCGAGCGCCGAAACCGGCAGCGTGTCATTACCGTCACCGGATCGCTTTATGATGCTTCTATTACCGATGTTGTCAATGAGATCAATGCTGAGGTAGAAAATATCTCGTTGCCCCAGGGGGTAGGCATTGATATAGGTGGAACAGCCGAAGATCAGCAGGAGTCTTTTGCCGATCTTGGACTGTTGTTGGTTTTAATTATTATTTTGGTTTATATCGTGATGGCTTCACAGTTTGAATCACTCAGATCGCCGTTTATTATTATGCTGACCTTACCGTTTGCTTTTACCGGTGTTTTCGTGGCTCTTTTCATTACCGGAACCACGCTGAACCTGATTTCAATGATTGGTGCCGTGATGTTGGTAGGTATTGTTGTGAAAAACGGAATAGTGCTGATCGATTACATCAATTTGCTACGCGACCGGGGAATGTCTCTGGTTCAGGCCGTGGTAGCAGGTGGAAAATCCAGATTGCGCCCTGTGCTGATGACTACCTTGACCACTATTCTGGGAATGTTGCCCCTTGCCATCGGAATTGGGGAGGGGGCTGAGATCTGGCGTCCTATGGGAGTGGCTATTATCGGGGGATTGACTGTTTCCACCATGCTTACTTTGGTTTTGATGCCGGTGGTTTATACTATGTTTGGTGCCAATCGCATGAAACGGGAGCGTAAACGAATTGCAAAGCTGGAAGAGAGCATATAAAGGTTCAGGGTTTTGAGTTTCGAGTTGTGGAACCCCACCCGGAATTCAAAACCCGAAACACAAAACTCATTTAGATGAAGACAGTATTTATTACATACAATCAGGCGCTTACCGAGAAGGTAGAGCACATTTTGGATAAGCTGGCTATTCGTGGTTATACCCGATGGCCACAGGTGCAGGGACGGGGAACCAGGGACGGGGAACCCCATCAGGGTACGCACACCTGGCCCGCCATGAATGAGGCCATTATTACTGTAGTGGAAGAAGATCGGGTAGCAGTATTGCTTGAACACCTCAATCATCTTAACGATAAAGCAGCGATGCAGGGACTTCGCGCGTTCGTTTGGGATGCTGAGATTGGAGTTTAATCTTTTAGTCTCGTTGTTTCGTATTTCCTTGTATCTAAGTAGATAACTTCTTGTAATAAAAAAGCAGGACTTCTTCATTTCGAAGAAATCCTGCTTTTCTCTATTCTCTAATTTCTATTTTCTAACTTCTATTCCCAATTCTCTAATTCAAAACCTCCATCCCAGCGTCACTGCCAGAAGGTGATCTTTTGATGAGATTTCAGCAGGGTATTGCGCCTCATCCGATACGTATGGGCTGTAGTAAAGTGACTTTATATTCGTTTGTTGTCGGTACATGTAGGCGATGTCAATGGTCATATTTTGATGTTTGTAACCGATACCTCCACTTACATCAAACTTATCACTTTCAATATCAAGTCTTTCCTGAGAACCATTTTCTTTGTTGATTACTAGTTGATTTTTGTATGGGGTTTGGTAGGTTGCTCCTCCGGCCCTCAACGAAAGGGCTGGTAAAACACGGTACTCAGCTCCAATCCTAAAGTTGTGAGTTACACCATACACCTCAGACATTTGGTTGTTAAGATCATTCAGGTAGGAGATATCGCTTGTCGCTGCCTCCTTACTTTTGAATTTCATATTGCCAAAATCTGTATATTCATAATCCAGGCTGATAAGTCCTTTTGCCCCTATGATATACGCCAGACTGGCAGTAGCTTTGAGAGGTGTTCTAAAGTTGTAGGAGAAATCACCATAGTCTGATTCATAAACATTTCTGTCTGCTCCTACCTGTTGAACAAATTCATCAGGAATTCTTATGCTGGTTTGAAATTCTTCATTGATTGAATAAAAAGTAGGCGTTTGAAAACTCGCACCAATTCTAATTGCATGAACGGGCTTGTAAATTGCACCTATTTTTAATTTGATTCCGGTTCCATTGGTTGACAGTTTCTCCGCAAACGAATAATTATTAAGGTAATTCCATTGATTGTCCGAAGCAGCTACTTCTTCATAGTGTTCGTAGTCCTTTTCGTAATTAAGGGTAGCCAATGTAAAAGTACCTCCAAGCAATAATGTATTGCTGATGTTGATTCCATAAGTTAGATCAAAGTTCCCGGAATAACCACTTTCTGATATTACTCGGTTTTGATTGAGCCCATTGTCAGGACCCCATTGTGGGATTCCATCGTCATCAAGATATTCAAAGGCATTGTAATACCCATTGTTGGTTTCTTCTGAGATGGGATCCAAAAGGTATGACTCATAAGCCAGCTTACTGTGAAATGGTGTTAGTTCGGATGTGTTTGCTTCATAAATGAATTCATCAAGTAAAGATGAATTAATATTACTGCCCTGTATGAAACTTTCTCTGTTGTAATTTTGTGTTCTATTATAACCAATCGCAAAATGCGAACTGACAATACCTTTGTTCGCCTCCCTCATTAGTCTTGAAGTCCCAACATAAGAAATGTGGTTGATTGGAAAACTGAATTTATCGCTTGCTGAGGTGTTGTTGCTGTAGGCATTATTGTCTGCTGTCCTGTCGTACCAACTTTCTGTTTGATTAAAAATAAGGGACGGAGTGAAAGAGAATTCACTGCTTCTATAGACAGCAATTCCAGCCGGATTGATGGAAATAGCGGAATAATCCCCCCCCAAGGCTCCCATCGCTCCTCCTAAAGAAATACTGCGGGCTGTTCCATTGGATTGTGTTAAGGAATAGGTCAATGCATCATCTAATGTTTGGGCGTTGATAATTCCATTGAATGCCAATAGAAGAGAAATACCTGTGATTATTTTATATTTCATTGTTGCCATATTCAAGGGTTTAGAAATCCATGCTCCCGGGTTTATCGGAAGCATGGATCTGATTATGAAAAGAGGATGCAAATTTTGTGATCCCCCAAGGGTCATCATTTCAGCATTCTATCTGTGCTTAATTTGCGCGGTACTATCTACGGCCACCACGACTCGAACTTCCACTGGACGAGCCACTGCTCCGTGATGATGAAGAAGAGCTGCTACCTGAATAGGAGCTGCTACTCCTGGTGCTGGATCGACTTGGTGTGTAGGTGGACGATGATGTGCCTGAGCTACGCTGCGAAGGTGTATAGCTG
This sequence comes from Marinilabilia sp. UBA5340, assembly GCA_002411085.1. Taxonomy (GTDB): domain Bacteria; phylum Bacteroidota; class Bacteroidia; order Bacteroidales; family Marinilabiliaceae; genus Marinilabilia. The sequence goes on along the minus strand of DHQK01000027.1, from coordinate 17,445 downwards.
CGTGTGCGTACATTTGAACGCTGTTGTGTACTGCTTCCGCTATTATAGCTTCGCGTTTGAGATCTAACTGCACTAGATCGAGAATTACTGCTATTGCCCGATTTCAGGTTCTGGTTTACAGAAGAACGTGTACTGCTCTGCGCCGGCCGTGTGTAATTTCCGGTTCTGTTGTATGTTGGCTTGGAGGCATTTTCCGGCTGACTGTAGGTTGGTGCTGAACTCCTTCTGGTTCTTGTCTGCACAGTCCCGGTTGATGCTCCGGATCCATTGTATCTGCTAACATTTCTCTGACGATCGTTATTTGTACTGCTTTCTGATTTCAGGGTTGCAGAACCACGAATAGGTCTTTGAGAACTATTGTCCCGGTTAATAACAGTGGTTGTTCCATCTGCATTCCGAATTATTCTTGTGCCACTGGATGTTGTTCTGACACTTCTGTCGCTGCTGCTACCGCTGCGCTTCAAAGTGCTGCTTGCAGCAGAGGTAGTACCTGAATAACGTGTGTTGGAACTCATTGAAGGTCTGATACCGTTGTATACCTTTCTTTGATCTTTGGGTTTGTTATGGCTGTAATAATGATGGTGATAATACGGCTGGTGCCAATAGCTGTGATAGGGTCTGTGATAATATCCCCATCCATAATAGTAAGGATCATAGAAGGGATCGTAATATCCGTATCCATACCAGTTGCTAAAGGACGAATAACCCCAATAGGAACCATAACCAAAGGAGAAGCTCCATGGGCTTGACCAGCGGTTGAAACGGTAGCTGTCATACCAGGGGTTGCTCCAGGTCGGGAATGCATAAGCATAGTTGCCGTCGACGTATACATTCCAGTCAGGGTCATTGAAATAAACGAACTGGTTGTATAACGGGGAATAATAAGGAATTCTGTTAAATGGCCCATGGAAGCGAATCAGTCGCTCGGCATAATCACGATCCATTGAGCTTCCGTCAAACCCACCTGCCCAGTATCCGGTCTCATCATTGTAATAAATAAGGGTGTCTACCTCCTCTGTTTGCTCATCAGCAAGTATGGAAGCGTACTTTTGCTGTATTTCTGAAAAATCACGTACATCCTCCTGCTCTCTGGCAAGATTACTTCTTTCGTACTCCTGGATTTGTTGATTTTCCTGTTTCCTCTGTTGTCTTTGCTCTTCTTTGGCAATGGAAGGCACCGGAGCAAATGCTTGCTCCTTATTCTCTTGTGTCAAGTCCGGTGCATAATAAATATCATCATAATATACTCCGGTTGATGCCATTTGGCCTGTAGTTGTACATCCACCTGCCACTATCAGCAAAAAAACTGCGGTTGTTGTTAATAATAGGTTTTTCATAAGGCATCCTCCTGTTTGTTTCTTTATTTTTAAGAAGCAAAATTTATACCAAAAGATCGATATTTTGGATTGTTGTTAAAAAATGTTTCTTTCGTGAAGTGGTGTTCCCGGAAATTAGGTGCTGGTTTTCTGTTATATTTTTGATTTTATGCTGCTTGTTGGGGTGTTGGTGAAGTCGGGTCAGTGTAATTTAAATTATCAAAATTCGTTTTCCTTGCTAAAGAATTTATAGGCTTCGTCTCTTGACTTTGGACAGTTGACTTTTGTTTTTGTTTATTGTGCTTTGCTTCTTTGTAGCATATTTATACGAAAAGACTCGCTGTCATGGTCGTAGCCAATCCTCCCAGAGCAATAATAGATTCCATAACAGTCCAGGATTGTAATGTTTGTTTTTCGTTCATTCCCAGGTACTTTCCAACGAGCCAAAATCCGCTGTCATTAACGTGCGAAAGCAAAGTGGCTCCTGATGCTATGGCCAAAACCACCAGTGCCCGATGGGGATCTGTAAGGTTGATTTCATGAATGAGCGGAGCCATTATGCCAGCTGCCGTAATCATGGCTACTGTTGCTGACCCTTGAGTGACCCTCACAACCGAAGCCAATAACCATGCCAAAAAAATAGGTGGAAGGGAAGAGCCTGCCATCGATTCTGCAAGTATTGATCCAATGCCACTGTCTATCAAAATTTCTTTGAAAACACCCCCTGCCCCAGTAATTAATATGATTATGCCTGCTGGTCCAAGGGCCTTGGTACTTAATTCTAAGATTTTGTTTTGTGGCATACCTCTCCGAATGCATAAAAAATAGATGGCCATCAGGGTTGCAATTATCAATGCAGAGAAGGGATGTCCAATAAACTGTATTGTTCGGGTAAATATTGTTTGTTGCAATACTTGATGATCTACCAAAACATCGACTAATGTATTTAATAAAATAAGAAACAGGGGAGTTCCAATAAGGAGGGCGATTAAGAGAAGAGAAGGTGGCTCTTGGGTTGTTTCGTCAGGGGTACTGTTTGATGAAAAATCATCCACGAATTCTTTAGGAGGGAAAACCATTATTTTTTTGGAAATGTATTTCCCCCAGACAGGACCAGCGAGAATAGCAACCGGGAACCCCAATATTAGACCAAACAAAACAACCCATCCCAGCTGAGCATTAATGATTTCAGCAACAGCAACAGGCCCCGGGGTAGGGGGAATGAAACTATGAGTCACTGCCAGGCCTGCCAAAAGTGGTATCCCATAAAACAGTAATGATTTGCCGGTGTTTCGGGCCAGTGCATAAATGATAGGAACCAAAATGATAAAGCCGACATCGAAGAATACCGGGATGGCAACAATGAATCCAGCCAATACCATGGCTGAAGGGGCCCGTTTCTGGCTAAATTTTCTTACCAGAGTGCGGGCCAGAGCGAATGCCCCTCCTGAGCTTTCAAGCATCTGTCCGAATATGGCTCCAAGTCCCACAACTATTGCCACGAAACCCAGTGTTCCTCCCATTCCCTCCTGGATGCTGGTGATAATCCTTTCGGGCGGCATTCCGGAAAGGAACCCCACGTAGATGGAAACAATCAGCAACGAAATAAAGGCACTGATCTTGAGCTTAAGAACAAAAAACAGGAGCAAGATAACCGATGACCCAACAATAAAAAGGAGGTATGGTGTCGACATAATTGTTGTTTGGAGTGTTTATGTTGTAAACATCAATAAACTCTGCAATTTAGGAGACTAAAATAACAAAAAGTTAACCCATTTTTATTAATTTCGTGGCGCTTTTCGGAATAGTCATTGATCTTTAATGATTAAGGGTGTTTCGATATAAAAAGTTTATTTATGTTTGTTGATGGCTTTGGATAATTTAAGCCTTATCATCAGATATCTAACAACTAAAGACAATCATGGCAAAAGTATTGACCCCAAGAAAAGAGAGTTATGCTCAATGGTACAACGATTTGGTAATTAAGGCCGGACTGGCCGAGAATTCTGCTGTGCGCGGTTGTATGGTTATCAAGCCTTATGGTTATGCTATATGGGAAAAAATGCAACGGGTTTTGGATGACATGTTTAAGGAAACAGGTCATCAGAATGCTTATTTCCCGCTTTTTATTCCCAAATCCTTTTTTAGTAAGGAGGCTGATCATGTGGAGGGATTCGCCAAAGAGTGTGCTGTGGTCACTCACTACCGGCTAAAAAATAATCCTGATGGAAACGGAGTTGTTGTAGATCCGGAAGCCCGGTTGGAAGAGGAATATATCGTGCGGCCGACTTCGGAGACCATTATTTGGAATACCTATAAAGACTGGATCCAGTCGTATCGTGATCTTCCTATAAAAATAAATCAATGGGCCAATGTGGTTAGATGGGAGATGCGTACCCGATTGTTTTTGCGGACTGCTGAGTTTCTATGGCAGGAAGGGCATACTGCTCATGCTACCAGGGAGGAGGCATTGGAGGAGGCTGAAACAATGCTGAAGGTTTATGCTGATTTCGCTGAGAACTTCATGGCAATGCCGGTATTGCAGGGGTATAAAACTGCCAGCGAGCGTTTTGCCGGTGCGGTGGAGACCCTTACAATTGAAGCGCTTATGCAGGATGGTAAAGCCTTGCAGTCGGGAACTTCCCATTTTTTGGGTCAGAATTTTGCCAAAGTTTTTGATGTAAAATATCAGAGCAAAGAGGGTAAAGAAGAGTACGTGTGGGCTACTTCCTGGGGCGTTTCTACCCGTCTGATGGGAGCATTGATTATGTCTCATTCCGATGATAATGGTTTGGTCCTGCCTCCAAAACTGGCACCAATTCAGGTGGTTATTGTGCCGATCTATCGTAAAGAAGAAGAGCTAAAGCAGGTCGTGGAAAAGTGTGATGAAATTGCTGCCAATTTGAAGAAGTTGGGAATCTCTGTCAAAGTGGATGACGATGACAAGCACAAGCCCGGATGGAAATTTGCCCAGTACGAATTGCAGGGAGTGCCTTTGCGTATTGCCATCGGGCCTCGTGATCTTCAGAACGGAACCGTTGAACTTGCTCGTCGGGATACCCTGACCAAAGAGATTGTTGACGTGGAAGGAATCGAAAATCATATTGAAGGGTTACTTGACGAAATTCAGAAAAGCATCTATCAGCGTGCAGTTAATTTCAGGGAAGCCAACACCCGTACTGTGGAGACCTACGATGAATTTAAGAAGGTGCTCGATGAGAAAGGTGGTTTTATTATGGCCCACTGGGACGGTACCGAAGAGACAGAAGAGAAAATCAAACAGGAAACCAAAGCCACTGTTCGTTGTATTCCTATTGATGGCCCCCAAGAGCCTGGTAAATGTATGGTCACAGGGAAACCATCAGAGAGAATGGTCGTTTTTGCACGTGCTTATTGAGAAATATTGGTATAATTTTAGTAGTAAGAAGCCCGGATCTATTGTCGTCCGGGCTTTTTTGTTGAGATTTATAGTTCAATAGTTCGTTAGGCTATTTCAAAGTTTTGGAAATTAAATCTTTAAGTTTAAATGAATGTTTACGATAAAATTCAGAATGTCAATGTTATACGATTTTTTCACCTCTAACCTCTAACTTCTGATAAACTAACGATCTGTATATACTTGATTACCGCTTTATTTTAACTAAGGTCTCAACCTCAATCTCACCTTCAACCTCAAACCAATATTATGACGTACCTCAATAAAGAGTTCGTCTCTTTTTTTTATCTTGCAAAAAACAAATTAAAAGTAATATTATGACTTCTATAGTTGACAGATTTCTTAAATACACAAAATTTGATACGCAGTCGGATCCAAATACAGGATTGACACCCAGTACTCCAGGTCAGATGGTTTTTTCACGCGATCTGGCCGAGGAATTGAAAGAAATAGGAATGGAGGATGTTGAGTTGGATGATAATGGTTATGTAATGGCTACCATTCCGTCTAACATTGAAAAGGAAGTGCCGGTGGTGGGTTTTATTGCCCATGTCGACACCAGTCCCGATTTTTCCGGCAAAAATGTATCTCCACGCATTATTGAAGATTACGACGGCGGAGAGATTATCCTGGATGCAGAAAAAAACATCGTAATGAAACCCGTTGAGTTTCCTGAACTTAAGCATTATATTGGGCAACAGCTGATCACTACAGATGGAAATACGCTTCTTGGAGCTGACGATAAAGCGGGAGTGGCTGCGATTGTTTCTGCTATGGAGTATTTGATTAAGCATCCGGAGATAAAGCACGGAAAAATCAGAGTTGGATTCACTCCTGATGAGGAAATTGGAGAAGGTGCCGATTTGTTTAATGTAGAGAAATTTGGTGCTGACTTCGCTTATACCATTGATGGTGGAGAGATTGGAGAACTGGAATACGAAAATTTCAATGCAGCTATGGCCAAAGTTATAGCGCATGGACGCAATGTGCATCCGGGATATGCCCGCGGTAAGATGCGCAATTCTATACGTGTAGCCAATCAGTTGGTTGCAATGCTTCCTCGTCATGAAACACCTGAACATTCTGAGGGATATGAGGGTTTCTATCATTTAATGTCTTTCAACGGTGATGTGGAAAAAACTGAGATGCAGTTTCTTATCAGAGATTTTAAGCGTGACCGTTTCGAAGACCGGAAAAAGGAGATGGAGCACTTGGTGCGTAAAGTGAATCACGAGTTTGGTGAAGGTGCCATGGAATTGGAAATTAAAGATCAGTATTACAATATGCGTGAGAAGATAGAACCTGTGAAGTATATTGTAGATTTGGCAGAACAGGCCATGAAAGACGTGGGAGTAGTCCCAAAAATTAAGCCTATAAGGGGAGGGACTGATGGGGCGCGACTGGCATTTATGGGATTGCCAACGCCCAATATTTTTGCAGGTGGATTGAATTTTCATGGTCGTTTTGAGTTTCTTCCCGTGCCTTCGCTGGAAAAAGCCATGGAGGTGGTGTTGAAAATTGCTGAACTGGTGCCTTCGGTGAAGAAATATTAATTGTTTGTTATGGAACTCGTTTCGGTTCTTCAGAACGAGTTCCATTCAGCCAATAACTTAAGTGAACATTTTATGAATGAAACGAGCATGGAACTTTGATTTCTCAAACTTGCCAAAAAGTGCATGTACAAAAGATCTATGAGTTCATCGGCAGCATAAAAAAAATTTAAACGGATGAAAAGATTAATACTGGTCAGGCATGCCAAAACGGAGCCTCTGACCGATGCAGACAGTGATTTTAACCGTCAGTTAAAGAAAAGAGGACATAAAGATGCACGGATGATTTCGGATCATCTGATTGGGAAAAATATGGTTCCGGACTTGATTATTTCAAGTCCGGCCCGCCGTACACTTCAGACCGCCCGGATCATGTCCGGCGCTTTTAGTATTCCCGAATCCGATATTAAAGAGGTTCCTTTTATTTATGATGGTTTTTCTCTGGAAGAGCTGGTGAATGAAGTTTCTTCTCTGGCATCAGACAAAGAAACCGTTATGGTTGTGGGGCATAACCCCGATATTGCACTTTTGGCTATCCAGTTTGCAGGAGATAATTTCTTCCGTTTCCCAACATCGGCTACTGCTGTTATTGCTTTTTCTGTTTCCGAGTGGAGTGAGCTCAAAGCCGGGATAGGCCGTACAGAAATGTTTGTTTATCCCAAGGAATTGAAAGGAAAGAAAGAGTAAAGTGACGTTCTGCCGGGATAGTTTTTAATTTATTCATATAAGAGATATAGCCCTCCAGAATACAGAGTCCGATGTCAGAGCATTTATTTTCAACCTTTTGCTTCGGGCGTGTTACCCTTGTCGGGGCTTTGTTTTTTGTGTTACAACATTTTTTCTACCATACTGCGGCCCCTCCGGGGCTGTTCCATTTCAGAAAGAGGTAACTCAACCCGAAACCTAAAAACAGAAACCCGAAACTCACCCCCCCGATCTTATTGTCTGAGCAATTTTGTCATTAGCTTAAGCTTGTTTGTGAGGTTTACTGGCATAAGACCCGGCGAGTTGGTTCGTACCGGACATATATCAATGCCACCGCGGCGGGTATAGACGCAAGCAACCATCAATTCATCAGGTAGAAAAGTATCCCAAAGTCTTTTGTAGATCATTTCGCAGATTTCTTCATGAAAATGGTTTTCATTACGGATGGAGACCAGGTATTGCAATAAAGCAGATTTTTGGGGAATATGCTTGCCTTTCAGATGGATAAAAGCACTTCCCCAGTCGGGCTGGAAGGTTACTTTGCAGTTACTGCGAAGTAGGTGAGTGGCCGCTTTAAGGGTTCTCTGCTGTGAGTTTGTTTCAGCTACTAATAATTCCGGAGCTTCAGCGTATTGGGAGAACTCAATATTTTCAATTCCAGCTAGCTTTTCCAGAATCTCATATTCTGAAAAATCTGCTTCAGAGGAGCTTTCTTTTGAAAAAAAAGAGATTTCAACATTGGTCTCTATAACCCTTTCCAAATCAGTTTTTATGGTTTGAAGCACTTTGGCTGTAGCTTCTCCGGAGTTTGTTCCAAACCGTTCCATGTTAAACGAATTCAGATATAGTTTCAAAGATTTACTCTCCACAATATTGGGACTGTGTGCCGGATAGATGATTTTTAAAAGTCCGGCTACAGGTAACCCCTTGCCGGTGAGGAAACTCAATTCATAAGCATGCCAGACATCCAAACCGGTAAATGGGAGGTTCTCTTCATTTATATCGTATATTTTACGATTGAGTGAACGAGGGACGGGAAGCAGCACCTGGGGTGCATACTGTTTCGGGTATTTTGTGACTTTTCCCAGGTATTTGGCTTCGTTGTTCATTTTTTTCTGATTAAAAAAGGAAGAGCTAATTGTTTGATGGTTACACGCCGGCTTTTGAACCAAATAAATCGATATGTAGTCTGGGTGCAAAACGCCATCCGTTGCTGATGGCCATTTCGGCTACCATATTCGAAGTTGTTTTTAATTCCTCCCGGGTAGCGCCCAGAGGCATCAGCATGATATCTGCCGGATTCAAATTGTGCAGATTGGCCAGGAAATCCTCTTTTATTTCTTTGTAATCACTTGGTTGTCCCACCACAAACTTAAGTTGTAACTCTTTGCCGGTAGCGTTGCAAAAATCGATGAATTTTTGAAGTACTTCAATGTTTCTGCGTTTTTCGGCATGATAGGACAAAGGGCCGGAGGGCTGTAAATTATAGGCAGCTCTTTTTTTGTCCGAAGGATTGGAGTTCGAAAGTTTAGGTGAAATGCTGAAAAGATCGATATGTTGGGCTACATCTTCGAAAAAGAGGGTTCCGTTGGTTTCAATGCTCAGGTGCAGCTTCAATTCCTCTTTGAGGCGATGGGCCAGAGGTGCCAGATGCCTATGCTGAAGCATGGGCTCTCCGCCTGTCAGAACCAGGTGGTTGAGGTTGCTGATGTTGTTTCTCACCAGCGCAAATATCTCCTCCGGGTTAAGTTGAAGATCCTGTTCTGCTTCGAATGAGGCATAGGGTGTATCGCAACGGCAAAGAGCACCATTGGGCAGCGACCACATACACCGCAGATTGCAACCAGCCAGGCGGATGAACAGTGATGGAACACCGGCCAGCTTGCCTTCGCCCTGGATAGTTCCGGATGTGTGCATACCGGTGGCTGGAGTCGTCTTTATCTGGTTTCCGTTTTGGTCTTTCGTAATGGGGAAGACCCCTTCGTTGGCCAATACAATCTTACTCATGCTTTCAATGCTTTATCTTCAATACCAGCCTCTTCAAAGGCTTTTGCCCGTAGCAGGCAACTATCGCAGGTTTCACAGGGCTTTTCCCCTCCACGGTAGCAACTCCAGGTGAGTTCGAAAGGAACACCCATGTCAGCCCCCAGTTGTATCTCTTCCGATTTGGTTTTGTGTACAAAGGGAGCATGAATGCGGATAGGCTGGTTTTTTGCAGCTCCCATAACAGTACCTTTATTGACGGCATTTTCCATGGCCTCTATGAATTCCTGACGACAATCCACATATCCGGAATAGTCCACCTGACTGACACCGATGAAGATATCCCGGGCACCAATTGCCTCTGCGTAAGAGGCCGCTACCGAAAGAAAAACCATGTTACGGGCCGGAACATAAGTCACCGGGATGTCTTTGCGATCCACATCCCCGTTTTCTACGTCCATGTTTTTATCTGTAAGTGAGGAGCCTCCCCATTGATCCAGTTTGAGTGTCACTATCTTATGTGCTTCTACGCCGGCTTTTTCAGCAATCGCTTTTGCTGCCTGTAATTCACGGTCATGGCGCTGACCATAATCGAAAGAGAGGGCATGTACATTGAATCCTCTGGATTTGGCAAGGTATAGTGTTACGGCACTGTCGAGTCCTCCCGATAATAATACTACTGCTTGTTTCATTGCAAAAAAAATTAAAACAACACAGTCTGATACAATCCTGAAAAACTAAAGGGAATGGAATTCTTTGGAGAGACCTCTCCTGCAAAAGCAGAACTGTCGGGTATAGAAAATAAGCATCCCCGGCATTACAGCATTTTTGCGCATGCAGTCCATGGCCCATAGTTTTGTTTATAGACAGGATGGTTTCGAACTGTCTTCTATTTTCGGGTGCAAAGATACTAAAATATGAGCAGTTGGTTTTTGGTTCCGTCGAAAATGTGCATTTTTGCATCTGATTTATATCAGCTGTTTAAAGATCTGTTATTGTGAAGGAAAGGTTACTTGTTATTTTGTCCCTGTTTTTGTTGTCTTCCGGAGGTCTGCATGCACAGTATGCAAGTGCTTCTGAGGTAGGATTACCGCCTAATCAGGAGCATATAAGTGTGCTCTATCATCATGGTATTGTCATTCCGCATCATGCCAATATGATCTATTTTATTGATGATTTTTCACGTGGACTGGAAATCAATTACGGACTGTGGCGGTTCGATCGTGCCGGATGGCAACAATATTATAATTACCCGGAAGTGGGTGTTGGTTTTTTTTACAACTCTTATGGCAATCCGGATATTTACGGACAAGGGATGGCTATTTATCCTTACCTTCATTTTCCTATTGTTCGCACACCGCGTTTTACCCTCAAAAACAAGGTGGCCATGGGATTGGGGTACACCAATAATCCCTTTGATCCGCAGGAGAATCCGTGGAATCAGATTTTTGGTGCACGGCTGAACGCTTACGTAGGCTTCGGACTTTATTCGGGCTATCGCATCCTGGATCATTGGTCTCTTTATGCCTCGGCCTCCTTGAATCACATGTCCAACGGAGCTGCACGTAAACCCAATAACGGAATCAATACACTTACTTTTAGTCTGGGTACACGCTATCATTTCTTGGATGATGATTTGCCCAAGTTAAAACGTCAGGATGCACCACGCCGCAACAACCGGGATATTCAAATCTTTTTGAGTTACGGTCGTAGTCAGGCCAATGATTACAATTTTAATATTTACTCATCAGGAAGTCTGAGTATCAATCATATTTGGTACCGGTCGGTGAAATCTGCCTGGAGTGCAGGATTCGATGCGGTTTATTTTGGTGCGGCACCTTATGCTTATCCTAATATCACCGAATATGTGGATCATCTGGACCGTATGTTCTACGGGGCATTTGGAGGACGTCATTGGATTATGGGCAAGACCTCTCTTTTCGTACAGGTTGGCGTTTATCTCTATTCGCACATTGATCCACCTCAACCAGTATACCCAAGACTGGGAATTCGTCATGAGATTACCGATCGTTTGGTAGCTAATTTTAGTGTGAAGGCCAGTTTTTTCAGATCTGAATTTATGGAGTTTGGTTTAGGGTATAGGATTCCCTATAAAAAGAATGAGCTATGAGGATAGGATGGTTTTTATTGCTGATATTGGTCGCAGGTTTTCAGGCATGTGATTATACCGATGCGCTGTTGAAGGACGGAGAAGTTGTTAGAAAAGAGATTGTTTTGAATCATTATGAGCAAATTGAAATAGAGACATCTGTTCAATTGGTGTTGACCAATAATTCAGATTCTGTTGCCGTGGTGGAAGGACTGGACTTTTTGGTTCCACGCCTTCTCCTGAAGCAGGAGGGGACGGTATTAAAAATTGAGGCCGACGGATTGATTGGTTTTAGGGAGAAACAACTGCCTTCGGTAACCCTTGGGGTATCAGGACTTAAAAAAATCACTTCCAATTTTCCATCAAAGATAACGAATGAAGACACATTGGTGGTGAATAATCTTCAAATAGTGGTTAATGGTCGTGGAACCTTTACACAGTGTAATCTGTTGGTGGATGCCGGGCAGATTTCCTTATCGGCTTATGGTAGCAATGTGGGTAACCATGTATTTAGTGGCAAAGCCGAAAAACTCAGAGCCCAAACAGAAGGGTTGACGACCGTGGATGCATTGAATTTGGAAGCAAAAACCGTTCGTTTGGTGCAAAGATCAGTGAATGCTTCTTATGTAAAAGCTTTGGAATACCTGAGCGTTGATGTCTATTCTTCCGGAAATGTGTTTTATATGGGCAATCCGGAAACATCCATCACAATGGGGGAGCCTTTATATGAAGTAACGCTTGGAGAGGTGATTCACCTGGGGGAATAATCGCTAAAAATTTAACTTATTGATCAGGCCTGTTTTTTGCTTTTTTCTTCCAGTTCAATTTGCTGTTCAAGCAAATTCTGAAGTGTAGTACTTTTAAAGTAATTGATAATCATATCGTTTAGGCCTGTCCAGAAGTTTTTTGCCGAACAAGAGTTTTCCCTTTCACATTTGTAATTCATCGCAATACAATCAATTACACAAATGCCCGGTTCAAACGCGTTATTGATATCCAGAATGGTTATTTCTTTGGCAGGGCGGGTGAGAATATAACCACTTTTTTTTCCTCTCACATTGCTTATTAGTCCGGCTACTTTCAGGCCATAGATGATGTGATCCAGGTATTTGTTTGAAATATCCTGACGTTCAGCAATATCTTTCTGGAAAATGCCGTCGTTATCAGTTTCCCGTGCAATCTCCATCATGGCCCTCAGTCCGTACCGTGTTTTGGTGTTGAATTTCAATGCTTCTGATTTTTACCTGTTTAAAGTAAGGCCAAAGTTAATAAAAACTTCATTATTTACTTTTACCATGCCCATGAATTTGGTTGGCGGTTCCAGATTAAAATCCTGCAGGTTGATTTTTATTTTTCCCTGGATGTGAGTTGCGTTCGTTTTACATTTGTGCGTTTCGCCTGGAATCTCATAAGTGCTGGTTTCTCCAGCCAGACCTACTCTTATTTTGGGAGTGACAATTTTTTCCGGGCCTGCAGGAAGTCGTGTTTCATCCATGAAAATAGTGATATTAATGTACGGATATTCTGATGCTTTGATAAGTTCCAGAAAATCATTATACATCATGGGATTGGATGGCTTAAAATCCCGCGCAGGTATTTTTAGTCTGATGACTTCTCCTGCATTTTTTTGAGCTTTAATGATGTGCTCTTTATTGGTGAAAACCTGTTCGAAATGAAAGTGGTTGATATTGGTGGAGCCTTCAATTTTGATGAAGTTATCACACTGGCCTATGCTGGTTTTATGATGGTGTGGTATATCCGTCGACACCATTGGTTGACCTGGAGAAGTAAAGGAATGGAAGGAAAAAACCATCACTATCACCGATATCACGGGCAAGTGTAGCCGAAGCACAGACTTTATTCTTTTAAAAATCCTGCTCTTTTGTGATGCTGATGATAGTGAATGGTTTCTTATGCTCATTTTAAAAAATGATTTCTGATTTTCTGTTCTTCAGGCAACAGTTTTAGAAGCTGATAGCTGCTTCCATCAGCAGACCGTTAAATTTACCCTCGTGTAAGATGTCGTCAGCGGTAAAGCCATCGTAACTCTGGCTTACATATTCTACTTTTGCAAGGATGTTTTTGGTCATAAACCAACCACCGCTTAGTTGAACCCGGTTAATGTCCACATCTTGTCCTGTTGCGGTTTCTCCACCTACTGTGTTGTAGCGTCCGCCAAGGTAGAAGTTCTCTTTGTTGCCAAAACGATAGATTAGTTCTCCTGAAAGCTGAGTGAAATTGCGGGTATCGGCTTCACCGTTTGATTTACCGCTGGCAGATTCAATGACACCGAAGAACTCCAGTCCGCCCAGTTTGATGAAAGGGTTGATCATAAATGATGTCAACTCGTTGTTAAATCCCGGATTCCATCTTCCTGATCTGAAATTGCCTGATGCAGAGGCATCGGGGGCTTCCATTACGTAATAGTATCGCGAGCCTGCACGGTCACCAGCGTAGAGGTATGTGCGTGCACTTTCTCCGGTAGAATAAACTGATCCGGTAAGTCTGAAACGGAAATCATCATTGATCTGTTTGTCATAACCCAGTTTTCCGACAAAAGACGCTTTGGTCGTTCCCGGATTGGTAACGGACTGATTTAGTTTTCCGTTGGTCAGTCCTACCATTCCGATGAAACCGTTGCTGCGGTAATAAATCTCTCCGCCAACTTCGGTGGTGAAAGCATCCATGATAAGGTTGCCTACAAACGGGTTGTAAATTGCTCTGGCATTATCAGTTCTGCGGAAATGAGCATCACCATAATTGTTCTCCATGTGACCGATCTTGATGGTTACTTTTTCCATCAGATTGGCCATAAAACCTTCACGGATAAAATCCAGTTTGTCGATCTGGAAGTAGCCTCCCTTTACATAAGGCTCAGGGTGATGGCGTGATGATAAATAGGTGCGCAAATGCATTTTTACCCCATCGTAGAGATGTACATCAAGATCCAGGTTGGCTGTTGCGAGATTGAAGTTGTCTCCTATCTCGATCAGTTCAACGTTTCCTGAGTTTTCATGATCGATAGCCTGAAACTGTATGGTAGATGCACCACCAATTCTCACATTCACCCCGTCAAAATTGTCGGCAGTATCTTTGGGAGCTTCAAAAACGTTAATTCCCCTTTGATCGGGATGTCTGAAATTGTTGAAGTCTCTGTTGCTTTGTGCCCATGAGGTTAGTCCCATAAGCAAAAAAGCCATTAAAAATGAATATTTTATTCTCATGTCTGATTAAATTAAAATATTTGTAATGCAAAATTTGATTCCAGTCTGCTTTTATTTAAAAGAAGGATAAGGCCAGGTATCAAAAAGGCTATTGAGATTTCACTTTATTTTGTGAATTCAAATGTGAAATGCACTTTTACTTCATCGCCCGCTTTAATGGTTCCAAACATGGCTGTAGGTGGTTCCATGTCAAAATCTGTCATTTTGATGGTGGCTGTGCCTTCAATAGCCACTTTGTCACCAGAATTACTTACTCTTACAGGTGTTGTTACCTCATTGGTTTTTCCTGCAATAGTCAAATTTCCTTTGATGGATAACGATTTGTTTCCGGAAGCAGGAACCTTCACTTCCCCAATTTGCTGAAACGATATTTCCGGATGTTTTTTTACTTTCAGGGCATCATGGGCCTTTTTGTCCATCAGGGAATTGTCGCTTGACAAGTTTTCGGCTTTAGCTTCGAAGGCTGCCTGTTTGATGGTTGTTGATTCTCCAGATCCATTGTACTCTCCGGAAGCCTTGAATTGGCTCAGAACCATATCCCAGTCATGTACCGAAGATGTTCCTTCTACCGTTACTTTATTATTGTTGCCTGTCAAAGTCAGGCTTTGTGCTTTGATAGACGTGGTGCATATCAATGATATAGCAATCACCAGCACAGTGTGTAATGCATATTTGTTCATAAAATAAAATTTATACTATCAATCCTATTACAAAAGTAGTGTAAAAATATGTATTTCAAAATACATGAGAGTCTTTTTTTTGATATTGTTTTTTGCTTATTTGATTGTTAATGAATTGGTGTATAGTAAAATAGGCAATTTGTGATACCGGGAGGCTGTTTGGTTGATATAGGTCATGTTTCCCTGATAGAAAATTTCAGTATTATAAAGGGATGAATAAAGAAAGATGGATACGGATGTTGTGTCCATTCATGGTTTTTGTCCCCAAATTAGGGTCAAAAGTGTGTTGGTTGACTCAGAATCAGAGGAGAAGATGCTGTTTTAATTGTCTAAAGTTGGATGGGCTAATGTTTCAATTACATCCCAAGAGGTATCATTTCCATTAATGGCTGGAGAATATTGGATGTTTGTCTTAAATGAATTGGGGGAATAACTACTTTTAAGGCCAGAGGCATAATTTCAATATTTACCTTTTTCCCCAGGTCAACAGGCTCTCCGTCAACGTGCCCTTGCAGTGGTTTAGAGTGAGAAATCGTTACTTTGCGGGCTTTTACAATTTTGTCGTATTTACTTTTATCTATAGATTGATCTACAAGGCTAATCAACAATGCCGGTGCTGTATATTTTGGGAAATCTTTAATCAGACAAACATCGATAAGTCCGTCGTCGATGCGGGCTTGTGGGGCTATGTGGAAATTATTTCCATACTGGCTGGAGTTTGCAAAACTTATTAGAAAAGCATCCAGTTCTATGATTTCACCGTCGATATCAAGGCAATAGAATTCTGATTTGTATTTTGGAAACTCTTTAGATATGAGTTGCATATAAGCCAATGGGCCTCTTTTCTTCTTGTGGGCAAAACGGTGACTGATAAAAGCATCAAATCCGATTCCGGCAACGTTCAGTGAGTAATAGCTGTTGACTTTGATTACGTCAATCGACTTTATATTTCCGTGGTTGATGACTTCCAGTGATTTGTTGACTTTAAAAGGCATTTGAAGGAAACGTGCCAGCCCATTTCCCGATCCGGTAGGCAATATTCCAAGGGCAGTATTTGAATTGATTAATCCACGGCCTACCTCATTGACGGTGCCATCTCCACCAACAGCAATTACGATGTCGTAATTCCCTGCCGCCTTTTTGCTTAATTCGTATGCGTGCTCGGGGTATTCAGAAAAAACAATTTCAATGTCCAGACGTGAATTGTCCGTCTCGTTTCGGATAAGCTTTGCCATGTCTTTCTGGCGTCCTATGCCCGAAGCGGGATTGATGATGTATAAAGCGCTCTTCTTCATTGAAACTAGTTCCTGTTGCGGGCACAAATTTACATATATATTTTTGAAAATAACTATTTCCTTAAACTCCTTAGCTTTTTTTCTTTTTGGTCTCCTTTTTTTCGTTGTTATTTTTCAACTGGTATGGATATTGCAAAATGAGATATTTTTATTTTCTTTGATAAAAAAACCACGTGGAAACAATAATTCAATTAGACCAGGAGTTGTTGCTCTATTTTAACTCCTTTACATCGCCGTTTTTTGATAATGTATTTTGGTTGATCACCAGCAAGACAATCTGGGTGCCCATGTATGCAATGATTCTGTATGCTATCTTCAGGAATCAGGGAACGAAAGGGTTTATTACCATTGTATTTTTGGGGGTAATGGTGTTGTTGTGTGATCAGATATCTACCAATATCTTTAAAGAAGGATTTGAGCGTTTCAGGCCCTCCCATGAACCTGCTCTGCAGGGAATGGTAGATCTGATAAACGGTAAAAAAGGGGGCCGGTTTGGATTTGTTTCTTCTCATGCTACCAATTCTTTTGGGTTAGCAGTGTTTTCATTACTTTTATTTCGTTTTGGCTGGTATAGCTTTTTTATTCTGTTTTGGGCTGCATTTAATAGTTATTCCCGGATTTATATGGGAGTGCATTATCCTGGGGATATTCTTGGTGGGCTGATACTGGGTTCTTTTATTGGCTGGTTTGTGTATTGGTTATATCAGAAAGTTACTTCCAGGTTCATGCCTTTGCAGGAAGATATTTTACCTACCATTGGGAAGCGTGAGTTTTCAAAACCTTCACTCAGGTTGATTATTCTTACCGGTATTTTGACAATAATACTGATATTCTTTAGTGCTAAGATTATTCTGCCGCTTACTACTTAGTTTTTCTGCATCAGGGGTCGGGTAATTAAAATTGCTGCTTCAATACTGTTTGGAGAGAATTTGCCTGCCTTTCTAATTTGTTTTTTGAGGATTGTGCTTGTGATGTGTTCTTATTGAGGAAGTTGTTTTGTGATTTGAAACAGTGAATCATTATTCTGGATTATTTTGATTTTTACTATTGACCATCGATAAAATATTTTTTTTGTCATAGTCATTGAATGTAAGTGATTGAAGTTGAGTGTTTTTATTATTTTGGCGCCTGCATGGGAAGTAAAAA